>NZ_CP015600.1:6113159-6441449 GCF_001647715.1 Pseudomonas antarctica
GCAGCGTCGGGCTCAAAGGTGATGTGGGATTTTTCAGCATGGCGCTGGGCAAAGGGCTGACGACGGCCGAAGGCGGCGTGCTGTTCAGCCGCGACCCGGTGTTGCATCAGGCGCTGCACCGCCAATGCGCACAGGACCTGCCTTTCAGCCTGCGCTGGGAGCTGCAACGCAGCGCCGAGTTGTGGGGTTACGCGCTGCTTTACCAACCGCGCGGCTTGCACTATGTGTATGGCAAGCCGTTGCGCAAAGCGCTGGAACAGGGCGATGAAGTGAGTGCCGTGGGCGACGACTTTTCGGTGAATGACATCCCGTTGCACCGCCTGGGCGGCTATCGCCAGAAGGTCGGCGCCGCCGCACTGGCTCGCCTGCCCGATTACTTGCAGCAAGGCCGCGCCCGGGCCTTGCGCCGTGCAGCTCGCTTGAATGCCTTGCCCGGCGTCTCGGTCGTTATGGACAGACCAGGCCAACAAGGCACCTGGCCCTTTCTGATGGTGATGATGCCGTCTGCACAGGCCCGGGATGCGGCGATGGCGCAGTTGTGGACCTCGGGGCTGGGCGTGACCCGCCTGTTTATCCACACATTGCCGGACTACCCCGACGTGGCCCCGCTGCTGCAGCCTGGCGGCGATATCAGCCAAGCCCAGGCGTTCGCGACCCGCACACTGTCGATCAGTAACAGCCATTGGCTGACGGACGAACACTTCGAACAGATACTCAAGCAACTCAAGGCTATCGTCGCCAGCCTTCGTTGATACGCGCCACCAGGCGGCTGTTCAGCTCGTTCTGCTGCTGTTGCCAGATCTGCACCTGGGCCTCAGGCAGTTCTTCCTGGCCATCGGAGGCACTCAACCAACGTTTGAACTTGCTTTCATAGTGGTAGGCCGACACATCGCCAGTGATGTCCGCGCCAATGATCTGGCCCTGGCAGGCACTGATCAGGTCGTTCAGATGCTGCTCCAGGAATTCGCCCTGATCCCAGTTGGTGTTCACCACTTCCGGGCTCAGCACATCTTTATCGATGGACAGGTACACCGGCAGTGAACGGTCAAACTGTGCCAGGAACGCGCGCATCAGCGCATCTGCATTGCTGAAGGCACGATTACTGCGCCCGGCGCCGATCCAGTTCATCCAGCGCGTGTCGACGTTGACGTTCCAGTAGGTCAACTTGCGCTTGAGCAGCGGCGACCAGTGATTCTCCCACGCGTGGCCCAGGCCAATATCCTGCGAACCGATGCCCAACACATGCACATGCTCGACCTGCGGCAAGCGGCTGGCCCAGTAGACCCAGGAGCCGCAGTGGATGCCGAACGGGTAGCGCATGTTATCGGGATGGTTGTCGCAGATGATCAGCTGGAACTTCTGCTGCGTCGGCAGGCGATTCAACAACAGCTGGCTGAGGTGGTGATAATCACCGCTGCCGGTAAATACACAGCCGTAATCGCTGGGCATTTGTGCGTGCAGGGCGGTTTCCAGCTCTTTGAATTGTGCCCAGCGGCAGCCGAAACGGATTTTTTCCTGCCAGGCCTGCAACGGCAACGTAATCGCGCCGGGAATGTCACTGACGGCACTGTCGAAATCGAGAATCAGCGGCGGTCGGGCCTGGCTCATGAGGTGTGCTCCTGATGCCACTGGGTATCACTTTCAAAGTGATGACGGAACCGGTTGCCCAGCTTGCGCAACAGCGGGTTACGCACCCAGACCAGATGGCGGGTAAAGGTAAAGTCGGCGCCCAGGCTGGCCTTGACCTGCGGGTCGGTCCAACCCGCCACATAAAATTTCAGCCCATTGGCCAGCGCATATTCAAGGTTCACAAACCAACTGACGACATACAGGTTGAACTCCAGCGCCAGCGGGTAGCTAAGGCCGATGTACTTGTCGAGCAGCTTGTCGCCCTCCACGTAGCACAGGTTGTAGCCGATCAGCTCGTCGCAGTGCCAATAGCAGAACACGCGCCCGTTACTGCAGGCGTCCCGCAGAAGGCTGCTGAAAAATTCAGGGGTGAGCAGGTCAAAATGGATCTCGCTCTGGTCGTACACCGCCTTGTACAACCCGTACAACTGCGTGAGCCAGGCGTCATCGTTGAAGCGCGCATCACCGGTGTCCAGGACTTCCACCCGCAACGCCTCACGGCTGCGCAGTTTGCGTCGGATATTGCGGCGACGGCTGTGGGACAAGCGCGCCAGGTACTCATCAACCGTGGCAAAGTTGATCGGCACGTAGGCCAGCGCCTGCCCCTCGAGGCTGATGAAACCGCGCCGGGTGCACTCATCGATCAAGGCTTGCGCGTAGCGGTTATCCGCCTCGCTGAGCAGCGGAGAGTCGCACGGCACGTCTTTGACGATGGTGAGCTTGCGCTGCGGCGCGCACGCCTCTTGCAACCACTGCGCGAGGTCCTGAGGCGACACGTCTTGGGGCAGTGGTGAATATTCACTGACCGTGGTCCCCACAAAACAACTGTCGACACGCAGCCAGGCATTCCAGAAACGATACCCGGGCCAGCTGCGAACACGCTTTTCGAACGCATCGTCGGCGGTGGTCAACAGGTCGAAGGGCGTAAAGAAATACGGCAGGCCCTGGTCGGACAGACGAGCATCGAAGCCCACTGGCGGGTGCTGCAAAAAGCGGCTGATCAGCGACTGCGCTTCCAGGCAGCACGCATAGGCAACCTCGGAGCGGCTGGAGTCTGGAATGGGTTGCGGGGCGCAAGTCATGGAAAAAAGCTCAAAGATGACGGGCGCAATAGTAGCGTATTCAGGGTGCTCAACACTTGAACCTCGGCTGTCACAGCGGCGCATCGTGCGCGATATCAGCATTTCCCTCAGCCCTCGCCAAACCTATTAGACTCCGTTGACCTTCAAGGTGAATGACTCAAGGACCGTCCATGAAACGCAGCCTGACCGTGCTCGCTATCCTGATTGCCGCCCTCATGGCCGGCGCCGGCTGGTATGTCTACAGCAAGCAACCCACCCGCCAGGGCACCGAAACACTCGCCAACCTGCAAGGCGCGGTCACCGTGCGCTATGACGACCGGGGCGTGCCGCACCTGCGGGCCGAGAACGAGACCGACCTGTACCGCGCCCTCGGCTATGTGCATGCACAGGACCGGCTGTTCCAGATGGAGATCATGCGGCGCCTGGCCCGTGGCGAACTGGCCGAGATACTGGGCCCGAAGATGCTCGAGACCGACAAGCTGTTCCGCAGCCTGCGCATTCGCGAACGCGCCTTGAGTTACGTGGAACACATGGACCACGATTCGCCGGCCTGGAAGGCCTTGCAAGCCTACCTGGACGGGATCAACCAATTTCAGGACAGCCACGCCAGCCCAATGGAGTTTGACGTACTGGGCATCCCCAAGCGGCGGTTTACCGCTGAGGACACCATCAGCGTCGCCGGGTACATGGCCTACAGCTTTGCCGCCGCGTTTCGTACCGAGCCGCTGCTGACTTACGTACGCGACCAATTGGGCGGCGACTACCTGAAAGTCTTCGACCTCGACTGGCAGCCCAAAGGCGCGCTTAACCTGGCCGCCCGTGATTGGCAGACGCTCGGCGCGCTTGCCTCCTTGAGCGACAGGGCCTTGGCCGAGAATGGCTTGCCGCAGTTCGAAGGCAGCAACGCCTGGGCCATCAGCGGCAGCCGCACCAAGAGCGGCAAGCCCTTGCTGGCGGGCGACCCGCATATCCGTTTCTCGGTACCGTCGGTGTGGTACGAAGCGCAGCTCTCCGCACCCGGCTTTGAGCTCTACGGCTATCACAACGCGCTGGTGCCGGTGGCGTTCCTGGGGCACAACCTGGATTTCGGCTGGAGCCTGACCATGTTCCAGAACGATGACCTCGACCTGATCGCCGAAAAGGTCAACCCCGACAACCCCAACCAGGTCTGGTACCACGGCCAATGGGTCAACATGACCAGCAGCGAGCAACAGATCGCGGTGAAGGGCCAGGCACCGGTGACCCTCACTCTGCGCCAGTCGCCCCACGGCCCGATCATCAATGATGTACTCGGCGAGAATGCCGGCAACACGCCGATTGCCATGTGGTGGGCATTCCTCGATACCGAGAATCCGATCCTCGAAGGTTTCTACCAGCTCAACCGCGCCGATACCCTGGCCAAGGTGCGCGCCGCGGCGGCCAAGGTTTCTGCACCGGGCCTGAATATCGTATGGGCAAATGCCAAGGGTGATATCGGCTGGTGGGCGGCGGCGCAATTGCCGATCCGCCCGGCCGGGGTCAACCCGGCGTTCATTCTCGACGGCAGCACCGCCCAGGCCGACAAGCTGGGTTTCTACCCTTTCAGCGCCAACCCCCAGGAAGAAAACCCGGCGCGGGGTTACGTGGTGTCGGCCAATGCCCAGCCGGCCTCACCCACCGGCATGGAAATCCCCGGTTACTACAACCTGGCCGACCGTGGCCAGCAATTGAACACGCAGTTGAGCGACAAAAGCGTGAAGTGGGACGTGAACAACAGCCAAGCCTTGCAACTGGGCACGACCACCGCCTACGGCCCACGCTTGCTGGCACCGCTGTTGCCGGTGCTGCGTGACGTGGTCAAGGACCCGGCGCAGTTGAAACTGGTAGAACAATTGGCCGCCTGGAAAGGCGACTATCCGCTGGACTCCACCAGCGCCACACTCTTCAATCAGTTCCTGTTTAACCTCACCGACGCGGCCTTCCACCCAAAACTGGGCGACGCCCTGTTTAAAACCCTGCTCGGTACTCGGGTGATCGACGCCGCGCTGCCACGCCTGGCCGCCTCGCCGGACTCGCCCTGGTGGAACGGCAAGCGCGCCGACACCGTCAAGCTCGCCTGGGACAACAGCCTGGCTCACCTCAAAGCCACCTTCGGCGATGACCCGACGCAATGGCAGTGGGGCAAGGCCCACACCCTGACCCACGGCCACCCGTTAGGCATGCAGAAGCCACTGGACAAGGTCTTCAATGTGGGCCCGTTCCCGGCGCCCGGCACCCACGAAGTGCCAAACAACCAGTCGGCGATGATCGGCCCCGCGCCCTGGCCGGTCACTTATGGCCCATCGACCCGTCGATTGATCGACTTCGCCGACCCGGCCCACGCCCTGACCATCAACCCGGTAGGGCAAAGCGGTGTGCCGTTTGACCGGCACTATGGCGACCAGGCCGAAACCTACATTGAAGGCGGGTACGAACAGGCGCATTTCAGTGATGAGGAAGTGACGGCGAATACGCGGGGCACGCTGAAGCTGTTGCCTGCGAGAAAATAGTGCTGGAAGAATGCGGTCAATGTGGGAGCGGGCTTGCTCGCGAATGCGGAGTATCAGTCACCAGATGTATCGACTGGCACACCGCATTCGCGAGCAAGCCCGCTCCCACATTTGCTTTGTGTTGTAGCGACTAACGAGCCCGCATCCGCCCCGGCGCCTCGCCGTAGGTTTCCTTGAACTTCTTGCTGAACGCAGCCTGCGACTGGTAACCCACCTGGGCGGCGATATCCATCAGGCTCAGGCGTGACTGGCGCAGCAGATTGAACGCCAACTCCATACGCAACTGGGTCAGCAGCACCCACGGGGATACACCCGCCACCTTCACAAAGGCACGCATGAAGGTCGCTCGCGACATCGTCGCAACCAAGGCCAGGCTGTCGATGGTCCACTCATGGCCGGGCTCGGCCAGCATCGCCTGCCAGGCCTTGCTCAGGCGTTTGTCGGCGAGCAAGGCGAAGGTGCCGGCCACCGGCGCCTGAAGGGTCAGCCAGGTGCGCAGGATCAGGGTGAACAAGGCCGACGACAGTGCATCGATAAACGAGCGGGCGCCCAGTTGCTGCCCATCCGCTTCGCTGCGCAACAAAGCAATCAACGCAGCCAATTGCCCATCGCCCTGCCACTGCCGACTGGACACCACCAGATACTCCGGCAACGCGGCAAACAACAACGACTGCCGGTTGTAGTGAAAGCTGCCGCAGAGCATGTCCAAGTCCACCCGTTCGCCACCCAGGCGATGGACCGGAAGTAAACCGCCCTCAATCACCCTCGGAGGCATCGGCTGAATGCGTGAACCTGGACTGCGCAACAAATGGGTGGCGCCACCGGGCATCAGCAGGATATCGCCCTCCCCCAGCGTTACGTGCTGCCCGCCCGTCAACTCGGCGCGGCAGGTGCCGCTGAGCACAATGTGATACGGCGCCACGCCCAAATTCTCCGGCGCGTGATCCAGCGCCCAGTCGCCCTGGAACTGGCAACGCAAATCCAGGCTGCCGCGCAGGTTGGCCAGCGTGATAAGGGTGTCGATCGAATTCATTTGCGAACATCGGTCAAAAAGATGAGCGGATTGAACAATGCCCCCAACCCCGAACAGCACAGACTAGCTTCACACCCAACCTGTTCAGGAGTTACCGCAATGTTCAATAACTGGTCCGACTTGCTGCCTACCGTAAAGAAAGCCTTTGGCGCGCTGGGCAAGAGCAACCCGAAGATGGTCAAAGCGTACATGGCGTTGGGCGAGGCTGCCGAGGAAAACAACGTGCTCGACGCCAAGACCCGTGAGCTGATTTCCATCGCCGTGGCCATCACCACGCGCTGTGACGGCTGCATCGGCGTGCATGCGGATGCGGCGATCAAAGCCGGCGCGACCCGCGAAGAAGTGGCCGCGACCCTGGCCACCGCAATTTCCCTGAACGCGGGCGCGGCATATATCTACTCACTGCGCGCCCTGGAAGCCTACGACACACTCAAACCGGTGCCGCAAAGTTGAGCCTGAATTGTTGCGGCGTTACGCCCAGCCGGCGGTTGAAGACACTGCGCATGTGCTGGGCATCGCGAAACCCGCATTGATAGGCCACGGTCTTGAGCGGCGCAGGGCTGCTTTCGAGCATCACCCGCGCCGCATCCACCCGCGCCCGCTCGACAAACTCCGCCGGGGTTATGCGTGCTTCACGGGCAAACACCCGGGAGAAATTGCGCGCGCTCATATTGGCCGCCTTGGCCAGGTCGGCAATGGTCAAATCCCCGGTCAGATTCGCCAGCACATACAACTGCACCAACGCCACCGCCGAGGTGGACTCTGCATGAGGTGTGAGGAACGGGCTGAACTGTGACTGCCCGCCCGAACGCTGGGTGAATACCACCAGGCGCTTGGCCACGCTCAACGCTACTTCCGGGCCATGGTCCTGGGCCAGGAGGTACAGCGACAAATCGATACCTGCCGTCACCCCGGCCGAGGTGTAGAGGTTGCCGTCCTGCACGTAGAGGCGGTCAGCATCTACCTGGGCCGAGGGGCACAGACGCGCCAGATCAGCGGCATCGTTCCAATGAGTGGTGACGGTTTTTCCATCGAGTAAGCCGGCGCGCGCCAGCATGAAAGCGCCGTTGCAGATCGAACCGAAGCGTTGGGCTCTTTCGGCTGCACCGCGCAGCCAATCATCAAACGGGGCACCGAAATCTTCGAAGGGCAATTGCGGGCCTCCGGCGACCAGCAACAGATCGTAGGCGCTCAAGGCTTCGCTGTAATGCCGGTGGGCCTGCAACGACAAACCGTTGGAAGCGGCCATCGTGCCGTGGCCCAGGCCGATCACTTCAAGCTGGTAGTGGTCTTCGGTCGGTAGAAAACGGTTGGCCTCGCAGAACACATCCATGGGGCCGGTCACGTCCAGTGACTGGACACCGGGGAAGATCAGGATGGCGATGGTTCTATGCATGGCGAAACCTTATATCTGGCGAACACGAAACCCTGTGGGAGCTGGCTTGCCTGCGATGCAGACACTGCGGTGTATCAGGTATACCGAGGTGATGCTATCGCAGGCAAGCCAGCTCCCACATTTGCCCGAGTACACCCATGGCACGATGTGGCGGCACATTGGCCGGGATCGCACCCTCGCTGCGATGGCCCCGTCGCGGGCGCGCGACCAGACTGGACTCATCGGCGCCACCCCCGGCGCTTTGTTGAGGAGAACGACCATGAGTACCCCCATCGCCGGCATCCAGATCCCGGACAGCGCCCTGGCCAAGGCCACCACCGAATACATCCGCGACGTCGAGTCCGACCTGCTCTACCACCACTCCCGCCGGGTGTTCCTGTTCGGTGCCTTGAGCGGTGATCGCAAGCAACTGGCCTACAACCCGGAGCTGCTTTACGTCGGCGCAATGTTCCATGATCTGGGCCTGGTGCAAGGCCACCGCAGCGACAACGAGCGTTTCGAAGTGGACGGCGCCAACGCCGCCGCCGACTTCCTCAAGCCTTACGGCCTGAGCGATGACGACATCGAGCAAGTGTGGCTGTCCATCGCCCTGCACACCACGCCGGGCGTGCCGCAGCATCTGCGCCCGACCGTGGCGCTGGTAACTGCTGGTGTCGAGATGGACGTGCTGGGCATGGACTACGCCGCGTTTACCCACGAGCAGCGCGAAGCCGTGGTGCATGCACACCCACGCGGTGAAGGATTCAAGGAGTGCATCATCTGCGCGTTTGCCGACGGCTTGCGCCATCGCCCGCAGACCACGTTTGGCAACGTGAAGACCGACGTGCTGGTGGATCAGGAGCCGGGGTTCAAGCCGATGAATTTTGTGGAGGTGATTCGCAAGTCGCCGTGGGCTGCCTGAAACCCAATTTTACAAACACTGCAAAACGACTGTGGGAGCTGGCTTGCCTGCGATGAGGCCATGTCAATCGACTTATCTGTCGACTGACACACCGCCATCGCAGGCAAGCCAGCTCCCACATTTTTAACCCACTCCGGCAGTTAGACCGGTGCAGGCGCCCGGCGCTTGTCCGGCTGCTGCCAGCCATCCGCCGCGGCTTCTTCAATCGCTTGCTGGATAGCTTTCTTGCGATGCTCTTCAGCACGGCGGCTGAAGAACCACACCAGGAAGGTCACCAGCGACACCGCCAGCAGAATCAGGCTGGCCACGGCGTTGATCTCGGGTTTAACCCCAAGACGTACCGCCGAGAACACTTCCATCGGCAAGGTGGTTGAACCCGGGCCCGACACGAAGCTGGCAAGTACCAGGTCATCCAGGGACAGCGCGAACGACATCATGCCGCCCGCCGCCAACGACGGCGCGATCATCGGGATAGTGATCAGGAAGAACACCTTCCACGGCCGCGCGCCCAGGTCCATGGCCGCTTCTTCAATCGACAGGTCCAGCTCACGCAAGCGCGCCGACACCACCACTGCCACATACGCGGCACAGAACGTGGTGTGGGCGATCCAGATGGTGACGATGCCACGTTCCTGGGGCCAGCCGATCATCTGCGCCATGGCCACGAACAGCAGCAACAGCGACAGACCGGTGATCACTTCGGGCATCACCAACGGCGCCGTCACCAGGCCGCCGAACAGCGTGCGGCCCTTGAACTGGCTGATGCGCGTCAGCACGAAAGCTGCCAGTGTACCCAGCGCCACCGCAGCCACCGCCGTGTAGCAGGCGATTTCCAGGGAGCGCGCCACCGAGCCCATCAACTGGGTGTTGTCCAGCAGGCCCACGTACCACTTGATCGACCAACCGCCCCACACCGTCACCAGTTTGGATTCGTTGAACGAGTAGATCACCAGGATCAGCATCGGCAGGTAGATGAACAACAACCCCGCCACCAGCATGAAGCTTGAGAAACTGACGCGCTTCATATCTTGCCCTCCATCTCTTTGGCTTGGCTGCGGTTGAACAGGATGATCGGCACGATCAGGATCGCCAGCATCACCACCGCCAGGGCAGAGGCCACAGGCCAGTCACGGTTGTTGAAGAATTCTTGCCACAACACTTTACCGATCATCAGGGTTTCCGGACCGCCGAGCAGTTCCGGGATCACGAACTCGCCCACTACCGGAATGAACACCAGCATGCAGCCGGCGATGATGCCGTTCTTGGACAGCGGCACAGTGATTTTCCAGAAGCTGTTGAAGGTGCTCGAGCCCAGGTCGGACGCGGCTTCCAGCAGGCTCTGGTCGTGTTTGACCAGGTTGGCGTACAGCGGCAGGATCATGAACGGCAGGTACGAATAGACCACGCCGATGTACACCGCGATATTGGTGTTGAGGATCTGCAGCGGCTCGTTGATCAAGCCGATGGACATCAGGAAGCTATTGAGCAACCCGTTGTTGCTGAGGATGCCCATCCACGCATACACGCGGATCAGGATCGCGGTCCAGGTCGGCATCATGATCAGCAGCACCAGCACGGTCTGCATTTCTTTGCGCGCGCTGGCAATGGCATAGGCCATCGGGTAGCCGATCAACAGGCACAGAATCGTGCTGAAAAACGCCATCTTCAGCGAGCCCAGGTACGCGGCGATGTACAACTCGTCGTCGCCGAGCATCGCGTAGTTGCCCAGGTTGAGCACCAATTGCAGCTTTTGCTCAACGAAGGTGTAGATCTCGGTGTAAGGCGGGATCGCCACGTCGGCTTCGGCAAAGCTGATCTTCAAGACGATGAAGAACGGCAGTGCGAAAAACAGGAACAGCCAGAGGAAAGGGATCCCGATGACCACATGCCGGCCACCGGGTGTTATTCGTTGCAGCTGGCGTTTGAACTTCTTCATGTTCATGAGCGAAGTACCACGCCGCTGTCGTCTTCCCACCACACGTACACCTGGTCACCCCAGGTTGGGCGCTGGCCACGGCGTTCGGCGTTGGCGACGAAGGACTGCACCAGCTTGCCGCTCGGCAGTTCCACATAGAACACCGAGTGGCCGCCCAGGTAGGCGATGTCATGCACCTTGCCGCTGGACCAGTTGTGCTCGCAGGTCGGCATTTCGGTGGTAACCAACAGCTTTTCCGGGCGGATGGCGTAGGTCACCGACTTGTCTTCCACCGAGGTGGCGATGCCATAGCCCACGTAGATGTCACGGTCCAGGTCCGGGCACTTGAGCACCGCGTGGCCTTCGGCGTCGTCCACCACCTGGGTGTCGAAAATGTTCACGTTGCCGATGAACTCGCACACCAGACGGCTGGTAGGCGTTTCGTAGATGTCGATCGGGCTGCCGATCTGGGCGATCCAGCCCAGGTGCATGATCGCGATACGCTCGGCCATGGTCATGGCTTCTTCCTGGTCGTGGGTCACCATCACGCAGGTCACGCCCACGCGCTCGATGATCTCTACCAGTTCCAGTTGCATCTGCGAACGCAGCTTCTTGTCGAGTGCGCCCATCGGCTCGTCGAGCAGCAGCAGTTTCGGGCGCTTGGCCAGGGAACGCGCCAAGGCCACACGCTGACGCTGACCACCGGACAACTGGTGCGGCTTGCGCTTGGCGTACTGGCTCATCTGCACCAGCTTGAGCATCTCGGCCACGCGGGCGTCGACTTCAGCCTTGGGGATCTTGTCCTGTTGCAGGCCGAACGCAATGTTCTGCGCCACGGTCATGTGCGGGAACAAGGCGTAGGACTGGAACATCATGTTGATCGGCCGCTCGTAGGGCGGCATATCGGTAATGTCCACACCATCGAGGTAAATGCGACCTTCCGTTGGGCGCTCGAAGCCTGCGAGCATGCGCAGCAAGGTGGATTTGCCCGAACCTGATCCGCCGAGCAAGGCGAAGATCTCGCCTTTCTTGATTTCCAGGGACACATCGTCCACGGCGATCGTCTCGTCGAACTTCTTCGTGACCCGGTCGATTTTGACCAGCACCTTTTTCGGTGTCTGGTCGCCCTCGAGGGCTTTCTTATAGGCGCCGGAGGCAACTGCCATTTACGAAACTCCCAACAAAATTTGAGGTTCGCCCAATACGGGCGAAACCTTGGATAGTTTGAGCTTTAAGCCTTACTTGCCCGTTTTGACCTTGGTCCAGCTACGGGTCATTAAACGCTGCACTTTCGGGGGTAGCTCGAAGTTGACGAACGTCCGGTCGAGAACCGCCTGCGGTGGGTAAACCGCTGCGTCAGTGCGTATCGATTGCTTCATCAGTTTGTCCGCCCCGGGGTTAGGGTTGGCGTAACCGACGTAATCACTGACCTGAGCGATCACCTCAGGTTGCAGTAAATAGTTGATGAAGGCGTGAGCCTCTTTGACGTTGGTCGCATCCTTGGGGATCGCCAGCACGTCAAACCAGAGGTTGCCGCCTTCTTTCGGAATCGCGTAGGCGATGTTCACGCCTTTGCCTGCCTCGCTTGCGCGAGCCTTGGCCTGGAACACATCACCGGAGAAACCTGCCGCCACGCAGATGTTGCCGTTGGCCAGGTCAGAGATGTATTTGGAAGAATGGAAATAGGTCACGTAGGGCCGCACTTTGAGCAGCTTCTCTTCGGCCTTCTTGTAGTCTTCAGGGTTGGTACTGTTAGGGTTCAGGCCCATGTAGTTGAGCACCGCCGGCAGCATTTCATCCGCCGAGTCCATGAACGAGACCCCGCAAGTGGCCAGCTTCTTCATGTTTTCCGGCTCGAACAGCACGGCCCAGGAATCGATATGGTCGACGCCCAGCACTTCTTTGACTTTTTCGACGTTGTAACCAATGCCGTTGGTGCCCCACAGATACGGCACGGCGTATTGGTTACCCGGGTCGTTCTTTTCCAGACGCTTGAGCAGCGCCGGGTCCAGATTGGAATAGTTAGTCAGCAACGACTTGTCGAGCTTCTGAAACGCCCCGGCTTTGATTTGCTTGCCGAGGAAGTGGTTGGACGGCACGACCACGTCATAACCGGTACGCCCGGCGAGCAACTTGCCTTCCAGGGTTTCGTTGGAATCAAACACGTCATACACCGGCTTGATGCCGCTGGCCTTTTCAAAGTTGGCCAGGGTGTCGGCGCCGATGTAGTCCGACCAGTTATAAATATGCACCGTCGGCGCGGCCTGCACGCTGACAGCCAGCGTGATACCTGCACCCACCAGCAAGGCTTTGCGAAATAAAGAAATTGGCAAGTGGAGGTCCTCTTAAATAGTTGGGCCCGAAGTTGTTGCCCGGCAACAAAACCGGCGCGCAACTTACCCTCGATAAACCGATCCGGCAAAGCTTTCTGTCATTTAATTTGTGGGAGCGGCGGTTCGCCGCCCCCACGGTTCAAAGGCTTATTTGCCCGATTTGATTTTGGTCCAGCTGCGCGTCATTTCACGCTGAGTCGCAGCCGGCAAGTCAGCAATGGCGTAGAGCTTGGCCTGCACATCCGCTGGCGGGTAAATGCCCGGGTCGCTGGTGATGTCTTTGTCGACCAGTGCGGTGGCTTTCTCGTTACCGTTCGGGAAGCGGACGCTGTTGGTGATAGCGGCCATGACTTCCGGCTTGAGCAGGTAGTTCATGAACTTGTAGGCAGCATCGACGTTTTCGGCATCTTTAGGGATGGCGACCATGTCATAGAAGCTACCGGCGCCTTCTTTCGGAATGTCGTAGGCAACCTTGACCTTGCCACCGGCTTCAGCCGCGCGGGACTTGGCTTGCTGGATGTCCCCGGAGTAGCCCACGGCCACGCAGATGTTGCCGTTGGCCAGGTCCGAGATGTACTTGGACGAGTGGAAATAGCCGATCGATGGGCGCAGCTTGAGGAACAGGTCCTCGGCTTGCTTGAGGTCAGCTTTTTTCTGGGTGTCGGTCGGCAGGCCCAGGTAATGCAGCGCCACCGGCAGCATTTCGGTTGGCGAGTCGAGGAAGCTCACGCCGCAGCTTTTCAGCTTGGCGATGTTTTCCGGCTTCATCAGCACGTCCCACGAGTCGATCTTGTCCACGCCCAGCGCAGCCTTGACCTTCTCCGGGTTGTAACCGATGCCGATCGAGCCCCACATGTACGGGAAAGCGTGCTTGTTGTCCGGGTCGCTGACCGACACGGCTTTAAGCAGGGATTTGTTCAGGTTGGCGTAGTTGGACAGCTTGGACTTGTCCAGCTCCTGATAGACACCGGCCTTGATCTGCTTGGCGAGGAAGTTGTTCGACGGAACGACGATGTCGTAACCGGACTTGCCTGCCAGCAACTTGGCTTCCAGGGTCTCGTTGCTGTCAAAAACGTCGTACACCACTTTAATGCCCGACTCTTTTTCAAAGTTGGCGATGGTGTCCGGTGCAATGTAGTCGGACCAGTTGTAGACGTGCAGCACTTTATCGTCTGCCTGGGCCGCGCCCGCCATTGCGCCCATCAGGGACAACGCAAGGAGGGTCTTGCCAGCGTTCTTCAAACCTAATGCCTTCATTTGGTGATGCTCCAATTTTTTCTTTTTTGGGCCACGTTCTTTAGTCGTCTCACGACCCTTCCAAAGGGCAACAAAACACGGCGACAGTCTGGCAAGTTCAGGGGCCGGCTTTCAACCAAAGCCCCCTTTATTACTGCGTTTTTGTAACTGCCCGGACGCAGCGCCCGAAGCCGCAGCGCACTGAGCCTAGCACTTAGCCTTGCAATGCCGCCAAAGTCAGGTCCAGGCACTGGCGAGCCTTGGTCACCAGCTCGTCGATTTCCGCCTTGCTGATCACCAGCGGAGGCGAAATGATCATGGTGTCGCCCACGGCGCGCATGATCAGGCCATTCTCGAAGCAGAACGTGCGGCAGATCATGCCCACACCACGGCCTTCGTAACGTTTGCGCGTGGCCTTGTCCTGCACCAGCTCAATCGCCCCGAGCATGCCGACACCGCGAACTTCACCCACCAACGGGTGATCAGCCAGTTCCCTCAGACGTTTCTGCAAATACGGTGCCGTTTCTTCGTGCACACGGTTAACGATTTTTTCATCGCGCAGAATCCGGATGTTTTCCAGGGCTACCGCTGCCGCCACCGGGTGACCGGAATAGGTGAAGCCGTGGTTGAAATCACCGCCTTCATTGAGCACGGCAACCACGTCGTCGTGCACGATCAGGCCACCCATAGGGATGTAACCCGAGGTCAGGCCCTTGGCGATGGTCATCATGTGTGGCTTGAGGCCGTAGAAGTCGCTGCCGAACCATTCACCGGTACGGCCGAAACCGCAGATCACTTCATCGGCGACGAATAGGATGTCGTACTTGGCGAGGATTTCCTTGATGCGCGGCCAGTAGGTCTCTGGCGGCACGATCACGCCACCGGCACCCTGGATCGGCTCGGCAATAAAGGCACCGACATTGTCCACGCCCAGTTCCAGGATCTTCTCTTCAAGCTGGTTGGCGGCCCATACCCCGAACTCTTCCGGGCTCATGTCGCCGCCTTCGCCATACCAGTACGGCTGGGCGATATGGGTGATGCCCGGGATCGGCAAGTCGCCCTGTTCATGCATGTACGTCATGCCGCCCAGGCTGGCGCCGGCCACGGTGGAGCCGTGATAGCCATTCTTGCGGCTGATGATGATCTTCTTGTTCGGCTGGCCCTTGATCGCCCAGTAGTGGCGGACCATGCGCAACATGGTGTCGTTGCCTTCCGAGCCTGAGCCGGTGAAGAACACGTGGTTCATGCCGGCCGGTGCGATCTCGGAAATCACCTTGGCCAGTTCCAGCACCGGTGGGTGAGCGGTCTGGAAGAACAGGTTGTAGTACGGCAGCTCTTTCATCTGCTTGGCGGCGGCGTCAGCCAGTTCGTCGCGACCGTAACCGATCGCCACGCACCACAGGCCGGCCATGCCGTCGAGGATCTTGTTGCCTTCGCTGTCCCACAGGTAAACGCCGTGGGCTTTGGTGATAATCCGTGGGCCTTTCACTTTCAATTGCTTGAAGTCGCTGAACGGCGCCAGGTGGTGATCATTGCTCAAGGCTTGCCATTCACGGGTTTGCGGGTTGTTGCTGGACATACCAATCTCCTAGACTTTTCAGGTGTGGGCGCGCCAATCCCAAGGCGCGCCCGACGCATCAGACGGCGAAGAGCAGGAATTCCCGCTCCCACGAACTGATCACGCGCTTGAAGTTTTCATGCTCGGCCCGCTTGACCGCGACGTAGCCTGTGATGAATTTTTGACCCAAATATTTTTCGATGGTCTTGCTGTTTTCCATACGCTCCAGGGCGTCTTCGATGGTCAACGGCAGGCGCAGGTTGCGGCGCTCGTAACCTCGGCCCACCACCGGCGCGCTCGGGTTATGGCCTTCGACCATACCGATGTAGCCGCACAGCAAGCTGGCGGCAATCGCCAGGTACGGATTGGCGTCGGCGCCCGGCAGGCGGTTTTCCACGCGACGGTTCTGCGGGCCGGCATCCGGTACGCGCAGGCCGACGGTGCGGTTTTCTTCGCCCCACTCCACGTTCACCGGCGCCGAGGTGTCGGGCAGGAAGCGGCGGAACGAGTTCACGTTCGGCGCAAACAGCGGCAGCAATTCAGGGATGAATTTCTGCAGGCCGCCAATGTGATTGAGGAACAGCTGGCTCATGGTCCCGTCTTCATTAGAGAAGACGTTCTTGCCGGTGGCGATGTCGATGATGCTCTGGTGCAAGTGCATCGCGCTGCCGGGCTCGCCGGTCATGGGCTTGGCCATGAAGGTGGCGGCTACGTTGTGCTTGAGCGCGGCCTCACGCATGGTGCGCTTGAACACCAGGATCTGGTCGGCCAGGGACAGCGCATCGCCATGACGGAAGTTGATTTCCATCTGCGCGGTGCCGTCCTCGTGGATCAGGGTGTCGAGGTCAAGCTCCTGGAGTTCACACCAGTCGTAGACGTCTTCGAACAACGGGTCGAACTCGTTGGCCGCTTCTATAGAGAAGGACTGGCGACCGGTCTCCGGGCGCCCGGAACGGCCGATCGGCGGTTGCAGCGGGAAGTCCGGGTCTTCGCAGCGTTTGGTCAGGTAGAACTCCATTTCCGGCGCCACGATCGGCTGCCAGCCTCGGTTGGCGTAGAGCTGGAGGACTTTCTTGAGCACATTGCGCGGCGACAGCTCGATCGGGTTGCCTTGCTTGTCGTAGGTGTCGTGAATCACCTGGGCGGTAGGCTCGATGGCCCAGGGCACCAGGAATACGGCGTTCTGGTCGGGACGGCAGATCATGTCGATGTCGGCCGGGTCGAGCAATTCGTAATAGATGTCGTCTTCGACATAGTCGCCGGTCACGGTCTGCAACAGAACGCTCTCGGGCAGGCGCATGCCTTTTTCGGCGATGAACTTGTTGGTCGGCGAGATCTTGCCCCGGGTGATGCCGGTGAGGTCGCCAATCATGCATTCGACTTCTGTGATCTTGTGGTCTTTCAACCAATCGGTGAGCTGGTCGAGGTTGTTACTCATAAATGCCTCTGGGCTGTGTTTCCTGACATCCATTAAAGGTCAGGCGTTGTTTGACGCAGCATCCGCGTCGCGTTGCATCGCCCGCGTTCGACAGGCCGAGCCAAAGGCCTGGAAGATCGCGAGATAGTGCGGGTTAGAGCTTACCTGCCATTCGGGGTGCCATTGCACTCCTAAAGCAAAAGCCTTGCCCGCAGTGTAAGAAAAAGCTTCGATCAACCCATCCGGCGCAGTGGCTTCGACCTGCAGCCCCGGCGCCAGGCGATCAACGCCCTGGCCGTGAATCGAGTTGACCTGAATGGTCTGCGGCAACCCCAGGCTTGCCAGGACGCCATGCGGGGCGATCGCCACGGCGTGCGCCGGGCCGTACTGAATCTCCAGCGGCTGGGTGTCGTCTTCGCGGTGATCCATCATGCCCGGCACTTCATGAACCTTCTGGTGCAGGCTGCCACCCAACGCCACGTTCATTTCCTGGAACCCACGGCAGATGCCCAGCACCGGCACGCCTGCCGCAATCGCGGCACGCAGCAACGGCAGCGTGGTCTGGTCCCGTGCAGAATCATGAGCAGTCCCGGGCGCGCTGGCCGGACCGTCGTAGAGAAAGGGTTCGATATTGGAGGGGGAGCCGGTAAATAGAATGCCATCCAGACCGTCAAGAATATTGGCCGGGTCGAGCAAATCGCCCAAGGATGGAATGATCAATGGCAAGCCCTTGGCAGCGATGGCCACTGCACGGACGTATTTGTCGCCACTGATGTGATAAGCATGCAGACCGACCTGTTTGGAGCAGGCGGTGACGCCGATTAACGGCAGGCGAGACATGAAGCACCCCGGTATTATTGCTGTTATGGGTTTGAATCGAGCTTAGCCTTGTTCATTTTTTTACACAACACCCCCGTAAAAAATACAACACGGCCCGCTCAAGCCTGCTAGTCCCAAGGCCTTCAAACCCAAAAAAACGCCCCAAAAAGCCCCAAAAAAGGCCTCAAGGCGCTTTTTTAGGGCAAAAAAGGCCTCGCTTGACTTCGGCAAGCCGTTCGGGTTGACTGAAACCAGAAAAGATCAATGATTGATATTTTTAACAACAAAGGTGTTGCATCATGTCGGTACCCCCGCGTGCCGTTCAGCTTAACGAAGCGAACGCGTTCCTTAAGGATCATCCTGAGGTTCTGTACGTAGACCTTCTAATTGCGGATATGAATGGTGTGGTGCGCGGCAAGCGCATCGAACGCACCAGCCTCCACAAGGTTTACGAGAAGGGCATTAACCTGCCTGCCTCTTTATTTGCCCTGGATATCAATGGCTCGACAGTGGAAAGCACTGGCCTGGGTCTGGACATCGGTGATGCTGACCGAATCTGTTATCCGATCCCTGACACCCTGTGCAATGAGCCGTGGCAAAAGCGCCCAACCGCGCAACTGCTGATGACCATGCACGAACTTGAAGGTGAACCTTTCTTCGCCGATCCTCGCGAAGTGCTCCGCCAAGTTGTCAGCAAGTTTGACGACCTCGGTCTGACCATCTGTGCTGCCTTCGAGCTTGAGTTCTACCTGATCGACCAGGAGAACGTGAACGGCCGCCCACAACCGCCCCGCTCGCCGATCTCCGGCAAACGCCCGCACTCGACACAGGTCTACCTGATCGACGACCTCGACGAATACGTCGACTGCCTCCAGGACATCCTGGAAGGTGCCAAAGAGCAAGGCATCCCGGCTGACGCCATCGTCAAGGAAAGTGCCCCGGCGCAGTTCGAAGTGAACCTGCACCACGTGGCCGACCCGATCAAGGCTTGCGATTACGCCGTACTGCTCAAGCGCCTGATCAAGAACATCGCCTACGACCATGAGATGGACACCACCTTCATGGCCAAGCCTTACCCAGGCCAGGCAGGCAATGGTTTGCACGTACACATTTCGATCCTGGACAAGGACGGCAAGAACATCTTTGCCAGCGAGGATCCCGAGCAGAACGCCGCATTGCGTCACGCGATCGGCGGTGTGCTCGAGACCCTACCCGCCCAAATGGCGTTCCTGTGCCCCAACGTCAACTCCTACCGTCGTTTCGGCGCACAGTTCTACGTGCCGAACTCGCCGTGCTGGGGCCTGGACAACCGCACTGTGGCGATTCGCGTACCCACGGGCTCCTCGGATGCCGTACGTATCGAACACCGTGTGGCCGGCGCCGACGCCAACCCTTACCTGCTGATGGCTTCGGTCCTGGCAGGCGTGCACCACGGTCTGACCAACAAGATCGAGCCTGGCGCTCCAGTGGAAGGCAACAGCTACGAGCAGAACGAACAGAGCCTGCCGAACAACCTGCGCGATGCCCTGCGCGAGTTGGACGACAGCGAGGTGATGGCCAAGTACATCGATCCTAAATACATCGATATCTTCGTCGCCTGTAAGGAAAGTGAGCTGGAAGAGTTCGAACACTCCATCTCCGACCTTGAGTACAACTGGTACCTGCATACCGTGTAAGCAGTGGTTGTACTGAAAAACGCCTCCGGCCTTTGGTCTGTGGCGTTTTTTTATGGGTTTCTTCCGGTTGACCGAGTCGGCCTCATCGGGAGCAAGCCCCCTCCCACACTTGACTGCTTTTCAAGGTTGGAACTCAGTCAACTGTGGGAGGGGCTTGCTCCCGATGGCGCCTTGGCAGACAACACCGGTTCCTGCTCATACAATGCCCGCTGCCTTGTAGGAGACTTCCATGACCACCCGCCCTGCCGCCCCTCGCAAACCCCGCGCCCGCAGCCAGGCCAGGATCGATGCGATCCTTGATGCCGCCCGCACGTTGCTGGCGACCGAAGGCGTGGCCAGTTTGTCGATCTACAGCGTGGCGGAACGGGCACAGATTCCACCGTCGTCGGTGTATCACTTTTTCGCCAGCGTGCCGGCGCTACTGGAAGCGTTGACCGCCGATGTGCATGCGGCATTCCGCGCAGCCATCCAGACGCCTATCGAGCATGCTGCACTCAAGCACTGGCGCGATCTGTCCTGCATCGTCGAACAGCGCATGCTCACGGTCTACGAGCACGACGCCGCCGCCCGCCAGTTGATCCTGGCTCAGCATGGGCTCACCGAAGTGACCCAGGCCGACCGCCAGCATGATCTGGAGTTGGGGGATTTGATGCTGGCCGTGTTCAACCGCCACTTCGAAGTGCCGACGCTGCCTGAGGATGTGGATGTGTTCGCCTTGGCGCTGGAACTGAGCGACCGCGTCTATGCGCGCTCGGTGCATCAGCATGGGCAGATTACGCCGCGCATGGCGGAAGAAGGGATGCGGGTGTTTGATGCGTATGTGGGGCTTTATTTGCCGGCGTACTTGCCAAAGCGGGCGGTGACTGGCTGATTGATGCATTGCCTGGGCAGGCGCCATCGCGGGCTTGCTCGCGAAAGCGGCCTTAAAAGCACCGCAAATCCCGATCACAACTTGGCGATCGACACCTCGGTGGACTTAACGAAGGCAATCACTTCGCTGCCAATCACCAACTCCAGCTCTTTGACCGAGCGGGTGGTGATGACAGACGTCACGATACCGGACGCCGTCTGCACGTCGATTTCCGACAGCACGTCACCTTCTACGATTTCCTTGATAGTGCCTTTGAACTGGTTACGCACGTTGATGGCTTTAATAGTCATGGTGTTCTTCCTTCGAGGGACAAGTGAGTTATTGCGCCCAACGCAATTGCGTCGGCAGCGGTGAAACAGGTTCGGGTTCCGGCGGCGTGCCGGGCAGCGACAGCACACGGTTAAGCACTTCGGCCTCCAGCGCTGCCAGGCGATGCGACCCACGGGCGCGGGGTCGCGGCAGATCGACAATCAGGTCGAGGCCGACTTCACCGTCTTCGATCAGGATTACCCGGTCGGCAATCGCCACGGCCTCGCTGACATCGTGGGTCACCAGCAACACGGTGAAGCCGTGCTTCTGCCACAGGTTTTCGATCAGTTGCTGCATCTCGATGCGCGTCAGGGCGTCCAACGCTCCCAAAGGCTCATCCAGCAGCAGCAGGCGCGGTTGGTGAATCAGCGCACGCGCCAAGGCCACCCGCTGCTTCTGGCCACCGGACAACGCCGCCGGCCACTCATTCGCACGCTCGGCCAGGCCGACCGCCTCCAGCGCATCCAGCGCTTTGGGGCGCCAGTTACCTTTGAGGCCCAGGCCCACGTTGTCGATGATCTTTTTCCACGGCAGCAGGCGGGCTTCCTGGAACATCAACCGCGTGTCCTCAATCGCTTCGCTCAGCGGTGCGGAGCCGGCCAACAGTTCGCCGCCGCTGGCTTTGTCCAGCCCGGCCAGCAGGCGCAGCAAGGTACTTTTGCCACACCCACTGCGACCGACCACGGCCACAAACTGCCCAGCGGGGATGTGCAGGTCGATGTCCTTGAGCACTTCCCGCGCACCAAAGGCCTTGCGCAATTTGCGCACCGCCAGCGGGATACCCTTGAGCAGGCGTGGAGGTTGTTGAGCGGTCATGCCGCACCTCCTTTATTCACTTGGTAAGCCGGATGCCAGCGCAGCCACACACGTTCCAGGCCGCGAGCAGCCAGGTCGGCGAGCTTGCCGAGGATGGCGTACATGACGATGGCCAATACCACCACGTCGGTTTGCAGGAATTCACGGGCGTTCATCGCCAGGTAACCAATGCCGGAGCTGGCCGAGATGGTTTCCGCCACGATCAGCGTCAACCACATAAAGCCCAGCGCAAAACGCACGCCCACCAGAATCGAAGGCAATGCGCCCGGCAGGATCACCTGACGGAACAAGCTGAAGCCGGACAAGCCGTAGCTGCGCGCCATTTCCACCAGCGCCGGGTCGACGTTGCGAATGCCGTGATACGTGTTCAGGTAGATCGGGAACAGCGTGCCGAGGGCGACCAGGAAAATCTTCGCGGTCTCGTCAATGCCGAACCACAGGATCACCAGCGGAATCAGCGCCAGGTGTGGCACGTTGCGGATCATCTGCACCGAGCTGTCCAACAGGCGTTCGCCCCATTTCGACAGGCCGGTGATAAAGCCCAGGGCCAGGCCGATGCTGCCACCGATCACAAAGCCCAGGCCGGCACGCCAGCCGCTGATGGCCAGGTGCGTCCAGATTTCGCCGCTGCGCACCAGGTTAACCCCGGCTTCGATCACCGCACTCGGCGCCGGCAGAATGCGTGTCGACAACCAACCCGCCGACACCGACAACTGCCACACCGCCAGCAACAAGATCGGCAGCACCCAGGGCGCGACGCGATGGCTTAGTTTTTCAACGTTCATGACGGCGCCTCAGCTCTGCGACGCAGCTTTGGGAAGGATGTCGTTGGCGACCATCTCGCCGAACGGGCTGACGTAACCGGCGCTTTTCGGCAACTCGGGACGTTCGATGTCCAGGTGCGGGAACAACAGCTCAGCCACGCGGTACGACTCTTCCAGGTGTGGATAACCGGAGAAGATGAAGGTATCGATGCCCAGCGCAGCGTATTCATTGACACGTGCCGCAACGGTTGGGCCATCACCCACCAGCGCAGTACCCGCACCACCGCGTACCAGGCCGACACCGGCCCACAGGTTGGGGCTGACTTCGAGGTTGTCACGGTTACCGCCGTGTAAGGCCGCCATGCGTTGCTGGCCGACGGAATCGAAGCGCGCGAGGGAGGCCTGGGCACGGGCGATGGTCTCGTCGTCCAAGTGGGAGATCAGTTTGTCCGCAGCTTTCCACGCCTCATCGTTGGTTTCACGCACGATCACATGCAGGCGAATACCGAAGCGCACCGTGCGCCCAAGTTTCGCGGCCTTGGCCCGCACCTGTTCGATTTTTTCAGCGACAGCGGCCGGAGGCTCGCCCCAGGTCAGCACCATTTCCACTTGTTCAGCGGCCAGGTCCTGGGCGGCTTCGGAGGAGCCGCCGAAGTACAGCGGCGGACGCGGCTGCTGGATCGGCGGGTAGAGCAATTTGGCGCCTTTGACGCTGATGTGTTCACCGTCGTAATCCACGGTTTCACCTTCCAGCACGCGACGCCAGATGCGGGTGAATTCCACGGAGGCCTGATAGCGCTCTTCGTGGCTGAGGAACAAACCGTCGCCGGCCAGCTCTTCCGGATCACCACCGGTCACCAGGTTAAACAGCGCACGGCCACCGGACAGGCGGTCCAGGGTCGCCGCCTGACGCGCAGCCACCGTCGGGGAAATGATCCCGGGGCGCAGGGCGACAAGGAATTTCAGACGCTGGGTCACCGGGATCAGCGAGGCGGCCACCAGCCACGAGTCTTCGCAGGAGCGGCCGGTCGGGATCAACACCCCGCCGAAACCCAGGCGGTCGGCCGCCTGTGCCACTTGTTGCAGGTAACCATGGTCGACGGCGCGAGCGCCTTCGGCGGTACCCAGGTAATGGCCGTCGCCGTGGGTAGGCAGGAACCAGAAAATATTGAGGCTCATGGAGTTGTCTCCTGAAGAAGTCGAATTACGGCGCTTTGGCAACGGCGGCGGGTGGCGTCCAGATCACGTCCTTGATGCTCAAGGGTTTGGGGATCAATTTGAGCTGGTAGAAGCTGTCGGCGATTTTCTGCTGGGCGGCGACCACTTCCGGGGTCAGGAACAATGCGCCGTAGCCTTGGCGTTTCACCGAGGTCAGGGTGATGTCAGCGGGCAGGCCGAGCAGCGGTGCGACTTGTTCCGTGACTTCCTGCGGGTTGGCTTTGGACCACTCGCCTACCGCACGCACTTCTTCCACCAGCGCCTTGATCACATCCGGGTGCTGTGTGGCGTAAGGTTTGGTGGCCAGGTAGAACTGGTGGTTGTCGGCGATGCCGGTGCCGTCACGCAGGGTGCGCGCTTGCAGTTGTTTCTCGGCGGCGGCCTGGTACGGGTCCCAGATCACCCAGGCGTCTACGCTGCCTCGCTCGAACGCGGCGCGGGCATCGGCGGGCGGCAGGAACACGGTGTGCACGTCGGTGTATTTCAGGCCGGCATCCTCCAGGGCGCGTACCAGCAGGTAGTGCACGTTGGAGCCTTTGTTGAGCACGATTTTCTTGCCCTTGAGCTCGGCCACGGACTTGATCGTCGAGTCTTTGGGCACCAGGATCGCTTCACTGGTCGGTGCTGGCGGTTCGTAGGCGACATAAAGCAGATCGGCGCCGGCGGCCTGGGCGAATACCGGCGGGGTTTCGCCGGTGACGCCGAAGTCGATGGAACCGACGTTCAGGCCTTCGAGCAGTTGCGGGCCACCGGGGAATTCCGTCCACTGCACCTGCACGCCCTGGGCGGCCAGGCGTTTTTCCAGGGTGCCCTTGGCCTTGAGCAACACGAGGGTGCCGTACTTCTGATAACCGATCCGCAGGGTTTCGGCGGCGTGGGCTTGAACCATGGCGCCGAAGGACACAGCCGCAGCAAACAGTGCGACCAGACCACGACGCAAGATGACAGTGCGCATGGCGCTCTCTCCAAAAAATGCGATTAGGGGGTTGGCTGCACCTGCTTGGCCGTTGGCGGCTGAGTAAGGTGAGTACTACACAATCCGGTAAGACTTAAATGCTCCAGCGAGCACTCAATAAACGGTCATTCAACACATTGGGATCAAGGGGTTTTGGGCGACGGGCCATGGCGCTATAGAGCGTCTCCAGGGCCTCGTGCAAACGCTGTTCAAGCACCGGCACCAGTTGCGCCTGGGCACTGCCTTCGCCGTAAGCGATCTGGCTGTCTTCGGCAAAGATGCCGTGGAGCAACTCTTGGGCTTTGAGGGCCGACAACACCGGCTTCAAGGCGTAGTCCACCGCCAGCATGTGGGCGATGCTGCCGCCGGTGGCCATCGGTAAGACGATCTTGTGAGCCAGGGCGCGCTCAGGCAGCAGATCGAGCACGGTTTTCAGCGCGCCCGAGAACGAGGCCTTGTACACCGGCGTGGCGATGACCAGGCCGTCGGCGTTGGCGACTTGCTGCAACAGATCGATAACTTTGGGGCTGTCGAAGCGGGCGTGCAGCAAGTCTTCGGCCGGGAAGTCCCGTATCTGATAACTCACGACTTCCACGCCTTTGTCTTGCAGCCACTGACGGGTTTTTTCCAGCAAGACCCCGGAGCGGGAACGCTGGCTGGGACTGCCTCCAAGTGTTACGACCAACATGCAGGTATTCCTTGAGCAAGTGTCGGCGGTTCGCTGTGTGCGGTGGCGCCAAGATGGGACAGACCATATCAGCTGATTTATATATCTATAAATCTTATTTTTTCATTTGTTTATTCCCTAAAAATATATGAGATTTATGAATCTTCAGACGAAAAAAAAGGCCGTCGAAACGGCCTGAAAACCCCTGCTGTGTGAGACGGTCTACAACTTGAAACCTGTGTCCATTTGAAGTCTGCTATCGCGGGCAAGCCCGGCTCCCACAGTTGACCGCATTCCCCTGTGGGAGCGGGCTTGCCCGCGATAGCGGTTTCAGCCTCAGCGATTCGGCTGTGGGGTAAGCCGCAGATACGGCTTCACCGCGCGATAACCTTTCGGAAAGCGTTGCTTGATCTCTTCCTCGTCCTTGAGCGACGGCACGATCACCACTTCATCGCCGTCCTGCCAGTTGGCGGGCGTGGCGACCTTGTGGCTGTCGGTCAGCTGCAGCGAGTCGATAACCCGCAGGATTTCGTGGAAGTTGCGGCCAGTGCTGGCCGGGTAGGTAATCGTCAGGCGAACCTTCTTGTTCGGGTCGATCACGAACAAGGAGCGCACGGTGAGGGTGTCACTGGCGTTCGGGTGGATCAGGTCGTACAGGTCCGACACCTTGCGATCGGCATCCGCCAGGATCGGGAAGTTAACGACCGTGTTCTGGGTTTCGTTGATGTCTTCAATCCACTTGTGGTGCGAGTCCACCGGGTCTACCGACAGCGCGATAGCCTTGACGCCGCGCTTGGCGAATTCGTCCTTGAGCTTGGCGGTAAAGCCCAACTCGGTGGTGCACACCGGAGTGAAGTCCGCCGGATGGGAAAACAGCACGCCCCAGCTATCGCCCAGCCACTCATGGAAACGAATCTTGCCGGCGCTGGAATCCTGTTCGAAGTCGGGGGCGATGTCGCCCAATCTTAGGCTCATGGTGTAGCTCCTGGTGAGTGCTTATGGAGCCTACTGTGCATGGGTTAGAGATTATTTAAAAAGAATAAATATCGCTTTATCTAGACGATAAAAGAATATTAAAAATCTGTTCATTGGACTTGGCAACGGGCAAGGATCAACATCCGTTTCAAGGTTCGAGAAGGCCTTGAGACGCTGTAAAGAGAGGGGATTCAGGAAGGGCTTGCGGGGGTTGAGCCCGACTTGAACAGTAAAAGTACCCTGCCCGGCATTGCGCCGGGCAAGGTTTTACACGCTTACAACAGCGGGATCGAGTAGCTGACGATCAGACGGTTTTCGTCTTGATCGCGGGTAGCAACGTCGGTACGCCACATTGCGTTCTTCCAAGCCACGCCAAGGTTTTTCAGCGGGCCTTGTGGAACAACGTAGGCCAGGGTGATATCGCGTTCCCACTCAGACTTGTCGCCAGCGGTGGTCTGGATATTGGTACCTTTGAGGTAAACAATACCAGCGGTCAGGCCAGGCACGCCGATTTTGGCGAAGTCATACGCGTAACGAGCTTGCCAGGTGCGCTCGCCGGCACGGGCGAACTTCTGGATTTGCATGTCGGTCGTGGTGCTGTTCGACGAACCGTCGCCTTGGTTCAGCCAAGGGAAGTCACTGTCGCCATTGGTGTACTGATAACCGCCACCAAAGGTGTGGCCATTAATCGAGTACAGACCCAGGTAGCTGTAGAGGTCGTTGTCAACCTTGCCAGCGGTAACAGGCTTGGCACCGTCGGTGTAGTAACCCGAGGTGTAGTAGCCGGCAGTGTTGCCATTTGCGCCGTTGTCGCGGCTGCGGTAGTAACGCAGGTCACTTTTCAGCACGCCTGGGCCGATTGCCCAGTTGTGTACCAAGCCCAGGAAGTTCTGGGAGTAAAAATCTTTCAGCTCGCCGAAGTAGTACGAAGCGGTCAGATCCTTGGTGATTTTGTAGTCAGCACCAGCGTAGTAGAACTTGTTGCTGAATTTGCCGGTGTCGTAGTTGGAGCTTTTGTTAGCGCCAGCAATCGACAGATTTTCGTTGTTGCTCGAGTTACGGCCCTTGGCCGACTCGATCTGACCAGCAGTCAGGGTCAAGTCTTTGATTTCGTTAGAAACGATCTCGCCGCCCTGGAAGGTCTGAGGCAACAGGCGACCATCGTTGGTCTTGATCACCGGGTTGTTTGGCTGCAGGGTGCCAATTTTCGCTACGGTCTGGGAGATCTTGACCTTACCGGTCACGCCCAGGCTGGCGAAATCGCTGACGGCTTTGTTGCCGTCGCTTGGGAACACAGTGCCGCCCGAAGCGGTGCCGCTGTAGTTGCCGTGGTTATCGCGGCTGGAGTCCAGGCGCATGCCGTACAGGCCGATAGCGTCAACACCAAACTGAACGGTACCTTGGGTAAAACCCGATATGAAACGCAGGTCGAAGCCTTGGCCCCATTCAGCGTTCTTGCTACGGCTGCTCGCAGTAGGAGCGCCATCGCGGTTGTCAGTGTTGATGTAAAAGTTACGCAGACCCAGAGTGGCCTTGCTGTCTTCGATGAAACCGGCGGAGTTTGCCTGTTGGGCAATCGCAGCGACAGCCACGGCCAACGCCAATGTTGACTTCTTCATGTACCGCTCCTCTCATTTCTAATTTTTGTATTTCTTAGGTCTCGGGTCTGACGCCCTAGATCCACAGATGCGCGATTAGCGCCAGATAGTGACTACCAAGTCAATCGTAACTTTGTATGTCTACTACCTTCGTCTAACCGCAGTTGATTTGGTCCCTGCAGGGTAATGAGTTTTTCATACACCCAAAAAGAATTGTTTCATTCTTTTTCATACGATTCAGGAATAAGGCTTTCCATGCAGCAAGCCGGTCAGCATAGACCACCTGCTCCATAAGCTAATTCCTAAATGGTATTTACTAGCCTTTTTTTAGATCGATTAGTGTTGCCGTACTGTTGCATACGTCACCCACGATCAAAAAGGCGACGCCATCATGGCCAAAGGCACATCCTCCCGTCAATTTGTTACAGTTTTTGTGTCACTAATAATTTCTTTTGGTGTCCAAGCGGCCGATTTAACCATCGGCTATCAAACCGGCATCGACCCCAGCAAAGTCCCACAGGCCGATGGCCTCTATGAAAAGGCCATTGGCGAGAAGATTGCCTGGCGCCGATTCAGCAGTGGGCCGGAAGTCGTCACGGCTATCGCATCCGGCGATGTACAAATCGGTAACCTGGGTTCCAGCCCTCTAGCAGCGGCGGCTTCACGCAATCTACCGATCGTAGCCTTTATGGTATCGGCGCAGATCAATGCTTCTGAAGCGTTGGTGGTGCGTAATGGCAGCGGCATCGACAAACCAGAGGATCTGGTCGGCAAAACCATCGCCACCCCCTTCGTCTCAACCTCTCATTACAGCCTGCTCGGCGCGCTGAAGCACTGGGGCCTGGACACCCGGAAAGTCAAAGTGGTGAACCTGCAGCCCGCGGAAATTGCCGCCGCGTGGAAACGTGGTGATATCGACGGCGCCTTCGTGTGGTCACCGGCCCTGGGCGAGATCCGCAAGACCGGAAAAACCCTGACAGATGCGGCCCAAGTGGGCCAGTGGGGAGCGCCGACGTTCGAAGTGTGGGTGGCACGCAAGGATTTCGCGGAAAAACATCCTGACGTAGTGGCCAAGTTTGCCAAGGTCACGCTGGACTCTTTCGCTGACTATGCCGCCCATAAAGACGGCTGGACGGTGGACTCTGAACCGGTGCAGAAAATCGCCAAATTGACAGGTTCGAATGCCACCGATATTCCTGAGCTGTTGGCCGGCACCACTTTCCCGGATGCGCAGGTGCAGCAAACCGATGCCCTGCTTAAAGGGGGCACGGCGAAGGCGATTGGAGAGACGGCGAAGTTTTTGAAGGAACAGGGGAAGGTTGAAGCGGTGTTGCCGGACTATTCGGCATTCGTGACCGACAAATTCGTCAACCCGTAAGGCGATCAAATGTGGGAGCTGGCTTGCCGGCGATGCTGGCGACTCGGTAGTTCAGATAAACCGAGGTGATGCTATCGCAGGCAAGCCAGCTCCCCCATGAGCCAGCTCTTTATCAGGCAGGAAGATCGGGTTTAGAGGGCCTTCTCGAAAATCTTCGAATTACGCTGATAGTTGTAGAGCGAGGCCCGCGCCGAAGGCAGGCGATCCACACTGCTCGGTACAAACCCACGCTCACGGAACCAGTGGGCGGTACGCGTGGTGAGGACAAACAGCGTCTTCAAACCCTGCGCTCGGGCTCGGGTCTCGATTCGCTCCAGCAACACATCACCGCGCGCGCCGTGGCGGTATTCCGGGTTCACCGCCAGGCATGCCAACTCACCGGCATCCGAGTCTGCGATTTGATACAGCGCCGCACAGGCGATGATCATGCCTTCGCGCTCGACCACACTGAACTGCTCGATCTCACGCTCCAGCACTTCGCGCGAACGCCGTACCAGGATGCCCTGCTCTTCCAGCGGGCTGATCAGGTCGAGCAAACCACCGACATCTTCAATCGCCGCTTCGCGTACCAGTTCAAATTGCTCCTGGGCCACCAGCGTACCGCCGCCGTCCCGGGTAAACAGCTCGGTGAGCAGCGCGCCGTCTTCGGCGTAGCTCACGATATGGCTGCGCCCTACCCCGCCACGGCAGGCTTCGGCGGCGGCGTCCAGCAGTTCAGCCTGATAGTTGTTGCCCAGGCGTTGCAGGTGCGCCGGTACTTGCTGCGGGCGCAACTCACGGACCAGGCGACCCTGTTCGTCGATCAGGCCCAGGTCGGCGCCAAACAGCAGCAGCTTGTCGGCGCCCAGGTCGATGGCGGCGCGGGTGGCGACGTCTTCGCAGGCCAGGTTGAAGATTTCCCCGGTGGGCGAGTAACCCAACGGCGACAGCAGCACGATGGAGCGCTCGTCCAACAGACGGTTGATGCCCTTGCGGTCGACCCGGCGCACTTCGCCAGTGTGGTGGTAATCCACGCCTTCCAGCACACCGATCGGCCGCGCGGTAACCAGGTTGCCGCTGGCCACCCGCAGGCGCGAGCCTTGCATCGGCGACGAGGCCATGTCCATGGACAGGCGCGCCTCGATAGCAATACGCAGGTGGCCGACCGCGTCGATCACACACTCCAGCGTCGCGGCATCGGTGATGCGCAAGCCTTCGTGGTAAGCCGGCGTCAGGCCACGCGCCTCAAGGCGCGTTTCGATTTGTGGGCGCGAACCGTGGACCAGCACCAGCCGCACGCCGAGGCTGTGAAGCAGCACCAGGTCGTGGACGATATTGCCGAAGTTCGGATGTTCCACACCATCGCCGGGCAGCATGACCACAAAGGTGCAGTCGCGGTGGGCGTTGATGTAAGGCGAAGCGTGACGAAGCCAATTGACGTATTCGGGCATAACACCTGGGCCTGTAATAAAAAGCAGCCAAAAAAGGATGAATCGTGAAAGCGCACAGCGGGCTGATGGTTATCGTCGGAACAGGCTTGGCGACACGCTCGCTCTCCTTATGTACGAATGGGCAGGGGTTAATTTATGCAGGTTTAAGGCAGTAATGTTCGATCAGTTCCCGCAATAGACGCACTGTAGGCGTCAAGCGTGACATTTCGAGGTACTCGCCCGGCTGGTGGGCACACGCAATATCACCAGGGCCAAGCACCAGGGTTTCACAACCAAGGCGCTGAAGATAAGGCGCTTCGGTGCCGAACGCTACTGCTTCGGCACGATGACCGGTCAATCGTTCCGCAACCCGCACCAGCTCGGCGTCTTCGGCCTGCTCGAACGGCGGCACTTCGGGGAAGAGCGGCGCGTAGTCGATCTTGACTTTGTGGCGCTCGGCCAAGGGTTCGAGCTTCTGCCGGATGGCATCGCGCAGCACTTGCGGGTCCATGCCCGGCAAGGGCCGCAGGTCGAACTCGAGGGAACATTGACCGCAAATGCGGTTGGGATTGTCGCCACCGTGGATGCAACCGAAGTTCATGGTCGGTTGCGGTACGCTGAATTGCGGGTTGCGGTACTCACGCTGCCAGGCCAGGCGCAGGCCACGCAGTTCGCCAATGGCGTCGTGCATGGCCTCGAGGGCGCTGTGGCCCAGACTTGGGTCCGACGAATGGCCGCTACGGCCGAGGATGTCGATGCGCTCCATCATCACGCCTTTATGCAGGCGGATGGGCTTGAGGCCCGTCGGCTCACCGATCACCGCCGCGCGTCCCAACGGGCGCCCGGCCTCGGCGAGCGCACGGGCGCCGGACATGGAGCTTTCTTCGTCGCAGGTAGCGAGGATCAACAACGGTTGCTTGAACGGCTGATCCAGCAATGGCAACACCGCTTCAATGGCCAGTGCGAAAAAGCCCTTCATGTCGCAGCTGCCCAATCCTACCCAGCGGCCATCAACTTCCGTCAGTTTGAGCGGGTCGGTTTTCCACAGCGCAGCGTCGTAGGGAACGGTATCACTATGACCTGCCAGCACCAGGCCGCCAGGACCGCTGCCGAAACTGGCCAGCAGGTTGAACTTGCCGGGGCTGACTTGCTGGATATCGATGGCGAAACCCAGGTCGCCGAGCCAACTGGCGAGCAGGTCGATCACCGGGCGGTTGGTCTGGTCGAGAGACGCTTGGGTGCAACTGACAGACGGCGCGGCAATCAACGCGGCGAATTGCTCTTTCATGGACGGTAACGGCATGCGCGGCCTCTCAACTTCCCGGATGAGCCCCACTATAGAACCATCTGCACGACACAATAAACCGTTGCGGCGCGTTGCCGGGCTCAGTCCTGTACACTGCACGACCTTGGCAGCCACACTTTTCCCCGGCTGCGCTCCCGATCCTGGATTTTCCGGCCATGCAGAAAGAAACCGAAATCAAGCTCCGCGTCAGCCGCGAAACACTCGCCGCGCTGCGTGAGCACCCGCTACTGAAAAAACGCAACAAAAGTGGCTGGGAACGCCGTGAGTTGATGAACCAGTATTTCGACACCCCCGAGCGCGACCTGGCCCAGGCCAAAGTCGCCCTGCGCCTGCGCAAGGACGGTGACGAAATCATCCAGACCCTCAAGACCCGTGGCCAGAGCGTCGCTGGCTTGTCGGAACGCAACGAGTTCAACTGGGACCTGCCCAAGGCCAAGCTCGACGTGAAGAAACTCGACGGCGAGTGCTGGCCCGAGCAACTGGCCGAGCTGGACAAAAAGACCCTCAAGCCGATCTTCACCACCGATTTCGTGCGTGAGCGCGCTGAAATCGCCTGGGGCCGTGGCAAGGCCAAGGTGGTCATCGAAGCCGCCCTGGACCTGGGCCACGTGGTCGTGGGCAAGCAGAAAGAAGAAATCTGCGAGCTGGAACTGGAACTGCGCGAAGGTGAACCGGCTGCCCTGCTGGAACTCGCCGCCGAGCTGGCCGCCACCCTGGCGCTGATGCCCTGCGATATCAGCAAAGCCGAGCGTGGCTACCGCTTGTACGACGCCAACAGCTACTCGCTGAGCCTGCCAGCGCCGCAGATCCACGCCGAAATGCCGTTGGACGACGCCTTCGCCGCCATCATGTGGCACCTGCTGGGCAGCAGCCAGCGCCTGGCCGAACAATACCGTTTCAATGGCCACTGGCGCCTGCTGCAGGACTGGGTCGACAACCTCGGCGAACTGCGCGCCCTGATCGGCAGCCTCGGCCAGGCCGCTCCGCGTCAATCCACCAGTGAGCTGCGCAGCTCGCTGGATGCGTTGCTGGAAGACTGGCGCCCACTGGTCCAGGCCGGTGATGACGACGAAGACATTCGCAAAGCCGCGCCGGAACAATTCGCTGAAGAGCTGGAAGACGTGCGCTGGGGCTTGTTCTCGCTGAACACCTCGCGCTGGCTGCTGGCCCGCACCTGGACCACCGACCGCAACGTGCGTGGCAACCGTCAGGGCGCCGCGCAAATCACCAACTGGCTACCGCGCCTGCTGGCTGACGATGCCGTCGCCCTGCAACTGCCGCGCTACCAGCAACAACCGGAAGACCTGGCCGAGCAACTGCCGCGCATCGAGCGCATCCAGGCCTGGCTGCACCACGCGCGCCAGGTGGTAGACATCCCGGAACTGGACCGTTTGTACGGCGAGCTGAACAAGCTGGCGCAACTGGCTAACCAGTTGATCACCGACGAATCGCTGGATGCGCGCATGCATCAGGCAATTGCGGTGTATCAGAACCGTGCCTGGAAAACGTTGCTGCGCCTGTAATACCGCAATCGCGGGCAAGCCCGCTCCCACATTGGACTGTGTACATAATTCCCTGTGGGAGCGGGCTTGCCCGCGATGAGGCAGGCCCTGTCAGCGCAATACGGGCAGGCTGGTAGTGGACTTGATCTCGGATAAAGCCACGATCGAGTTGACCTCCTGAATCCCCGGCACCATCGACAGCTTCTCGAAGAAAAACCGCTCGTACGCCTCGATGTCAGAGGTGACGATGCGCAGCAGAAAATCCACCGCCCCCATCAGCACGTAACACTCCAACACTTCCGGAAACCCACGAATCGCTTCGGTGAACTCTGTGAAGTTGGATCGGCCGTGGGCGTTGAGTTTTACCTCGGCAAAAATCTGCGTGTTGAGGCCGATCTTCTTGCGGTCGAGCAGCGTCACCTGCCCGCGAATCACGCCTTCTTCCTTGAGCCGTTGAATACGCCGCCAGCACGGCGACTGCGACAGGCCCACCTGCTCGGCGATCTGCGCGCTGGACAGTGAAGCGTCCTCTTGCAACAGGGCCAGGATACGGCGGTCGTAGGCGTCCAACTCACTGTGCATAGAAATACCTGTTATGACGCTTATCTCGAATTGATTTATTCAATAAATCGCAAATCAGCTCCATCTTAGATAAGAAATCTCCCGTAGCGAATGTAAAAATTTCTCCAGTCGAATCTGGAGAGTCAGCATGCACGTCGTCGAAACCACACCGCCCTCTGCCCGCGTCGATGCGTGGGCCGTCAACTGCGCCCATTGCCAGGCGCATTATCAGATCGTCGCCGAGGCCGAACCGGATGTGCTGTGCCGAGTGCTCAACTACTTCGCATTGCAGTTCCTGACGCCGCACCAGGTCAATGTGAACCGGGAAGACGACCTGCTGAGCATTGACATCGTGATGGACGGTTTGAGCTGGCATCGCGCCCAGGTGATCGGTGAAAAGATTAGAAACCTGATCAGCGTGTGTTCGCTGGAAGTGTGGCGGGCCGACTCCCTGCGGCCTCAGGCGGTGACGGCAGCCAGTCTGTAAAAGCCTGCAATACACACTGGGAGGTGGATGTTCAGAGACTGGCTAGCCTGGAATTACGCCCGACACTGCCCAGGAAATGTCCATGCCCGCTGCCTTGCACGATCACCGATTGGAACTGCATCAATTGCTGCCCGCGTTGGTCGAGCAACAGCTGATTACAGCGGATGTGGCGCACAGGTTATCGACGACGCCTTCCTCACTGCACCCTCTTGAATGCATCGCAGCTGAAGGGCTTTGCCTGGAAACACTGACCCAATGGCTGGCCCGGCATGTCGGGCAGCCTTATTTGCGCATAGACCCGCTCAAGATCGACGTGGCGACGGTAGTGCCCTTGATGTCCCACGCCTTCGCGCAGCGCCACGCGATCCTTGCGGTGGCCGTGGATGCGCAAACCGTCACCGTCGCCAGCGCCCAGCCCCATGTCAGCGGATGGGAAGCTGGGCTGGCGCAGGTGCTGAAACGCTCGATCAAGCGCGTGGTCGCCAACCCCAAGGACATTCAACGCTGCATTGGCGAGTTCTACCGGCTGGCCCAGTCCGTCAGCGGCGCTGATCAAAAGGTGGCGGTGGCCGGCAATTTCGAACTGCTCAACCTCGGCGCCAGCGAGCAGGAGCCAGATGCCAATGACGCGCATATCGTCAATATCGTCGACTGGCTGTTGCAGTACGCCTTCGGCCAACGGGCCAGCGATATCCATATCGAACCTTGTCGCGACCAGGGCCGGGTGCGCTTTCGCATCGACGGGCTGTTGCACGACGTGTATCAATTTCCGCCTCAGGTCACGATGGCGGTGGTCAGCCGCCTGAAAAGCCTGGGCCGGATGAATGTCGCGCAGAAGCGCAAACCCCAGGACGGCCGGGTCAAGACCAAAAGCCCGGAGGGCATCGAGGTGGAACTGCGCCTTTCAACCCTGCCGACCGCGTTTGGCGAAAAACTGGTGATGCGTATTTTCGACCCACAGGTGCTGATCAAGGCTTTTGACCAGTTGGGTTTATCCGTCGAAGACCAACAACGTTGGCACGCCATGACCCGTCAGGCCAACGGCATCATCCTAGTTACCGGGCCTACCGGCTCTGGCAAGACCAGTACCCTCTACACCACGCTCAAGCAACTGGCGACCCGCGAGGTCAACCTGTGCACGGTGGAAGATCCGATCGAAATGATTGAGCCCGCCTTCAACCAGATGCAAGTGCAACACAACATCGACCTGACCTTCGCCAGCGGTATCCGCGCGCTGCTGCGCCAAGACCCGGACATCATCATGATCGGTGAGATTCGCGACCAGGAAACGGCAGAGATGGCGATCCAGGCCGCACTGACCGGGCATCTGGTGCTATCGACCCTCCACACCAACGATGCTCCCAGCGCCGTCAGTCGTTTGCAGGAACTGGGTATTGCTCATTATTTGATCAAAGCTACGCTGATAGGGGTGATGGCACAGCGTTTGGTAAGGCTTTTGTGCCCTCACTGTAAACGCGCGGTGAATACGCAGGAACCTGTCCACGAAGCTACCGGCTGCGGGGAGTGTCGTGACAGCGGTTATCGAGGCCGAGCCGGGCTCTACGAAATCATGGTGATGGACGAGACGCTCAAGGCGCTGATCACCCCCGGCGCCGATGTGCAGGCTCTACGCCGTGCATCACTCGGGCAAGGCATGCGCAGCCTGCGAATGGCCGGTATCGATAAAGTGAACGCAGGGCTGACAACCCTGGCAGAAGTATTGCGGGTAACGCCTGGGGATTCAGATACAAATGAATGGGCTGTTGCGCCGTGAAACCGTCCTTATCCGTGACCAGACCGTTACACTCGGTCGCACATCGTTTCACTGACACCATCAGATAGGGAATCGCTATGCAGATCGGAACCGTACTGCTTCTATTCGTGGGTTTGGCCGTAGCCATCCTGTTCATGGGTTTTAAAGTGGTGCCCCAGGGCTACCAATGGACCGTCGAGCGCTTCGGTCGCTACACCAACACCCTCAAACCCGGCCTCAACATCATCATTCCGATCATGGACCGTATTGGTCGCAAGATGAACGTGATGGAAAGCGTGCTGGATATCCCGCCTCAGGAAGTCATCACCGCCGATAACGCCACCGTGCAGATCGACGCCGTGTGCTTCTTCCAGGTGGTCAACACGGCCCAGGCCGCCTACGAGGTCAACAACCTCGAGCATGCTATCCGTAACTTGCTGCAAACCAATATCCGCACCGTGCTCGGCTCCATGGAACTGGATGCGATGTTGAGCCAGCGTGACGGCATCAACGAGAAACTGCTGCGTACCGTGGATGAAGCCACGGCACCGTGGGGCATCAAGATCACCCGGATCGAGATCAAGGACATCAGCCCGCCTGCCGACCTGATGGCCGCCATGTCCGGCCAGATGAAAGCCGAGCGGATCAAGCGTGCGCAGATTCTGGAGGCCGAAGGCCTGCGCGCATCGGCGATCCTGACTGCCGAAGGCAAGAAGCAGGCGCAGATCCTTGAGGCCGAGGGTAGCCGTCAGGCGGCTTTCCTGGAGTCCGAAGCCCGCGAGCGTCAGGCCGAAGCCGAAGCCCGCGCCACACAAGTAGTTTCCGAGGCAATCGCTTCGGGGAACGTGCAGGCGGTTAACTACTTCGTTGCGCAAAAATACATCGATGCCTTGGGCAAGCTGGCTTCGGCCAACAACAGCAAAGTCATCCTGATGCCGTTGGAAGCCAGCCAGGTGATTGGCGCAGTCGGTGGCATCGGCGAAATCGTCAAGGCAACCTTCGACAACAAGAAAGGCTGAGGCAGTCGCCATGTGGGATTTCCTGCAGCATCTGTCGTTCTGGGACTGGTTGGCACTGGGTACGGTGCTGTTGATTCTTGAAGTATTCGGCGCCGGTGGCTACCTGCTGTGGATGGGGATTGCCGCCGCTGCCGTAGGCGTGATCAAGTTTCTGGTCCCACCGCTTGGGCTGGAGTGGCAGCTGCTGCTATTCGCTGTTTTGTCGATCCTGACAGCCGTGTATTGGTGGAAACGCCAGCGCAGCAGCGCCAAAGTCAGCGACCAGCCGGGGCTGAACATGCGCGGCTCGGAGTTGATCGGTCGCACATTTTTGGTGCATCAGGCGATCGTCGATGGCCGGGGCAAGATAAAAGTCGGCGATGGCGTGTGGATAGTGACTGGCCCGGACAGCCCCGTAGGCGCTCAAGTACGTGTCATTGGTCAGGAAGGCGTGGTTTTACAGGTCGAAACTGTTTAGTCAGTGATGGAACTCGGTTGGGCTAACTACAATCAAACTGTTCAGATAACCCAGTCGGAGTCACCCATCATGCGTCTCAAATATGCTGTCGCAACCCTCGCTGTGCTTTCCCTTCCTGTCGGTTCAGCCATGGCCGACAGTTTCTGGCGCAACGTCATCTCATCGGGCGCCACTACCGGCTCGACGTACCTGACCTTCAAGGACCACAAGCTGGTGGTCGCCGCCCAAGACGACGCAGGCAGCTTTGTTGCCAGCGACGGCGGCATCCGCGGCCCGTACCTGGAAGCCGCCATGCAAAAAGTGCGCGCTGACAACCCTGGCCTCAAGGCCACCGATATGGATTTGGCCAACGCTATCCTCGCGAAAAACGCTGTGACCGAGTAACAGCGCCCTATAAAGAATGCCGCTTTCCCAAGCGGCATTTTTTTGTCCGTAACATGACGATTCATTCACGCATGACAGGCTATATTCAGTCGAACCGTGCAACTATGCGGTACTGATACGTCTATTACTTATCGCCTATCTGAAACGGATGCCTTCGTCGTTATGAGCCAACAGCCCTTTCTGCCGTTTTCCAAACCTACCATTGATGAAGCCACCATCTCGGCGGTCGGCGACGTACTGCGCTCAGGCTGGATCACCAGCGGGCCAAAAGTGCAGGCGTTCGAAGCACAACTGTCGGAATACTTTGGCGGCCGTCCGGTACGCACCTTCAACTCCGGCACCTGCACCATGGAGATTGCCCTGCGCATCGCCGGGATCGGCCCTGGTGATGAAGTCATCACCACTCCCATTTCCTGGGTCGCCACCGCCAACGTCATTCTGGAAGTGGGCGCCACGCCGGTATTTGCCGATATCGACCCGGTCACCCGCAATATCGACCTGGCCCAGGTGGAAGCAGCGATCACCCCACGTACCAAGGCGATCATCCCGGTGTACCTGGCGGGCCTGCCCCTGGATATGCCGATGCTGTATGCACTGGCCAACAAGTACAACCTGCGTATCGTCGAAGACGCCGCCCAGGCGTTGGGTTCCAGCTGGAATGGCAAGCGTATCGGCGCTACGGGCGACTTCGTGTCGTTCAGCTTCCAGGCGAACAAGAACATCACGTCTTCCGAAGGGGGTTGCCTGGTGTTGAACAACGCCGAGGAAGCGCGCCTGGCAGAAAAATATCGCCTGCAGGGCGTTACCCGTACCGGCTTCGACGGCCTGGACGTAGATGTGTTGGGCGGCAAGTTCAACATGACCGACATTGCCGCAGCCATCGGCCTGGGGCAGTTTGCCCATATCGAGAAGATCACTGCCCATCGCCAGAACCTGGCACGGCACTACTTCAAGTGCTTCGGCAGTGACTTTGAAGAGACGTACGGCGCGCAACTTCCGCCGGCGGATTTCGAAAACAGCAACTGGCACCTGTTCCAGCTGGTACTGCCGGAGCGTCAGGATGGCCTGCCCGCGCGCGCGACCTTCATGGAGCAAATGCAGGCCCACGGCGTCGGCATTGGCTATCACTACCCGCCGATCCACCTGCTGAGCCTTTATCGGGCGCAGGGGTTCAAGGAAGGCATGTTCCCGGTGTCGGAGCGTGTTGGGCGTTTGATCGTGTCGTTGCCGATGTTCACGGCGATGACAGAAGCGGACGTGGAGCGGTCGGTCGCTGCGGTTAAAGCGGTACTGAAAGCGAGCTGAAAACAAACTGCCAGCTATCCGCAATCAACTGTGGGAGCTGGCTTGCCTGCGATGGCATCACCACGGTGTAACCGCTACACCGAGGCGTCTGCATCGCAGGCAAGCCAGCTCCCACATTGATTTGTGCTGTTCCAACTGCTCGCGTTTACTCGCCGATGGCGGCTTTGTAGCCGGCGGCATCCAGCAGTTTTTCCAGATCAGCCGGGTTGCTTGGCTTGAGTTTGAAGATCCAGGCGCCGTACGGGTCGGAGTTCAACAGCTCAGGCTCGCCGCTCAAGGCATCGTTCACCGCGATCACTTCGCCAGCAATCGGCGAGTAGATATCCGAAGCGGCTTTCACCGATTCAACCACACCCGCCTGCTGAGTCGCCTCAAACACGCTGCCGACTTCGGTCAGCTCAACGAACACCACATCACCCAACGCTTCCTGGGCATGATCGGAGATCCCGACGGTCACAGTGCCGTCAGCTTCCAGACGGGCCCATTCGTGACTTTCGGCAAAACGCAGGTCGGCAGGGATATCGCTCATAGTCTGTGTCCTCAAGATTAAATGTCAGCGGCCTTTGGCCTGCCGGAAATAGTTAGATCAAGGTTTTGCCATGGCGCACGAAGGTCGGTTTGACCACTCGAACCGGGTACCACTTACCGCGGATTTCCACTTCGGCCCGATCGGCAGTGGCCGTCGGCACACGCGCCAGCGCAATGGATTTGCTCAGCGTAGGAGAGAAACTACCACTGGTGATCTCTCCTTCGCCAACATTGGCGATACGAACCACTTGGTGAGCACGTAAAACCCCACGCTCCTCCAGCACCAGCCCGACCAATTTGAATCGCACTCCGCCTGCCTTTTCCGCCTCGAGGGCGGCACGGCCGATGAATTGGCGATCGGCAGGCTCCCAGGCAATACTCCAGGCCATATTGGCCGCCAGGGGCGAAACATCCTGGTGAATATCCTGGCCATACAGATTCATGCCGGCTTCCAGGCGCAGGGTATCGCGGGCGCCAAGGCCAATGGGTGAAATACCGGCACCGACCAGATCGTTGAAAAATCCCGGTGCCTGGGCGGCAGGCAGGACAATTTCCAGGCCATCCTCACCGGTGTAACCCGTGCGGGCGATAAACCAATCGCCGTCGACCTGGCCTTCAAACGGCTTGAGCTGATGGATCAGCGTGCCGCGAGACTGGGTGACCAACTCGGCGATTTTCTGCCGGGCATGCGGCCCTTGAATGGCAAGCATCGCCAACTCGGACCGCTCATGCAGTTGCACCGAGTAGTTGCCCAACTGTGCCTGCATCCAGGCCATATCCTGGTCACGGGTGGCGGCGTTGACCACCAGCCGGTAGCCCGTCTCGGTGCGGTAGACGATCATGTCGTCCACCACGCCGCCCTGCTCATTGAGCATGGCGCTGTAAAGCGCACGGCCGCAGCCATGCAAACGATCGACATCATTGGCCAGCAGGTGCTGGAGCCATTCCTTGGCCTGAAGGCCTGTGACATCAATCACGGTCATATGAGATACATCGAACACCCCGCAGTCGCGTCGCACCTGATGGTGCTCTTCAACTTGCGAGCCGTAATGCAGAGGCATATCCCAACCGCCAAAATCGACCATTTTCGCGCCGAGGGCGAGATGCAGGTCATACAGAGGCGTACGCTGTCCCATGGGTTTCTCCTTCCGGGCTTGGCGAAGATGCGCAGAGTTGCCATGTGCGCTGAACACCTTGTATTACCAGGCCTGCAGCGACATTTAGCGACTCGCCCCGAAAGACGGAGCGCACCGAATGCCGCGCATTGTAGCCGCAAGCCGTAGGACTGGCACCTAACCGATTTGTCGTGCAGAGCGTCGGATCAGGCCGATCACCGGCAACAGGCCCACCAACACCAGTGTCAGTGCCGGCAACGACGCCCGCGCCCATTCCCCTTCACTGGTCATTTCAAAGATCCGTACCGCCAGGGTGTCCCAGCCAAACGGGCGCATCAGCAGGGTCGCAGGCATTTCCTTGAGCACATCGACGAACACCAGCAGCGCCGCGCTCAATGTCCCCGGCAGCAATAGCGGCAGATACACTTTGCAAAACAGTCGTGGCCCACTTACGCCGAGGCTGCGCGCCGCTTCCGGTAAAGACGGCCGGATTCGCGCCAGGCTGTTTTCCAGCGGCCCGTAGGCCACCGCCAGAAAACGCACCAGATACGCCAGGACCAGCGCGGACAGGCTACCGAGCAACAAAGGCTTGCCAGCACCGCCGAGCCAACCTGACAACGGCACTACCAGCTCACGGTCCAGGTAGCTGAACGCCAGCATGATCGACACCGCCAGCACAGAGCCCGGCAAGGCATAGCCGACATTGGCCAGGCTGATTCCGGAGCGAATCGCGCGCGTCGGCGCCAGACGGTTGGCAAAGGCCAATATCAACGCAACGCTGACCGTGATCAGGGCCGCGATGCCGCCCAGGTAGAGGGTGTGAACGATCAAGCCGGTATAACGCTCATCCAGATCGAACCGACCCCGCTGCCAGAACCAGGCAACCAGTTGCAGCATCGGGATAACAAAGGCACAGGCAAACACCAAACCACACCAAGCACTGGCAGCTGCGGCCTTGAACCCGCGCAGGTGATACAGCGCCTTGCCGCGTGGCCGCTCATTGCCCGCGCGGCTGGCACCTCGGGCACGTCGTTCGCCATAGAGCACCAGCATTACCACCAGCAGCAACAGGCTGGCGAGTTGGGCGGCGCTGGAAAGGCTGAAAAAGCCGTACCACGTCTTGTAGATGGCGGTGGTAAAGGTGTCGAAGTTGAATACCGAGACTGCGCCGAAATCTGCCAGGGTCTCCATCAACGCCAACGCTACGCCAGCGCCAATCGCCGGACGTGCCATGGGCAGCGCCACGCGCCAGAACGCTTGCCAGGGCGATTGGCCGAGCACTCGCGCCGCCTCCATCAAGCCTTTGCCCTGAGCCAAAAACGCGGTGCGCGCCAGAAGATAGACGTAGGGGTAGAACACCAGCACCAACACGATGATCACACCGCCAGTGGAACGCACGCGCGGCAGGCGTAGACCGCTGCCCAACCATTCACGCAGCAGGGTTTGGACCGGCCCTGCGAAATCGAGCAGGCCGACAAACACGAAGGCCAGCACGTAGGCAGGAATAGCGAAAGGCAGCATCAGGGCCCAGTCGAGCCAGCGCCGCCCGGGAAATTCGCAGAGGCTGGTCAGCCAGGCCAGGCTCACGCCGAGCAGCGTCACACCAACGCCGACGCCCAGCACCAGGGTCAGCGTGTTGCCCAGCAGACGTGGCATCTGGGTTTCCCACAAGTGCGACCAGATCTGCGTGTCGATGCTTTGCCAGGACAGCAACAGCACGCTCAGCGGCAGCAGTACCAGAGCGGCGACGGTGAAGACCGGCAGGTACCAGCGGCGTTGGGCGGGGTGGGCCAAGGAAAAACTCTCGGGAAAATGAAGGTTTTGAAGTCGTCGCTAACCAATGTGGGAGCTGGCTTGCCTGCGATGCAGGCACCTGGGTGTGTCAGTCACTCCTCGGTGAGGCTATCGCAGGCAAGCCAGCTCCCACATTTTGATCAGCGGCGTTCTAAAAATTTAGTTCCAGCCAGCGCGGTCCATCAAGCGAATGGCCTCAGCCTGGCGCTTGCCCGCCACTTCCACCGGCAAGGTATCGGCGATGAACTTGCCCCAGGTCGCCACTTCCGCTGACGGCGGCACGGCAGGGTTAGCCGGGAACTCCTGGTTCACATCGGCAAAAATCTTCTGCGCCTCAGCCGTGGTCATCCACTCCACCAAGGCCTTGGCAGCCTCCGGGTGCGGCGCATGCTTGGTCAGGCCAATGCCTGACAGGTTCACGTGCACGCCACGGTCGCCCTGGTTCGGCCAGAACAGCTTCACCGCCAGGTCCGGCTTCTGCTTGTGCAGGCGGCCATAGTAGTAGGTGTTGACGATACCCACGTCGCACTGCCCGGCGTTGATGGCTTCAAGCACTGCGATGTCATCGGAGAACACGTCGGTGGACAGGTTGCTGACCCAGCCCTTGACGATTTCTTCGGTCCTGGCCGCGCCATGGGTTTCGATCAGGGTGGCAGTCAGCGACTGGTTGTAGACCTTTTTTGCGGTGCGCAGGCACAGTCGACCTTCCCACTGCTTGTCGGCCAGGGCTTCGTAAGTGGTCAAGTCGCCCGGTTTTACCCGGTCAGTGGAATAGGCGATGGTCCGCGCGCGCAGGCTAAGACCCGTCCACGCGTGGCTGGAAGCGCGGTATTGCAGGGGAATGTTCTTATTGATCACTTCAGAGGTGAACGGCTGCAGGATGCCCATCTGCTCGGCCTGCCAGAGGTTGCCGGCGTCGACGGTCAGCAGCAGGTCAGCCGTAGCGTTTTCGCCTTCGGCCTTGATCCGCTGCATCAGCGGGGCTTCCTTGTCGGTGATGAACTTCACCTGCACCCCGGTTTTCTGGGTGTAGGCGTCGAACACCGGCTTGATCAGTTCGTCGATGCGCGAGGAGTAGACCACGACTTCGTCGGCTGCCTGCACGGTGGTGCTGCCGATAAGGGTGAGTGCCAGGGCAGTCAGGAGGCGCTTGGGTGCCAACATGGGTGCGGTCTCTCATTTGCAAAAAGAGGGCAAATGATAAGGACTCACATTGGTAGCGCTCGACGGAGGAGTTACCAGATGTTGCACAGCCGGATTTGCGCGAGCGCTGATGGCCTCATCGCGGGCAAGCCCGGCTCCCACAGGGACTGCATTTCAAGTCAGGGCTTGGCCAGCTCCGGCAGATCTCCCGTCAACCCCAGGGCCTGACGTACAAAAACCGCTTTGGCTTCGGGCATCTGGTCGACCATTTTCAACCCGGCGTTGCGCAGCCAGCGTAAAGGCAGTTGATCGGCCTGGAACAAGCGCTCAAAGCCTTCCATCGCCGCCATCAACGCCAGGTTATGCGGCATGCGTCGACGCTCGTAGCGGCTCAGCACCTTCACATCGGCCAGGCGCTCGCCGCGCTCGGTAGCGGCCAACAACACTTCGGCCAGCACTGCTGCATCGAGAAAACCCAGGTTCACGCCCTGCCCCGCCAACGGGTGGATCACGTGCGCCGCATCGCCGATCAGCGCCAGGCCTTCAGACACATAACGTTTGGCGTGACGTTGGCGCAACGGCACGCACACACGCGGGTCGGCGCTGATCACCGTACCGAGCCGCCCTTCAAAGGCGCGCTCCAGTTCACGGCAGAAGCTGTCGTCATCCAGCGCCATCAGGCGTTCGGATTCAGCAGGTGTGGTCGACCAGACGATTGAGCACCAATCTTCTTGCCCGTCGCGCACCAGCGGCAAAAATGCCAGCGGGCCGGTATCGGTAAAGCGTTGCCACGCCGTGCGCTGGTGAGTCTGGCTGCTGCGCACGCTGGTGACGATGGCGTTGTGCAGGTAATCCCATTCACGCGTCGCGGTGCCGGTCAGGCGGCGCACGGCGGAGTGGGCACCGTCGGCGGCAACCACCAGCGGTGCACGCAATTTGCGGCCATCGGCCAACGTCAGCAGCCAGTCATCACCGGAGCGACGCATCTGCTCCAGGCGCGCATTGGCCAGCAAGCCCAGGTCGCAATCGTGCAGGCGATCAAGCAACGCGTCCTGAACCACACGGTTCTCGACGATATGCCCCAGCACTTCGGCATGCACGCTGGCCGCCGAAAAGTGGATGTGCCCAGTGCCGCTGCCGTCCCACACCTGCATCTCACCGTAAGGGCTGGCGCGCCGCGACACGATGCCGTCCCACACGCCCAAGCGCTCGAGGATGCGCTGGCTGGCGCCCGACAAGGCGCTCACGCGGGGCTCGAAGGTCGCGTCACGGTCGAACGGCTTGACGCTCAGCGGGCTGCCATCGAGCAGCAGCACTTGCAGGCCACTGCCCTGCAACGCCAGCGCCAAGGCGCTCCCGACCATTCCGGCCCCGACAATCAGCACATCTGCGCGCATGTCCATGCTTTAAGCCTGTCTCGCTGGCGGCTTGCGCCGCACGTAAAGGGTTTTGTCGACCCGCGCCACCAAGGTGCCGGAGCCGTCATGAATCTGCACCTGAAGCTGGGGCAAGTACTTCTCACCCCCTTCGGTCTGTCCGCGAATCTCGTCCAGCAAGGCCTCGTCGATGGAAAACTCGGCATACACCGGGCCTTTGCCCGGCGAGATGAAATCGATACTCGCGGCCTTGTCCCAGACGATGTAGTCGCGACCCAGGTTCTCCATCAACAGCAACATGTAGAACGGGTCGACCATGGAATACAGGCTGCCGCCAAATTGCGTGCCGACGTAATTACGGTTGTACCAGCCCAGGCCCATGCGCACTTTGACGTGACGAAAGTCGGCGCTCATGTGCTGCACGCTTATCCCCGCCCCCAGATAGGGCGGATAAAGGGTCATGACCCAACGCAATAGCCGCGCTTTACCCAAGCGTTCGATCAACCACTTACGCATCGGGGCGCGTACCCAAGCCCATGGCCTGGCGGGCGAACCAGCGTTTGGCCGGCGGCAGCAGGTCCAGGCCCAGCAGGCCCATATTGCGGCCCATGGCTACCAAGGGTTGAGCGCTGCCAAACAGGCGCGTGACTTGATCGGAGAAACCCACCGTGAGTTTCTGATCCAGGCGCTGGCGCTCGCGATAACCTTGCAACGTCGCCAGGTCCCCCGGCACCGCCGGCCCGGCCAGCAAGGCTTCGGCCAAGGCAGTCGCATCGCGCAGGGACAGGTTGAATCCCTGCCCGGCAATCGGGTGCAGGCTGTGGGCCGCATTGCCGAGGACTGCCAGGTGGGAGCGTACTTGTTCTTCCGCTTCCACCAGGCTCAGCGGATACAAATGACGAGCGCCCACTTGCTTCAGGGTACCCAGGCGGTAGCCGAACACGCCCTGCAGTTCGCTCAAGAAACTGCGCTCATCAAGGTTGGCCAGGCGCTGGGCGTCCATGCCGATGCGCGTCCAGACCAGCGCGCAACGATTGTCCGGCAGCGGCAGCAAGGCCATCGGGCCTTCATCGGTGAAGCGCTCGAAGGCTTCGCCGTTGTGTGCCTCGCTTGGGGTGATGTTGGCGATCAGCGCACTCTGGTTGTACGGGCGTGTTTTTACACCGATGCCTAATTGCTCGCGCAAACCGGAGCGGCCACCATCGGCCAGCACCGCAAGGTCGCACTCCAACACGGTTTCATCATTGAGGGTCAGGCGATAGCCGTCAGGCAGCGGCTCCATGCGCGTGACTTCCGCCGGGCAACGCCAGCTCACCACTTCTTTGTCCAAACCTTGCCACAGGCATTGGCCGAGCCAGGCGTTTTCCACCACGTAACCGAGGGCAGGCACGCCTTCCTCCATCGCGGATAACCGCGCAGTGGAGAAGCGCCCACGGTCCGACACATGAATCTGCTTGATCGGCTCGGCGCGGCGGGAGATGGCTTGCCACAGGCCCAACCGCTGATAAATCTGACGAGCGCCGTAAGACAACGCCGAAGAACGCGCATCGTAACTCGGCTGGTAATTGTCACCCGGCGCAAAGGGTTCGATCAGCACGATGTTCCAACCACGCGCCTTGGCGCCCGCCTGCAACGCCAGCGCCAGGCTCGCACCCACCAGGCCACCGCCGATTATCGCCAGGTTGACCCGGCTCATCGGGCAGCCGCCATCAGCGCTTCGATCTCGACAACCGTCTTGGGCACGCCGCCGGTCAGAATTTCACAGCCTTGTTTGGTCACCACCACGTCGTCCTCGATGCGCACGCCAATGCCACGCCATTTCTTTGCTACGTTCTGGTTGTCCGGCGAAATATAAATGCCGGGTTCCACGGTCAACGCCATGCCGACTTCCAGCACGCGCCATTCGCCGCCGACCTTGTACTCGCCCACATCGTGGACATCCATGCCCAGCCAGTGGCCGGCGCGGTGCATATAAAACGCACGGTAGGCTTCGCTGGCGATCAACTCGTCGACATCGCCCTGCAACAGCCCCAGCTTCACCAGCCCGGCAGTAATGACTTTTACCGTCGCTTCATGGGCCTGGTTCCAGTGTTTGTTCGGCGCAATTTCGGCAAAGGCAGCTTCCTGGGACGCCAGCACAATCTCGTAAATCGCTTTTTGCTCGGGCGAAAACCTGCCGTTGACCGGCCAGGTACGGGTGATGTCGCTGGCGTAGCAGTCAATCTCGCAACCGGCATCGATCAGCACCAGGTCGCCGTCCTTTAGCACCGCGTCATTCTGCTGATAATGCAGGATGCAGCTGTTGCGCCCGGCGGCGACGATGGAGCCATAGGCCGGCATTTTCGCGCCGCCCTTGCGAAATTCGTAATCCAGCTCGGCTTCCAGGCTGAATTCATACAACCCCGCGCGGCTGGCCTGCATGGCCTTCACGTGGGCCGCACAGGAAATTCGCGCGGCCTCGCGCATCACTTTCACTTCTGCCGCCGATTTATACAGGCGCATGTCGTGGAGCAGATGATCCAGGGCAACAAATTCGTTCGGCGGCTGGGCGCCCAGGTGCGCTTTAGAGCGGATCACGTTGATCCACTCCATCACATGCCGGTCGAACTCGGCGTTGCTGCCCATCGCCGAGTACACCCGGTCACGGCCTTCAATCAGGCCGGGCAGGATGTCGTCGATGTCGGTGATGGGGAATGCATCGTCGGCGCCAAAGTCACGGATCGCGCCTTCGGTGCCGGCGCGCAGGCCGTCCCACAATTCGCGTTCGGCGTTGCGTTCGCGGCAGAACAGCACGTACTCACCATGCTGGCGACCGGGCATCAGCACGATCACCGCTTCGGGTTCGGGAAAACCGCTCAGGTACTGGAAGTCGCTGTCCTGGCGGTAGACGTGCTCGACATCACGATTGCGAATGGCCACGGCAGCGGCCGGCAGAATCGCGATGCTGTTGGGTTCCATCTGCGCCATGAGCGCCTTGCGGCGACGGGTGTATTCCGCTTTCGGGATATGGATCATGGGCAGATGGGCTTCCTTTCTTAATGCAGCGAAGGCTTGGGTGCAGCGGGCTCAGCGGATTTTTTGGTCTCGGTGAACAGCAGCAGCGGCGCGACGCGCAGGTATTCCATCACTTCCATGTAGTCGCCTTCGCCGTCTTCGGACTCTTCCAGGGCATCTTGCACCTGGGAGATGGCCGCCAAGTCTTGCAACACTTCCTTGGCATCGGTGCTCAGTTCCAGGCCGCCGGCGTTCACGCCGAAGCCGTGGAGGAAACCCTGGCACCATTGGCCCAGCGCCGCAGCGCGTTCGGTGAGTGGCGCGTCGTCGGTCGGCAACAGCAGGACTACGGTGACGTCATCACCGGTCAGCTCGCCCTTGACCATCTCTTGCAGGCCGATCAGCGCGTTACGCACGTTCTCGGTCGGTTCGGTTTCCAGCAGCTCGGCCACATCAGCCAGCCAGTTGTCGGCATCGAAGCCAACACCCGTGCAGCTGCGGCCCAACAACACGCCGTGCAGTTCGGCAGGCGAGCAAGGATGACCGCTGGAGCTCAGCAGTTTGGAAAAAGCGTCGTACGGGGAGTTCTGAATAGGCATGGTGAGCTAGGCGCCAGACGGCGCAATGTCTAGAATGAAGCGCTGTATCCTAGCACCGGCAGACGTACCAAGACTATCGAGGGCGTCAGATCGTTTATCCTGCAGTTGCCATTCATCAGACAAATCCAGTGGAACCCAATGGAAGACACCGAACTGCAAGCGCTGATGGCCAGACTCGAGTTGCTAATTGATCGGGTCGAGCAACTTAAGAGTCAAAACGGACTCCTATTAGCTCAGGAAAAGACCTGGCGCGAGGAACGCGCTCACCTCATTGAAAAAAACGAAATCGCCCGGCGTAAGGTCGAATCGATGATTTCGCGCCTGAAGGCCCTGGAGCAAGACTCATGAGTTCAAGCAATAGCGTTACCGTGCAGATCCTCGACAAAGAATATTCGATCATCTGCCCCCAGGAAGAACGCAGCAACCTGGTAAGTGCTGCCCGCTACCTGGACGGCAAAATGCGTGAAATCCGCAGCAGCGGCAAAGTCATCGGTGCCGACCGCATCGCCGTGATGGCTGCGCTGAACATTACCCACGATCTGCTGCATAAGCAGGAACGGCCTGACGTTCAGGCCAACGGCTCAACGCGCGAGCAAGTGCGTGACCTGCTGGAACGCGTGGATCTGGTGCTTTCCACCGATTCAGACGCACCCAAGGGCTGATTGCCAAGTCTGTTTAAGGTATACTCGCCCGACTCCCTGGCGTGTTTGCCAGTCGGCGATGTCCCTGAGCCGATTCGCACTACCCTGGAAGTTGCACGTTGGGCTGGTGTGCATGTCCGCTAGACGGAAAGCCTTAAAGCCTACTGCATCTTCCACCTTGAACTTTCGGGTTCAAGGGCTAAGTCGACAGCGGCTCTGTCGGGGAGCCTGAATTCCCAAACTCAATGCCAGTCCCAGGACTGGCATTGTTTTATGAGCCGAAAAACCATGACCGAACCTGCGCCGCTTTCCCGCCCGCAACTTCGACGCATGTTGCGCAAGGCCCGCCGCGAGCTGACGCCGAGCGAACAGCGTAAGGCAGCCCAAGGCCTGTATCGGCAACTGGCACAGCAACCGCTGTTTCGCCGGGCCAGACATATCTCTTTGTATCTACCGACGGACGGCGAAATCGATCCGCGCTTGCTGCTGCGCGCCGCTCAGCGCCGGGGCAAGGCCACTTACCTGCCGGTGCTCAGTGCCTGGCCGCGAACCAAGATGGTGTTCCAGCGTGTGCGGCCTGGGGAGAAGTTGTTGCCCAATCGCTTTCGCATTCTTGAGCCGCGCGTGAATGCCAATCGCCAGCGCCCGGTATGGGCACTCGATCTCGTGCTGCTGCCGCTGGTGGGGTTCGATGATGTGGGTGGGCGCCTGGGCATGGGCGGCGGGTTTTATGACCGCAGCCTGGCCTACCTCGCCAGGCGCCAAAGCTGGCGCAAGCCGACGCTGCTGGGGCTGGCCCACGAATGTCAGAAAGTCGAGCGCCTGGCGCAGGCAAGCTGGGACGTGCCACTGGCGGGCACCGTCACCGATAAGCAGTGGTATGTCGCAGAAACGTCGCTGGAGTCAGCGACGCCTTGAAAAAGTGTTAACGCTTGAACGGTTGCGGCTGCTGCTGAGCCAGTTCAATGGGTGCATCGGTCTTGTTCGACCACAAGCTCTGGGCATACCCGGTGGTCACGACGCCCAGACCAAACAAAATAACCAAAATCCATAGTAAATCCGGTTTACGTTGCATCGATTGCCCCCCTTCAGGCACCTCGTACACGATGACAACAACGTTCCAAAGTAGTCCGTTGCAGCTGCGTCAAGCTTAAAAGCGGGCATTCTGCGGTAACGCGAACCAACACGCAAACCTTGACGCCAACCGACTGTCGGTTTGTCATGGAATTGCCTGACAACTTATCCAATGCCTTTTTCAGGAGCCCAAAAATGGCCTACTGGCTGATGAAATCCGAGCCCGACGAACTTTCCATCAACGGCCTGGAAAAGCTCGGCGAAGCCCGCTGGGACGGGGTTCGCAACTACCAGGCGCGCAACTTCCTGCGAGCCATGGCGGTCGGTGATGAGTTTTTCTTCTACCACTCCAGCTGCCCCGAGCCCGGCATTGCCGGCATCGGCAAAATCATCGAAGCGGCCTACCCCGACCCCACTGCGCTGGAACCGGACAGCCACTATTTCGATGCAAAGGCCAGCCCGGAGAAAAACCCGTGGAGCGCGATCAACGTGGCACACGTTAAAACCTTCCCCAAGGTGCTGGGCCTGGGTTACCTGAAACAGCAAACCGCCCTCGCCGAACTGCCGCTGGTGCAAAAGGGCAGCCGGCTTTCGGTCATGGCGGTCACGCCTGAGCAGTGGGCCACGATCCTCAATTTGCTTTAACTGACCGATATCAACACCCTCCCGGGGTAAACCGGTCACACTGGGACGCTAATGCCGCAGGATGCAGCCATGTCTACGAACCGCCATATGTCGCGCCTTTTCGCTATTGCCCTGATCGCCCTGTTGCTGGGTGCCGGCGGCTTCGGTTACTGGCGATCCACCCAAGACCGCCTGCCAGAAGGCTTGAGCATGGGCAATGGTCGCCTGGAATCCACCGAAGTGCAGATCGCCGCCAAGATCCCCGGGCGCCTGGCCGAAGTGCGCGTGGACGAAGGCGACAAGGTGCTCAAAGGCCAATTGCTGGCGCGCATGGACACCCGCACCCTCGAAGCCCAGCGCGCCCAGGCCGAAGCCGAAGTGCTGCGCGCCAAGGAAAACTTCGCCGCCGCCGAAGCCAACGTGCAGCTGCGCCAGAGTGAACAACTGCTGGCCAGCCAGGAACTCAGGCGCACCCAGGAACTGTATAAGCGCGGCTTCGCCAGCAGCCAGTTGATCGACCAGCAGCAAGCGCGTCAGAACACCGGCAACGCCGCCGTGATTGCCGCGCAAGCTCAGGTCAATGCGGTGAAAGCCGCCATTGGCGCGGCCCAGGCTCAGGTGGCCCAGCTCACCAGCGAAATCGACGACAGCAGCCTGCGTGCGCCCATCGACGGCATCATCCAGTTACGCCTGGCCGAGCCTGGCGAAGTGCTTGGCGCGGGTGGCCGAGTTTTGTTGCTGATTGATCCCAATGATCAGTACATGAACCTGTACCTGCCCGCGTCCATCACCGGTCGCCTGACCGTCGGCAGTGACGCACGCATCCTGCTCGACGCCCTGCCCCAGCAACCGCTGCCGGCGAAAATCAGCTTTGTCGCCGACAAATCGCAGTTCACGCCCAAGGAGGTCGAGACCCGCGACGAGCGTCAGAAGCTGGTGTTCCGCGTCAAGCTGCGGCTGACTCAACCCAGCGCCGTACCGCAAGCCAAGCCGGGCATGCCCGGCGCCGGCTACGTGCGCACGGCTGATATCGACTGGCCGGCCAACCTGCAATGACCGACCTGGCGCTGCACGCCACGGGGATCAACCACCGCTACGGCAAGCAACAGGCACTCGTCGATATCGCCTTCAGCCTGCCCGCCGGCACACGCTGCGGCTTGATCGGCCCGGATGGCGCGGGCAAGTCGAGCCTGCTGGGGCTGATCGCCGGAGTTAAAAAGCTTCAGGCGGGGCAACTGGAAGTACTCGGTGGCTCTATCGAAGACCGCCACCACCGCAACAGCCTGTACCCACGCATCGCCTTCATGCCCCAAGGCCTGGGCGGCAACCTGTACCCCGAACTGTCCATCAGCGAGAACATCCGTTTCTTCGCCACACTGTTCGGTTTGTCAAAAGCCGATTGCGAGCAGCGCATGCACAACCTGCTGCTGGCCACCGACCTCGCGCGCTTCGCCGAGCGCCCGGCCGGCAAGCTGTCCGGTGGCATGAAGCAGAAACTCGGCCTGTGCTGCGCGCTGATCCACGACCCGGACCTGCTGATCCTCGACGAGCCCACCACCGGCGTCGACCCACTGTCGCGCCGACGCTTTTGGGAGTTGGTCGAAACCGTACGCCACGAACGCCCGCAGCTGACGCTGCTGGTGGCCACGGCCTACATGGAAGAAGCCGAGCAGTTCGAACACTGCCTGATGCTGGATCGCGGCAAACTGATCGCCGACGGCCTCAGCAGCGAATTGGCGGCCGCGACACCCAGCGGCAAGCTGGATGAGGCCTTTACCCACTTCCAGGGCGACAGTGCCCACAACAATCAGCCGCTGGTGATTCCGCCGCGTAACAGCGATAACACCGATATCGCCATCGAAGCCCACGACCTGACGCTGCGTTTTGGTGATTTCACCGCGGTGGATAAAGTCAGCTTCGCCATCGGCCGAGGTGAGATTTTCGGCTTCCTGGGCTCTAACGGTTGCGGCAAGACCACCACCATGAAAGTCCTCACCGGGCTGATGCCGGCCACCGAAGGCAGCGCCACGCTGCTCGGCAACCCGGTGAATGCCAAGGACCTGGCGACCCGCAAGCGCGTGGGTTTCATGTCGCAAAGTTTTTCGTTGTACGGCGAACTCAGCGTGCGCCAGAACCTGGTGCTGCACGCGCAACTGTTCGACTTGCCCAAGGCTGATGCCGGCCCGCGGATCGACGAGCTGATCAAGCGCGTCGACCTCAGTGATGTAGCCGAGCAGCCGTCCGGCGAGTTGCCGCTGGGCCTGCGCCAGCGCCTGTCATTGGCCGTGGCGGTGCTGCATCGCCCGGAAGTGCTGATCCTCGATGAGCCCACCTCGGGCGTCGACCCGGCGGCGCGGGATGATTTCTGGCGATTGCTGATCGAGCTGTCCCGCGAACAAGGCGTGACGATCTTCCTGTCCACCCACTTTATGAACGAGGCCCAACGCTGCGACCGCATCTCCCTGATGCACGCGGGCAAGGTGCTCGCCTGCGACACGCCCGACGCACTGCAAAAGCAATTCCATGGCGACACCCTCGAAGCTGCGTTCGTCACCTGCCTGGAGCAGGCACAAGGCGAACCGGAACCTGCCGCGCCGAGCGCAACCGTCAGCGATACCGGCGCAGCGCCCGTCAGCAAACACGGTTTCAGCCTGGCTCGGCTATTGGCCGTGGCGGGCCGCGAAGGCAAGGAGCTGCTGCGCGATAAAGTGCGCATGGCCTTCGCCCTGCTGGGGGCGATGTTCATGATGGTGATCTTCGGCTACGGGATTTCCCTGGACGTGGAAAACCTCGCCTTCGCCGTCTACGACCAGGACCAGACCCCGCAGAGCCGTGCCTACCTGGAAGCCTTTCGCAGTTCGCGCTACTTCGCCGAACAAGCGCCCATCAGCGACGCCAATGAATTGCACCGTCGCCTGCAGCGCTCTGAAATCAAACTGGCGCTGGAAATCCCGCCCGGCTTTGGCCGCGACCTCTACGCCGGTCGCCAACCCACGGTAGCCGCGTGGCTCGACGGCGGCATGCCGTTTCGCGCGGAGACCAGCCGCAACTATGTGGAAGCCGTGCACCTGGGCAACCTCCAGCAACTGGCCGCGCTGAGCAGCCTGCCCTTGAACGCCCCAGCCACCGCCAAGCTCGAAACGCGCTTTCGCTATAACCAGGACGTGGTCAGCGTGAATGCCATCGGCCCGGGCGTGATGGCGCTGATCCTGGCGTTTATCCCTGCGATGCTCACCGCGCTGGGCATCGTGCGCGAGAAAGAGCTGGGCTCGATCACCAACTTCTATGCCACGCCCCTGACCCGCCTGGAATTCCTGCTGGGCAAACAGGCCCCCTATCTGGCCGTGAGCCTGGTCAACCTGGCGCTGCTGGTGGCGATGAACCGCTGGCTGTTCGGTGTACCGTTTAAAGGCAGCGGGTTGACCCTGGCATTTGGCGGCTTGCTGTATGTGCTGGCCACAACGAGCATGGGCCTGCTGATCTCAGCGTTCACCCGCACTCAAATTGCGGCGATCCTCGGCACCATGATCATCACCAGCCTGCCGACCATCCAGTTCTCCGGGCTGATCGTGCCGCGCTCGTCCCTGGAAGGCGCGGCCGCACTGATGGGCACGTTGTTTCCCGCCGGGCACTTTCTGGATATCGCGGTGGGCACCTTTACCAAGGCCCTCGACCTGCGCCAGTTGTGGCCGCAGTGCCTGGCGCTGTTCGGGTTTTTTGTCGGGTTCACCGGGCTGAGTTTGATCATGCTCAAGAAGCAGGAGGCCTGATGCACAAGCTCGCTCACATCCTGCGCCTGGGTATCAAGGAACTCACCAGCCTGCGCCACGACAGCGTGTTGCTGCTGTTTCTGGCCTACGCCTTTACTGTTGCGATCTACATGCCCGCCGCCGGCTCGGTAATTGGCGTGCACAACGCCAGCGTGGCCTTTGTCGATGAAGACCACAGCGCGCTGTCGCGGCAGATGGCCGAAGCATTGCAACCGCCGGAGTTTCAACCACCGGTGCCGCTGGCCTATGACCAACTGGATAAGGTCATGGACAGCGGCGAGTACACCTTCGTGATCAACGTGCCGGCAAATTTCCAGGCCGACGTGTTGGCCGGGCGGCAACCGGGCGTGCAGGTGAACGTCGATGCCACGGCGATGAGCCAGGCGTTCATGGGCGCAGGCTACATCGGCAGGATTTTCCAACGTGAGCTGCTGAGCTACAGCGGCCAGGCCAATGCCAGTCAGACGTTACCCGCGCTGCTGACCACCCGGGCGCTGTTCAACACCAACCTGGAAGGCGGCTGGTTCCTGGCGGTGATCCAGATCGTCAACAACATCACCATCCTGGCCATCGTGCTGACCGGCACCGCGCTGCTGCGCGAGCGCGAGCACGGCACGCTTGATCATTTATTGGTACTGCCGCTGACCGCACTGGAAATCATGCTGGCGAAAATCTGGAGCAACATGCTGGTGGTGGTGCTGTGCACCTGGCTGTCCCTGGAGCTGGTGGTCAAAGGCTTGCTCGGCGTGCCGCTGGCCGGGTCCATGAGCCTGTTCCTGTTTGTGACGGCGCTGTATCTGTTTGCGAGTACCGCACTGGGGATCTTCCTCGCCACCCTCGCTCGCTCGACGCCGCAATTCGGTTTGCTGGCAATTCCGGTGATCATCCCAATGCTGTTGCTGTCCGGTGGCAGCACGCCGCTGGACAGCATGCCCGAGTGGCTACAGTGGGTGATGCAGGGCTCGCCGTCGACGCACTTTGTGAGCCTGAGCGCAGCGATTCTGTTCCGGGATGCGGGCGTGAGTGTGGTGTGGCCGGACTTGCTGGCGCTGGCGGCGATTGGCCTGGTGTTTTTTGCGGTGGCGTTGGCCAGGTTTCGCAAAAGCCTGGCTTCTTAACTGTGGCGAGCGGGCTTGCCCCACGTTGGGCTGCGCAGCAGCCCCATCCAGATTCACCACATTGTTTCAGGTGTACCGAGGCGTATGGTTTTGGGGCGGCTTCGCCACCCAACGCGGGGCAAGCCCGCTCGCCACAAGGAACCGTTACTGGATGATCAAGTTGTTGAACAACAGGTCTTCCACCACCGGCTTGCCGGTTTCGTCGTTCATGACTTGCTGGGTTTGCTTCAAGGCTTCCTGGCGCAGTTTTTCTTTGCCTTCGACCGTACTCATGGCTTCGTTGGTCTGCTGGGTGAACAGCGCAACCATCTGGTTACGAATCAATGGCTCGTTGGCCTTGACCGCGGCAAGGGCTTCGGGGCCAGTCACTCGCAAGGCGATGTCGGCCTTGAACACCTTGAGTTTCGTTGTGCCATCCAGGCCGTAATTGCCCACGAAGGGCGGGTTCAGACTGTAATAGCTGACCTTGGGCGCCTCGCCTTCTTTCGCTTCTTCGGCCTGGGCTGCCATCGGCAAGGTCAGGGCGAGCATCAACAGGATCCACGCTTTCACAGTTCATTCCTCAAATTCGATTGCCCGGTAGCATAACGCTAGCAAGGCTGAGCACAAGCTTATGGCGACTTATCAGGCCCGGGCATGCTCGTTGACCCACGGGCGTACCCTCCTACACTTATCGGCCACGACGCCAAAAGGAATAGTCCGATGAAAGCTGTGCTGTGCAAAGCCTTCGGCCCCGCCGAAACCCTGGTGCTGGAAGAGATCGCCAGCCCGGCGATCAAGAAGAACGAAATCCTGTTGGACGTGCACGCGGCCGGGGTCAATTTCCCGGACACCCTGATCATCGAGGGCAAATACCAGTTCAAGCCGCCTTTCCCATTCTCGCCGGGTGGCGAAGCGGCCGGCGTGGTCAGTGAAGTCGGTGAAAAACTCAGCCACTTGAAAGTCGGCGACCGGGTCATGGCCCTGACCGGCTGGGGCAGCTTTGCCGAGCAGGTCGCCGTGCCGGGCTACAACGTGCTGCCGATCCCGCCGAGCATGGATTTCAACACCGCCGCGGCCTTCAGCATGACCTACGGCACTTCGATGCACGCCTTGAAACAAAGGGCCAACCTGCAACCCGGCGAAACCCTGTTGGTACTCGGTGCCTCGGGTGGCGTGGGCCTGGCTGCCGTGGAAATCGGTAAAGCCATGGGCGCCCGGGTAATCGCCGCCGCCAGCAGTGCAGACAAACTGGCCGTAGCCAAGGCCGCCGGCGCGGACGAGTTGATCAACTACAGCGAAGCCAACCTTAAGGACGAAATCAAGCGCCTGACCGACGGCAACGGTGTCGATGTGATCTACGACCCGGTAGGCGGCGATCTGTTTGACCAAGCTGTTCGTGGTATCGCCTGGAACGGCCGTTTGTTGGTGGTGGGCTTTGCCAGCGGGCGCATTCCCGAGCTGCCGGTGAACCTGGCGCTGCTCAAGGGTGCGTCCGTGGTGGGGGTGTTCTGGGGCTCGTTCGCCCAGCGCCAGCCGCAGGACAATGCGGCGAACTTCCAGCAGTTGTTCACCTGGTACGCCGAGGGCAAGTTGAAGCCGTTGGTGTCGCAGGTGTATCCGCTGGAACAGGCTGCCCACGCGATCAACGACCTGGGGCAGCGCAAGGCGGTGGGCAAGGTCGTCGTTCAGATCCGGTAATGATTTGAAACGCGGTCAATGTGGGCGCTGGCTTGCCTGCGATTGCGGTGGGTCAGCTCCAACAAATGCAGCTGACAGACCGCAACGCAGGCAAGCCAGCTCCCACATTTTGATCTCCAGTGCTTCGAAGAGGCTGATTACGGCCCATACTTATCCATTAGCGACATGTTCGTAAGAGAACATGCAATCGCTCGGATTTCCTGTGTTTGCAGATAAGAGGCGATGCTATTTTCGGTAACGAAACTGTAACATTCGCATCCGCAGTCAAAACAAGAAATTTGGAGCTCTTGAATGTTTGCTTTCTTCCGTCCTGCCGCACACCAGGCGCCCCTGCCTGAAGAAAAAATAGACAGTACCTACCGACGACTGCGCTGGCAGATCTTCGCGGGTATTTTCTTCGGTTACGCCGGGTACTACCTGCTGCGCAAAAACTTCTCGCTGGCCATGCCGTACTTGATCGACGAGGGTTACACCCGTGGTGAGCTGGGCCTGGCGATGTCGGCGATTGCGATTGCCTACGGACTGTCCAAATTCCTCATGGGCCTGGTGTCCGACCGCTCTAACCCGCGCTATTTCCTGCCCTTCGGCCTGCTGATATCGGCGGGCGTGATGTTCATTTTCGGTTTCGCACCTTGGGCAACGTCCAGCGTGACCATGATGTTCATTTTGCTGTTCATCAACGGCTGGGCCCAGGGCATGGGCTGGCCGCCAAGTGGACGGACCATGGTGCACTGGTGGTCGCAGAAAGAACGCGGTGGCGTGGTGTCTGTGTGGAACGTGGCGCATAACGTCGGCGGAGGCCTGATCGGCCCGCTGTTCCTGCTGGGCATGGCTTGGTTCAACGACTGGCATGCCGCGTTCTATGTGCCGGCGACCGTGGCATTGGCGGTGGCGGCGTTTGCCTTCATCACCATGCGCGACACCCCGCAATCGGTCGGCCTGCCGCCTATCGAGCAATACAAGAACGATTACCCGGAAGGCTACGACGCCAGCCACGAAGACGAATTCAGCGCCAAGGAAATCTTCGTCAAGTACGTGCTGCGCAACAAAATGCTGTGGTACATCGCCTTCGCCAACGTCTTCGTCTACCTGCTGCGCTACGGCGTATTGGACTGGGCGCCGACTTACCTTAAGGAAGCCAAGCACTTCGACGTGGATAAAACCTCGTGGGCGTATTTCTTCTACGAGTGGGCGGGCATTCCGGGCACGCTGCTGTGCGGCTGGATGTCGGACAAGATCTTCCGTGGCAACCGAGGCCTGACCGGCATCGTGTTCATGGCCTTGGTCACCGTGGCGACCCTGGTTTACTGGCTCAACCCGCCAGGCAACCCAATGGTCGACATGATTGCGCTGTTCTCTATCGGCTTCCTGATCTACGGCCCGGTGATGCTGATCGGTCTGCAGGCGCTGGAGCTGGCACCGAAAAAAGCCGCGGGCACCGCTGCAGGCTTCACGGGCTTGTTCGGTTACCTGGGTGGTTCGGTGGCCGCGAGTGCGGCCATGGGCTACACCGTGGACCATTTCGGCTGGGACGGTGGCTTTGTGTTGCTGGTGGGCGCCTGCCTGTTGGCGATCGCGTTCCTGATCCCAACGCTGTGGCACACCAATAGCGTCAGCACGGCGCGTTAATCGCCGGAACAATCCTTAGCACAACGCTTGAGCCGCGCCTCCAGATTCTTATCTGGCATGGCGTGGCTACGCAGGGCGTTAACGGTCTGCTCGACGTAATCGCGCGTCGTGCCGTAACGCCCGCAAGCACTTTCCAACACGTGGTTGAGCACGATATCGGGCAGGTTGCCAGCATAGCTGGGCAAGTGCCGCTCCAACACGAATCCCAACGCCTGTACCTGACTGCCATCTTCCAGACGGCAGCTGAGCCAGTGCGGCCGATACGAGGGGTAAGGCATCTCGCGCTGCCACAAGGCATAAAGAGAAGCCTCAAGCTGGTCTTCCGGCAAGCGGTAGGCAAACCCGCTGCAAGAACCCCCACGATCCAGGCCAAACACCAACCCCGGCAACTCCGGCGTCCCCCGATGCTCGTGTGACCACAGGTACAGGCCACGGTGATAACCGTGAACCCGCGCGCGCATGCGCTGGGTCGACGAGCATTCGGGACGCCAGATCAGCGAACCATAAGCGAATAGCCAGACCGGCCCACCCTTATGCTTGGCCATCGTGGCCTGCATTGAGCTCATCAATTGCTCGTGAGTAAGTTGCGGCCCCAGATCGAGCCGCGGAGGGTAAGCCAATTGCAAAAGATCGGTTTCAATAACGGTCATGGCGGATCGCTTAGGTCTCCTTTGCCACTACAGAATGTTGCTACGAGAAGCTATTACCAATTGTAAGCAACTTTACCGTAATAGAACGCGCCGCTGTAACCGTATGGCGAAAAAGTGCTATAGGCGAGGTTGCCGCCGCTGCTGGCGTAGGCATTGACCTTCTCCGGGTATTTATCGGTGACGTTGTCGCCGCCCAGGGTGAAGGTCCAGTTCTTCAGCTTGTAGTCCGCCGACAGGTCCAGTACCCAGGCAGCCTTGAAGGTCTGGTCGTTGATGTTGTCCGCCTGGTAACTGGTGAATTCGCCGTAGCGCACCAGATTGCTGTGCAGTGCCCAGCGGCCGTAGGTGAAATCGTTACCCAGGCTCAATTTGTGCTGAGGTGTGGTGTCGCCGAGTAAACCGATACGCTCGCGGCGGTCCACCCGCACCAGATTGGCGCCCAGACTGTCCAGAATGGCCGGGTTGGCCTTCACGTCCGTGACCTTGGTGTGGTTGTAGTTGTAGCCAACCGTGCTGTTCCAGCGGATGCCATTATCGAACTGGTAACGATAGTTGGCCACCAGATCGACGCCGTCGGTACTGGTGTCGGTGGCGTTGGTGAAATAGCGGGCACTGGTGTAGTTGATGTTGCCGACACCGTTGGCTTGCAGGTAGGCAATGGTGGCCGGGTTGAGATTGAGGTTGGACGACAGGCTGATGCGGTCGCGGATGTCGATGCGGTACACGTCGAGTGTCACGGTCAGGTCATCGGCAGGTTCAAGCACCAGGCCAAGGCTGTAGTTACGCGACTTCTCGGCTTTCAGGTCTTCGGCGCCCAGCAAGCGGGCCACCTTGCTGTTGGCCGGGAAGGTGCCGGCCTCCTGAATGGTGCTGCCGATCAACTGTGACGAGGTGTAGGCAAAGTTCTGCTGGGCCAGAGACGGCGCTCGAAAGCCGTTGGAGATGCTGCCACGCAGGGCCACTTGCGGGGTGAAGTCATAGCGGGCCGACAACGAGCCGCTGACATTGGAGCCGAAGTCGCTGTAGTCCTCATGGCGCACGGCGGCCGAAGCACTGAGTTTTTCGGTGAAGTTGGTTTCCAGATCCAGGTACTGGGCCCAGTTATGCCGTGAACTGCTGCCGGCATCGGCATCACGGAAGCCACCCAGGCCCGAGCTGCCGGTCTGGTAGTAGGACGCCGGGTCGCCCGCTTCGATTTCATAACCCTGGTGCAGGTATTCGCCGCCAAAGGCCACCGACACCGGGTAAGGCAGGAATCCCACGCCGAACTCACGGGACAGGTCCAGGCTGACTTGTTTCTGCTCGTTGCTCAGGGTGCCATTGTCGAACTTTCGCGGCGTGGCCAGGCCCAGTGAGGTGTTGATGGTGTCGGTACTCAGCTCATACTGATTTTTGCCGTAGTTGGCCGACAGGTCGTAGTGCCAGTCGTAAGCCAGCAAGCCACGCAAACCGACGACCAATGAGCTGTCTTCCAGGTTGCCCTTGATCAACGGCAGGTAGCCATTGGGGTTGAGCGCCACAATGTTATTGGACGCATTGCTTGCCCGGTAGAACGCTGCCGTTTCACCGCGGCGTTTGCTGTAACCGCCAAAGGTGTAGAACTCGAGCCCTTCGCTGAAGGAATACTCGGAGTTGAACTGCAATTTGCCTTCATCGGTGGCCGGCTCACCCTGACGGAACACACGCTGCCCGTAAGTGGTGGAGCCGATGCTGCCGGGGCGCAAATCATCCCCGGCGCGGTTGGTGTAATCGTTGTCGGCGCCTTCGGCCGAAAGGTTGATAAAGCCGTTGTCGCCCAAGGCCAGGCCGGTGTTGCCGCTGACATTGCGCTGGATACCGTCACCCTTTTTGTACTCGCCGAACTTGGTCGAAATCGAGCCGCCATGGTCGTCATGCTTGAGGATCACGTTGATCACCCCGGCAATGGCGTCAGAGCCATAGCGCGCCGACGCGCCGTCGCGCAGCACTTCGATATGGTCGACGGCCGACAGCGGGATGGCATTCAAGTCCGCCGGGGCCGAGCCACGACCCACGGCCCCGCCGAGGTTGACGAATGCACTGGTGTGACGGCGTTTGCCGTTGACCAGCACTAACACTTGGTCCGGCGACAAACCGCGCAACTGCGCAGGGCGCACCAGTTCGGCGCCATCCACCAGGCTGGGGCGCGGGAAGTTGATCGACGGAATCAGGCGCGCCAACACCGCACCCAGCTCATCGGAGCCGGTGCTGCGCAGGGTATCGCCGGAGATCACGTCGATGGGCGACAACGAAGCACTGGCGGTGCGCTCTTGGGCGCGAGTGCCGGTGACGATCACGGTGTCGAGTTTTGGTGCGTCGGCGGTAGCTGTTTCGCTCGCAAGGACTGGATTGAATCCCACAGCGGTCAGCAAATTTGCCGACAAAATCGCTGTGTACAGCGTGTGTTTCTTATAGCTCCCCATACCGTTCCCCTAAGAATCAACAATCAGAACTTCAATGCTCTGGTTCGTACGATCGATCCGGCTGGTGGGCGGTGGCGGTCCGTTAGTGGTTATTGGCAGATAGTCGGTAGTCCGTTCCTTATATCTTAATGAGATTTTTCCTACATCAGTAATACCGTAAATGAATAAGCATAGGCGACCAAGCTTTCAGCGCAGGTTCAGGCCATGCAGGACGTTAACCGCCAAACTGCCAACGTTTAGCGACCCCACATTAGCCGCCCATCCGAACGACTATCGAGGTCGAACCATGAAATACTTTTATTGCGGCCTGCTGCTGTTGGCACAAGCCGCCAGCGCCCTGGCCTCTGAGGCTGTCACCGAAAACGACAAAGGCTTCTGGTACGCCCAGACAAGCGTCTACACCCGGCACTTTTCACCGGACCCACAGCACAATAACCATCAGGATTTGATCAACCTGGAGCGCAACGAGGCGTCGGGGTTGGTGTATGGCGGGGCGACGTTTCGCAACTCGTTCAGCCAGCGTTCGTACTACGTGTACGCAGGCAAGCGCTACGATATTGTCGATTCGCCGTTTTACGTGAAGGTGACCGCAGGCGCGCTTCAGGGCTACAGCGGCAAGTATCGGGACAAAATCCCGCTCAACCGTTACGGCGTGGCACCGGCGATCATTCCGTCTGTGGGGGTTCACTTCGGCCCGGTGACCAGCGAACTGGTGTTACTGGGCTTCAATGCCGCGATGCTGACGGCAGGCGTTCGTTTCTAAGAACGCTGCATACCTATGTGGGAGCTGGCTTGCCAGCTCCCACAATAGTTCAGCTCAAGGCTTCAAGGGCGTGGCGCGTAGGCAAACACATCGGCACGCATCTGGTGCGCATCCATGCCGGCCTCGACCAATGCATCCAGGGTGCCGTAGATCATCGCCGGCGAACCACTGGCGTAGACATGCACAGACTTGAGGTCGCTGATGTCTTCACAGACGGCTTCATGCAGCAGCCCGCAGCGCCCTTCCCAACCGCACAGGTCGCTGACCACTTTGTGCAGGAACAGGTTCGGCAGTTGCTGCCATTGCGCCCAGTGTTCGATCTCGTAGAAGTCTTCCGGACGTCGCACGCCCCAATACAGGTGCACCGGGTGCTTGAAGCCCGAGGCGCGGCAATGCTCGATCAGGCTGTGCATCTGCGCCATGCCCGTACCCGCAGCGATCAGCACCAGCGGACCGTCCGGCAATTCGGCCAGATGGGTATCGCCAAACGGCAGTTCAATGCGCGCCATCCGGTCGCGTTGCAACTGCTCGAGCAGGTTGCGAGCGCTGTCCTCGCGGGCCAGCACATGCAACTCCAACTCGCGCCCGGCGTGGGGCGCCGAGGCCAGCGAAAACGCCGACTTCTCGCCGTTGTCCCGTTCGATCATCAGGTATTGCCCGGCGTGGTAACGCACCGCCTTACCGGCCGGCGCGCGCAGGCGCACGCGCCACACATCGCCACCGACTTCCACACACTCACTCAATTGGCACGACAACTTGCGCAACGGCAACTCTCCCGGCGCCAACACGCCATCCCACAGCACAACGCAATCTTCCAGCGGTTCGGCGATGCAGGTGTAGAACTCACCGTGATCGCGCACTTCACCGGCTTGCTGCACCCGCCCTTCCACCAGCAGCGCGGCACACACATGGCACACGCCGTTGCGGCAGGCCTGCGGGCACTCGTAGCCCAGGCGGCGTGCGCCTTCGAGGATTCGTTCGCCAGGGACCAGGTCCAGTACCGCGCCGGAAGGTTGCAGGGTTACACGCATCAATCTATTCCCAATTCTTTCCAGATCGCATCGACGCGCGCGGTCACGGCTTCATCCTTGACGATCACCCGGCCCCACTCGCGGGTGGTTTCACCCGGCCATTTGTGCGTGGCATCCAGGCCCATCTTCGAGCCCAGGCCCGATACCGGCGAAGCAAAGTCCAGGTAGTCGATCGGCGTGTTATCGATCATTACCGTGTCGCGCTTGGGGTCCATGCGCGTGGTAATGGCCCAGATCACGTCGTTCCAGTCCCGGGCATTGATGTCGTCGTCGGTGACAATAACGAACTTGGTGTACATGAACTGTCGTAAAAACGACCACACACCGAGCATTACCCGCTTGGCATGGCCTGGGTACGACTTCTTCATGGTGACGATGGCCATGCGGTACGAGCAGCCTTCGGGCGGCAGGTAGAAGTCGGTGATCTCAGGAAACTGCTTTTGCAGGATCGGTACGAACACTTCGTTCAGCGCCACACCGAGAATAGCCGGCTCATCCGGCGGCCGGCCGGTGTAGGTGCTGTGGTAGATCGGCTTGATCCGGTGGGTGATGCGCTCGACGGTGAACACCGGGAAGCTGTCGACTTCGTTGTAATAGCCGGTGTGGTCGCCATAAGGGCCTTCATCGGCCATTTCGCCCGGATGAATCACCCCTTCCAGGATGATTTCAGCGGTGGCCGGCACTTGCAGATCATTCCCACGGCACTTCACCAGCTCAGTGCGATTGCCACGCAGCAGGCCGGCAAAGGCGTATTCGGACAGGCTATCGGGCACCGGGGTCACTGCGCCGAGGATGGTCGCCGGGTCGGCGCCCAGGGCCACGGAGACCGGGAACGGCTTGCCGGGATGTTTTTCGCACCACTCACGGAAGTCCAGGGCGCCGCCACGGTGGCTTAGCCAACGCATGATCACTTTGTTGCGGCCGATCACTTGCTGACGGTAGATGCCCAGGTTCTGACGATCTTTATTCGGGCCTTTGGTGACAGTCAGGCCCCAGGTAATCAGCGGGCCGACATCGCCGGGCCAACAGGTCTGCACCGGCAGCATGGCGAGGTCGACATCATCCCCCTCGATGACCACTTCCTGGCACACCGCGTCCTTGACGACTTTGGGTGCCATGGCAATGATCTTGCGGAAGATCGGCAGCTTCGACCAGGCATCCTTCAAGCCCTTGGGTGGCTCGGGTTCCTTGAGGAAGGCCAGCAGCTTACCGATCTCGCGCAGTTCGCTGACAGACTCGGCCCCCATGCCAAAGGCCACGCGGTCGGGGGTGCCGAACAGGTTGCCGAGCACCGGGATATCAAAGCCGGTCGGGTTTTCGAAAAGCAGCGCCGGGCCCTTGTTACGCAAGGTACGGTCGCAAATCTCAGTCATTTCCAGCACCGGGGAAATCGGCACCTGGATACGTTTCAACTCTCCGCGCTGCTCAAGTTGCTGCACGAAATCCCGAAGATCCTTGAATTTCATTAACCATGCCACCCGTAAAATAGGCGTACATCCTACCTGCTCTTACGAGCGCTGGCAGCTTATTGCACGTCATTGCGACTCACATCCGACTCAACGGATGCATTGCGCAAGCTGCGGAAGAAGGGCTCAAGGAACCCTTCTACATACCGCGTGCCCACGCTTGAAAGGTGGTTGTCATCGGTATACAGCGACTGGCCACCCAGTTCGACCCGACACCAACCGTTTGCAGCACACAGCGTTGGCGCAGGGTCCAGGAGCTGGACTCCCGGGTCAGCCGCGGCGATTTGCTCAAAAACGCTGCTGATATAGGCCTGTCGCTGGACGTGCTCGGCCAGTGGCAAGCCTTCTCGATCGGTCGGGCGACCTAACATCGCCAAGCGGCTGAGTCGATAAGGCACATTGAAATCCTGCAGCGGCACCTCCTTGACCAACCAGACCCGATGGCCGCCGGCACGGAGTTGCTGCACCAACGCCCTCAAACCCTCGGAGAACAAGTGCTCAGCGGTAGCACGGTCATACTTGCCCGTCTCAGGATCATGAATCGAAGCGCCCGTATCGCCGGAGTGCTGGCCATAAACGTAGAGGCTCCAGCGGGCGACCAACACCACATCGCTGAAGTGTTCCTGGCTCAACAACTGGGTCACGCGTTCGTTGAACGCACTGCAACCTGGCGTGTTTTCCTTCCTGTAAAAAGGCAGGCAGCCGGCATAACCGGCCTGGGTGATGCTGAAGTCGTACTTGCTCGCCCCGTCATTCAATGCCGGAATCAGGGCCGAGGCATGGCTGTCGCCCCAGACCATTGCCCGAGCCGAGCTCGCCTGTGGACCAAAATGGCACAGCTCACGGTGCGGGTCTTTCTTATCGTCCGACAGGCAACTCATGAGTGTGGGGCTCCAGGTATGCGCCTTGGCAAATTGCAACGCCTGGGGCGGCAGCCGCGATGCAAAACCATCCGACCAGACCAGGCTTTTGCCGACCAGGCCCAGGCTGGCAAGCCCAAGGAAACCCGCTACCAGAATCGACCTGCGACCTGCCAGCAAGCGCCGCTCACGGAACGGCCCTTCGACAAACCGCCAGGATGCATAACCCAGCACCAGGCTCACGACGAACAGAGCCACAAGCTCCCACGGCGACAGGCCAAAGATACTGGCGTACTTGCCAAACACCAGCACCGGCCAGTGCCACAGGTACCAGGAATAGGAAATCAGCCCAATGCCCACCAACACACGACTGCCCAGCAGCCGCCCTACCCACGTCGGTTGCTGGCCGTTGGCCCAAATCAGCCCCACCACACCCAATACCGGCAACAAAGCGGCAGCCCCTGGGAAGGCGGTGCTGTCGTCGTAACCAAATACCGCTGCCATAATCAGGCCGAGGCTGAGCACGCTGACGGCTTGCGCCAGCATCGGGCTTGCCCGCCGAGCCCGCACCGGCATGACGGCCAGCATCGAACCCGCCAACAATTCCCAGGCTCGCATCGGTAGCAGGAAGAAAGCCTTGTCCGGTTCCCGAGACACGGCCCATACGCTCGCTGCAAATGACACCAGCAGCAACACAAACAAGGCGCCGCGCCATTGCTTCAGCCGGCTCGACAGCAACGCCAGCAAGAGTGGAAAGGCGATGTAGAACTGCTCTTCAACCGATAGCGACCAGGTGTGCAACATGGGCTTCATGTCGGAGGCCGTGTCGAAGTAACCGTCCTGACGCATGAAGAACAGATTGGAGATGAATATCACCTGGTTGTGTATCGACCGCCCCAGCTCTGAATAGTCTTTGGGCGCCATCAAAAACCAGCCGACGGCCAATGATGCGGACATCATCACAATCAACGCCGGCAGGATACGCCTGGCCCGCCTGGCCCAAAAATCCACAAAACTGAAATGCCCGGCCTGACGCTCGCGCCAGATGATCGAGGTGATCAGGAACCCTGAAATCACGAAGAACACGTCAACGCCGACAAAACCGCCAGTAACGCCAGGTACTCCAAAATGGAACAGCACAACAGCCAGGACAGCGATGGCGCGCAAGCCATCAATGTCCCTTCGGTAAGCAAGAGCGGTCATAAATCGTCGATCAGCCTGATTCGGATGGAGGTGAGCGTAGCCGCACCCACCTTTTTGTTTCTTAACTGACACTATTAGCGCACAAATCTCTCTTTTTCGATGCAAAAAAATGGCGCCACAAAGGGCGCCATTTTTTAGACCTGAAACGTCGTATTACTTACGCTTCATCGACAGGAAGAACTCGTCGTTGGTCTTGGTGGTTTTCAGCTTGTCGATCAGGAACTCGATGGCGGCTACTTCGTCCATCGGGTGCAGCAGCTTGCGCAAGATCCACATGCGCTGCAGTTCGTCGTCGGCGGTCAGCAACTCTTCGCGGCGGGTGCCGGAACGGTTGATGTTGATCGCAGGGAACACACGCTTTTCCGCGATACGGCGGTCCAGAGGCAGTTCCATGTTGCCGGTACCCTTGAACTCTTCGTAGATCACTTCGTCCATCTTCGAGCCGGTTTCAACCAGCGCGGTGGCGATAATGGTCAGCGAGCCGCCTTCTTCGATGTTCCGCGCGGCGCCGAAGAAACGCTTCGGTTTCTCCAGGGCGTGGGCATCGACACCACCGGTGAGTACCTTGCCGGAGCTCGGGATCACGGTGTTGTAGGCACGGGCCAGACGGGTGATGGAGTCGAGCAGGATCACCACGTCTTTCTTGTGTTCGACCAGGCGCTTGGCCTTCTCGATCACCATTTCGGCAACCTGCACGTGGCGGGTTGGCGGCTCATCGAACGTCGAGGCAACCACTTCGCCGCGCACGGTGCGCTGCATTTCGGTTACTTCTTCCGGACGCTCATCGATCAGCAGCACGATCAGGTGAACTTCCGGGTTGTTACGTGCGATGTTCGCTGCAATGTTCTGCAGCATGATGGTCTTACCGGCTTTCGGCGGGGCGACGATCAGGCCGCGCTGGCCTTTACCGATCGGGGCGCACAGGTCGATAACACGACCGGTCAAGTCTTCGGTGGAACCGTTACCGGCTTCCATCTTCATGCGCACGGTCGGGAACAGCGGGGTCAGGTTCTCGAAGAGAATCTTGTTTTTCGCGTTCTCGGGACGATCGAAGTTGATCGTGTCGACCTTGAGCAGGGCGAAATAACGCTCGCCTTCCTTTGGAGGGCGGATCTTGCCAACGATGGTGTCACCGGTGCGCAAGTTGAAGCGACGGATCTGGCTCGGCGAGACATAGATGTCGTCTGGGCCGGCGAGATAGGAAGCGTCTGCAGAGCGGAGGAAGCCGAAGCCGTCCTGGAGAATCTCCAGCACGCCATCACCGGAGATTTCCTCGCCGCTTTTCGCGTGCTTTTTGAGCAGGGAGAAAATCACGTCCTGCTTGCGCGAACGGGCCATATTTTCTATGCCCATTTCTTCGGCCAATTGGAGCAGGTCGGTAATCGGCTTTTGCTTGAGTTCAGTCAGATTCATATAGGAATGACGTAATCATTTATGGAGGGGGGAAATTAAGCTTTTGGCTTAATGAGGCCGCGCCGCAGAGAAGGCGACAGGATCGCGTACTAATCGAAAAGGAATGCGTCGGCGACGGCTTGCAGGGGGCAGTGGAGAAACCAGTGCGGGGCCGAATGTACCACCTGAATTTCGGAGCGTCTAGCCCTGTTTCACGAAAAAGCCCCGCGATTTGCGGGGCTTTTTTGACGACGCTTAGATGTTCGCGTCGAGGAAAGCTTGCAGTTGCGACTTCGACAGCGCGCCCACTTTAGTGGCCTCGACGTTGCCGTTCTTGAACAGCATCAGCGTTGGAATACCGCGCACGCCGTGCTTGGCCGGGGTTTCCTGGTTGTCATCGATGTTCAGCTTGGCAATGGTCAGTTTGCCTTCGTAGGTCGTTGCAATGTCGTCCAGGACAGGAGCGATCATTTTGCAAGGGCCGCACCATTCAGCCCAGTAGTCAACCAGCACCGGGCCAGCAGCCTTGAGTACTTCGGCCTCAAAGGTCGCGTCGGTGACGTGCTTGATAAGATCGTTGCTCATGGATGTCTCCGGATTGTAAGCAAAAAAAACGTTGCCCATCATAGCCGCCCTTCCCTCGTTCAGGAAGCCGCCTCTGATTGACTCTTGCTATGGTGATGCATGAGTTTGGGTATAGCCCAACTCACGGCGTCACGGGAGTCACGAACGCTATGCCCGTGCGCAACGCCGCATTGCGTACGTGCTCCTGCATGGTTTTCTGCGCCACCGCACTGGAGCGCCGGGCCAGTGCACGCAGGATCTTGCGGTGTTCCTGCCAGGTCTCCATGGCCCGCTCCGGTCGGATGAACGGTAGTTTCTGACTCTCCAGGAACACCTCCGCGCTGGCACTCAGAATGCTCACCATCGCCTGATTACCGCTGGCCAACAGGATCCGCTGATGAAATTCGAAGTCCAGTCGGGCCGCGGTTTCAAAGTCGCCGGCCTTGAGTACCTTGCGCATTGCCTCGACATTGTCCTGCAGGCCGTCCAACTCATCGAGGGTCAGCGTCACCGCCGCCAACCCCGCTGCAAATCCCTCCAGGGCATAGCGCAACTGGAAGATATCCAGCGGCGAGGCCTGGGCCGCAAAAGGCCAGGCAAACCCCGGAGGGTCTTCCGCCGCCTGCACAAAGACGCCTTTTCCCGGCTGCACACTCACCACACCCAAGGCACTCAAAGACGACAACGCCTCGCGCAACGACGCCCGACTTACGCCCAATTGCACCGCCAGGTCGCGCTGGGACGGCAATGCATCGCCCGCTGCGAAGCCCTGTTCCTTGATCAGTTTGCGGATGGCCTGCAGGGCCGCTTCCGGTACGGCTTGGGCAATGGAATTCATAAAAAACTCAAGGTTCCAGACAACTGAGCGGCTAGTTGTAAAGCTATTCGCGGCCGTCGGCAAGCCACGCCCCAAAGGGGCTCGCGGGGTTTTGTCGACGCTCGAAAAAGGTGCGAAAAGCGTCATCACTGTTCAGACCAGTAAGACCACCGAACCTCAACAAATTCCGGCGTTGCAGACGATCCGAGGGGTGATGGCATGGGCTGTGCACTGAGCAAATTCAGAAAATCCCTTCGCCCTTTTCGGAGAGTTGCCATGACCAAGCGCTACAGCGCCCTGCTCACTGCCCTGTTTGCCAGCCTGATGCTGAGCCAGGCACCCGCCCAGGCCAATGGTCTGGACGATATCGTCGCCCGTGGCACCCTGAAGGTCGCCGTCCCTCAAGACTTCCCGCCGTTCGGTTCGGTCGGCCCTGACATGAAACCCCGCGGCCTGGACATCGACACCGCCAAGCTGCTGGCCGACCAGCTCAAGGTCAAGCTGGAGTTGACCCCGGTCAACAGCACCAACCGCATCCCGTTCCTCACCACCGGCAAGGTCGACCTGGTGATTTCCAGCCTGGGCAAGAACCCCGAGCGGGAAAAGGTCATCGATTTCTCCAAGGCGTACGCGCCGTTCTACCTGGCTGTGTTCGGTCCGCCTGACGCGGCCATCAGCACCACCGACGACCTCAAGGGCAAAACCATCAGCGTGACGCGCGGCGCCATCGAAGACATCGAGCTGACCGCCGTTGCGCCCAAGGAAGCGACCATCAAGCGTTTCGAAGACAACAATTCGACCATCGCCGCCTACCTGGCCGGCCAGGTCGACCTGATTGCCAGCGGCAACGTGGTGATGGTGGCGATCAGCGAGCGCAACCCCAAACGCGTACCGGCACTGAAAGTGAAACTCAAGGACTCGCCGGTGTACGTGGGCGTGAACAAGAACGAGCCGGCACTGCTGGAGAAGGTTAACCAGATCCTGGTGGCGGCCAAGGCCGACGGCAGCCTGGAAAAGAACGCGATGCAGTGGCTCAAAGAGCCGCTGCCCGCCGATCTTTGACGCGACGGAGCTGATTCATGGCCTATCAATTCGACTTTATGCCCGTACTGGCCAATACCGACCTGCTGTTGCGCGGCGCCTTGTTCACGCTTGAACTGACGGCCATCGGCGCGATTCTGGGGGTTGCCCTGGGCACCGTCGGTGCCGTGGTCCGGGCGTGGAAGATCCAGCCGTTTGCCTGGTTCTTCGGCGTGTATGTCGAGTTGATCCGCAACACGCCGTTTCTGGTGCAGTTGTTTTTCATCTTCTTCGGTTTGCCGTCACTGGGGCTGAAAATCACCGAGTGGCAAGCCGCCGTGCTGGCGATGGTAATCAACCTGGGGGCTTACTCCACCGAGATCATCCGCGCCGGCATCCAGGCCATCCCTCGTGGCCAGCTGGAAGCGGCAGCAGCATTAGCGATGACGCGTTTTGAAGCGTTCCGTCATGTGGTGCTGCTGCCCGCTCTGGGCAAGGTGTGGCCGGCCCTGAGCAGCCAGATCATCATCGTGATGCTGGGTTCGGCGGTGTGTTCGCAAATCGCCACCGAGGAACTGAGCTTTGCCGCCAACTTCATTCAGTCACGCAACTTCCGCGCCTTTGAAACCTACGCACTGACCACCCTGGTGTACCTGTGTATGGCGCTGATGATTCGCCAGTTGCTCAACTGGATTGGCCGACGGTTTGTAATGAGGAACAGCCGATGAGTGATTTTTCGTTCTGGGACATCGTGCGCAACCTGGCTGTTGGCCTGCAATGGACCCTGTTGCTGTCGCTGGTGGCGTTTGTCGGCGGCGGCCTGATCGGCTTGTTAGTAATGACGATGCGCATCAGCCGCAAAGCCTTCCCGCGCAATGTCGCACGCACCTACATAGAACTGTTTCAGGGTACGCCGCTGCTGATGCAGTTATTCCTGGTGTTTTTCGGCATTGCCCTGCTGGGGGTGGATATCTCGCCCTGGCTGGCAGCGGCAATTGCCCTGACCTTGTTTACCAGTGCCTACCTGGCCGAGATCTGGCGCGGCTGCGTCGAGTCCATCGCCCACGGGCAGTGGGAAGCGTCGGCCAGCCTGGCCCTTAACCCGCTTGAACAACTGCGTTACGTAATCCTGCCCCAAGCGCTGCGGATTGCCGTAGCGCCGACGGTTGGCTTCTCGGTGCAAGTGGTCAAAGGCACCGCCGTGACCTCGATCATCGGTTTTACCGAACTGACCAAAACCGGCGGCATGCTCGCCAATGCCACCTTCGAGCCCTTTATGGTCTATGGCTTGGTGGCCCTCGGTTACTTCCTGCTCTGCTACCCCTTGTCCCTCAGTGCGCGCTACCTGGAAAGGAGACTGCATGCCTCTGCTTAGAATTTCCGCCCTGCATAAGTATTACGGCGATCACCATGTACTCAAGGGCATCGACCTGACGGTTGAAGAAGGCCAGGTGGTGGCGATCATCGGCCGCAGCGGCTCGGGTAAATCCACCTTGCTGCGTACCCTCAATGGCCTGGAATCCATCAACGACGGCGTGATCGAAGTCGATGGCGAATACCTCGACGCCGCCCGGGCCGACCTGCGCAGCCTGCGGCAGAAAGTCGGCATGGTGTTCCAGCAGTTCAACCTGTTCCCGCACCTGACCGTGGGCGAAAACGTCATGCTCGCACCGCAAGTGGTGCAGAAAGTGCCCAAGGCCAAAGCCGCACAGCTTGCCAGGCAGATGCTGGAGCGGGTCGGGCTGGGGGAGAAGTTCGACGCCTTCCCTGATCGCCTGTCCGGTGGTCAGCAGCAACGGGTCGCCATTGCGCGCGCATTGGCCATGTCGCCCAAAGTGCTGCTGTGCGACGAAATCACCTCCGCCCTGGACCCGGAACTGGTCAATGAAGTGCTCAGCGTCGTGCGCCAACTGGCCAAGGACGGCATGACCTTGATCATGGTGACCCACGAAATGCGTTTTGCCCGGGAAGTCGGGGACAAACTGGTGTTTATGCACCAAGGCAAGGTGCATGAAGTAGGCGACCCCAAAACGTTGTTCGCCAACCCCAAGACACCCGAGCTCGCCAATTTCATCGGCTCGGTGGAACAGCCGGGCTGATCAATTCGAAACTGCCTTGCCCCTCAAGGTGCGTTTCGTCGCGTACCTCCATGGCCCCAGCGGGCAGTTCGGTGTCGATATCAACCTGGGCTGTCAGTCGGCGGCCTGCTACCGGCACGCCTGCCGCCCGCGCCACCAAGGTCTGGCCGGGCAGCAACTGCCCGCTGGCAGGCTCGCCGGGCAAGTGCGTAGCCGCCCACCATTCGACAGCACGTCCATCCACCTGGGCGTGTTTGAGGCTCAAGCGAAAACGCCCCTGCCGACCAAACACAAACCCCTGCCGGTCTGCTGCAACACCGATAAAACGCAACGCCATGGCCGCAGGCTCAGTGCAAATGACGTTCACGCGCAATGAGCGCGTACCCAGCACCATGGAGGTTTTTGCAACGAGCGCCTCCCTGCGGATGGCGCCATAGTCAATGCGCGGCTGGCTCACCGAGAGCCGACAGTTTTCGGCCAGGACCTCAGGCGCCGCCAATACCGTGCAGAGCAACACCAACGGCCATGTTTCAAACTTAACGGCCATGGCACACCGCCGAAGTGGTTTCATAAAATTTGTCATTGTCTGGCTGGGTCTCAAGATCAATCCGCAACAGGCAGGTGGAAGAGTCCGGCAATGAAACCCGCAGGCTTTGCGCCTCCTCGACGTCGTTGAGAAAAATCATGCCCTCACCCACCACGTTGGTCAGGAAGCGATCACCCTTGCCGAATACCGAGGCGCCTTGAGGTAATGGCCGGCCGTGCTGGTCATTCGCGGTAAGCAACACGCGGCGCACTTTCACCACATCGAAATTCACGGCATTGAAGGACCCACGGCCTGCTGTGAGCATCTGGGTGCCGTTTTTCAGGTCGACGCGCTTGGGCAAGGACTGGGTTTGCACCTCGACTCGGCTGTTGGTGTAGGCCGGCAAGCCTGCGATCACCGCTTGCCCGCGGTAGTCAGTCCAGACAGGGCCTTGGGGCGTCTGGACTTTTGCAGCGCCGATACCCCCTACCGAGACGATGCCGAACGTGTCCTGCACGGTATACGGTGAAAACGTCAGCCCACCCTCGTGAGCCACCACGCCGCCCTGCAACTGCCCCGTATAGCTGGTGCCCTGGGGATCATGGCTGACACCCAGGCCAACGCGGGTATAACGTGGCAACAGGTCCACATTGCCGCGAACCGATTGTTCTCGAGCATTGAGGTCGCGCTCGACCCCCACTTCGTAATTCACTGACTCGTTGACCCGCTCGCTAAGCGATGTGCCAGCGGTGAACCGGCCCCCGCGACGGCTGGCATAGCTGTTTACCCGGCGATCCCGTCCCAGCGGCACGCTGACCTGCAGACGCAAGGACAGGTCATTCTCCAGAGCGCTCTCATGTCGCCTGCCGGCAAGCGTGGCGTCACGGCCCATTCGAGTACCGCCCACCTGCGAATCCGCAATCAGTGTTACATCGGCGTGGCTGAATGACTTGTTCCAGGAGGCCGACACATGCTCGGTCGTTCGCCCGTCAAATTGAGAACTGCGGGTATAGCCCGCAGAAAATACGCCCAGCGTGGGTTCGGCCCAGCTCACGCTTGCTGTGTATTGGTTTTTGAAGCGCGAACCCAATTCATCGACCCCGTACGACCGGCCGGCTTCAAGTACCTCACGATACCCCTGGGTTTGGGTGGTTGCGCTGAGGTTGACGTCGATAGTGGCGTATACCGGGCTGGTGACCGACACGCTGCTGCGCGACCCGGATACTGCACGTTTGCCGTCTCGAGAAAGGTTTTGACGCGCCGCCACAGAAACTCGCTGGAAAAACACACTGCTCAGGGTGCCACCTGCCGACCAGTACTCATCCGTACTCAATAAGCCAAAGCCCGCAGACGAGTTGCTCCCCAAACCCCAAGTGCCGCTCCCCATGGCGACCACCGGTGACGGCCCCTCTTCATCCGCATTCTTGCGCAGCTTGCCAACAGAAAAATAGTAACCGGGCGCCGCCGGGACAGTCCCCGCAAACGAGGCCGCGGGCACCACAAAGCTACGCCTGGCGCCCCGTACGTCGATCACGCTGACCTCCAGGTCACTGGTGCCATTGAGCAAGGGCAACCCCGTCAGCCGGAAGGGACCTTCAGGCACCAGCGTGCTGTGAATCAACACGCCGGACTGGCGAACTTCTATGCGTGACGGGCTCTGGGCAAGCCCTTCGACCACGGCATTGTTACTGCCCGCAGCGACACGTGATTGACCATCGGGGAAAAACTGCAGGCCAGATAACTGGACGCCACCAAACAGCGGGTTATTACTGGAAATCTGCCCCATCTGGAAAGTCGATTGCAACTCGGCAATGTCCCGCTGTGCGTAGGCATATAGATGCTCGGTACGGGCCTTGCCATTATCGGACACATAGAATTGACGGCTGCGAACAATCCAATCCTCAAGGTTAAAGCCTGCCTCGGTATAGGCCGAAACGAACCGGCTGGGCCCGCTGCGCGAACGGCTGTCGAAACCCAGCACGTCATAGTTGAACAACGCCGCGGTCCCGCCTTTGGAAAAATGCCCGGCGTCCCACTGTGGATCACGCAACGATTGGGTGGGCACCACCAGCGTCACCTCGTCCGTGCCGGGACGCAACTTGACCATGGTCGTGGGGAATGCCCCGAAGAAGTCATGGCAAGACTGGTCGGGCGTAGCACCTTCCTCAATGATCGCGCCGGGCGTCACTAATCCTGCTTTCTCCAGCAACCCGCGGGTGAAGCATAAGCGGCCCTCGTGATCGAACCGTGCATCCACCAGCCCAAGCGGGTTCCCATTGACCCGCAACCCCACCACCTGGACGCCTTCGCGAAAGCGCGCCGCGTTGCGAAAGTAGTCGGAGACCTTCGGATCGATGCCGTGGGCTGTCAGTGACGCGAGGTCGAAACCCTCCCCGAGCTCCATCGCCGACACCAGGCCGGGCAGACTCCACAGGGTCGCAAACCCCATGATAAGCGTAGGTCTGCAGGGCCAAAAAGACGCCGCGATGCTATTACTCGAAGGGTTCGACATGAGTCAGTCAAGCCCCATCGGTTACGATCGGAGCCCGGTAGTTGTCTACCGTAAACCCATAAACCGTAGCCGGCTGTATCTCGACCTCAGCCGCATTGCCCAAGGGGCTGTCGAGCTCTGCCGTCAGCACTTCACCCGGCAGTAGGTAGGTGCGTGGCAATGTAGCCAGAAAGCCTTTTGGAAACACTTTCACATCCGGCGCCAGGCGCACGACATAGGCACTGTCGTTATGGACAGTGAGGCGCTCGCCCGCCCGCTTCCACTTCAGCAACTCCCAAGGCGTATGGTGCCGAGGCAAGCCTTGTGGGTGCAGGATCAGCGGCAAATTCTGTCGAAGGGTGATACCGATGGTCGCACCATCCACCGCGCGCGCCTGGGGAATACCTTCGAAGGACACTCGCTTGAGTCGTTGGGTCTTAAGCGGCTCCTTCAAGGTGGCGATGAACCGCACCAGTTGCGTTTCGCCCGCCTCCACACGAGCGATGGGCGGCGTGACAATCAATAGCGGCTCCAGGTCCTCCGGCACGTTTTCCACGACTGAATGAAGCAGCGCTGGCCCGGCATCGGTATTCTTGATATTTATTGTGGCTTCGCCGTCTTCCTCATAAAGCACCACCACCGTTGTTTCCGGATACATACCGTCCGCCACAGCAACAGTGGCAAACAAAAGGCAAATGCTTGCACCCCGCAATAACGCACTGCTTATTATTAAAAAACCACGCACTCTATATTCCCCGCCACTAATAAAGTTGACCATTGACCGTCAAGCGCCCACAGAAAAACAGCCAACCAGAAATAATGAGTTTCTTGGCTGGCTGTTTTCCGTTACTTAGATGTAACTCAATACAAGCGTGGCGCGCCCATCAATAGAGACATCTCGACTCAGGTCCAGGTCCCGAGCTCGGTTGATGACAGCCTTCACTGCAAGCGTGCCCGTCAATTGGTTAACCGCGGCGGGTGTAAAGGCTGCGCCATTGCGCCACGAGTATTGGGTGGGCGATTGAGCAACTTTGCCATCGCTGTTATTCCAGGCGCCAGCACCGATACGCATGATCGGATGCAGCACCACGCCGGACGAACGCAGGTCCCTGAGGGTGACCGAATAGCCACCGGTGCGACGGGTTCCTACAGCCCCCAAACCAAAGTTCTGCGCTTCAGTAAAGCCTGCACCCAGGATACCCGTCACTTTGTTGCCCGCTTGCAGATCGGTAAAGGTGATGCCGAACCGGGCAGGGGTCGCGCCACAATTGACGATCAGGGAAGTGGTCTTCTCTTCGCGCGGATTGAACGCCGTCTGGGACAATTCGCCCGAACGAATCGTGCCATAGTCGATGATACCGCTGCCGGCCAGGCTGAGGTTGCAGGCTGCCGGTGTAATCGTACCCCTGACGACCAGTTGGGCACTGGTATTGGTAGTCGCCTGTACAGTTAAGGCCGCAGCCAGGCACGCAATACCAAGAGTCAATCCAACAATTTTTTTCATGTTCATCCTGTCACTAAAAGAAGTTATCAGGTGTTCTTTATTTGTGTCTTGGCGACTCCATCGCCCAACGACTTATCTTCCGGGACATGTACAACGATAAATAAATGCCACCCAGGCAGAATTGCCGGATAACAGTGTGTCGCTTTGACACTTCGTTAAAGAATCAGACAACACATCAATAATTGTGGGAATGATAAAAATAAAGCATCACTTTAAGCCACCGACAATGTAGTCCTGAACAAAAGAATGAAGGCGACATCAAATCACTGACTGTAGGGAAAGTCATAAATGGCACGTGCGCAGCACCTGATTAAAACACGCTACAACATCAAGGGTCTTATTCAGCGCACACTTATAAAACCGCCCTACATTTCCTAAAGGAATTCCCCACAGACAGCCTCAGGAAAATTACTGAAGCACAACGCGTTGGCGCCAGCGGTCGATCGTGGCACGATGGTGAGGTTATCGACCGAGACCCCCAAACCATGCCGCAATCCCAAGCCAAGAATCTGTCCCTGATCGCCGCCATCGACCTGGGCTCCAACAGCTTTCACATGGTCGTGGCCAAGGCCCAGAACGGCGAAATCCGCATCCTCGAACGGCTCGGCGAAAAAGTACAACTGGCTGCCGGGATCGACGACGAGCGCCAGCTCAATGAAGAATCCATGCAACGCGGGCTCGACTGCCTCAAGCGCTTTGCCCAGCTGATCAATGGCATGCCTTTGGGCGCCGTGCGAATCGTCGGTACCAACGCCCTGCGTGAAGCGCGCAACCGCGGTGAATTTATCCGCCGCGCCGAGGAAATCCTCGGCCACCCGGTAGAAGTCATCTCCGGCCGTGAAGAAGCGCGCCTGATCTACCTCGGCGTCTCCCATACCCTGGCTGACACTCCCGGCAAGCGCCTGGTGGCGGACATCGGCGGCGGCAGTACCGAGTTCATTATCGGCCAGCGTTTCGAGCCGTTGCTGCGCGAGAGCCTGCAAATGGGCTGCGTCAGCTTTACCCAGCGCTATTTCAAGGACGGCAAGATCACCCCGGCACGCTATGCCCAGGCCTACACGGCCGCGCGACTGGAGATCATGAGCATTGAGCACGCCCTGCACCGCCTGACCTGGGATGAGGCCATCGGTTCGTCCGGTACCATCCGCGCCATCGGCCTGGCCCTGAAAGCCGGCGGCCATGGCACCGGTGAGGTCAACGCCGAAGGCCTGGCGTGGCTCAAGCGCAAGCTCTTCAAACTGGGCGATGCCGAGAAAATCGACTTCGATGGCATCAAGCCCGATCGCCGCACCATCTTCCCCGCAGGCCTGGCGATTCTCGAAGCGATCTTCGACGCGCTCGAACTGCAACGCATGGACCACTGCGATGGCGCCCTGCGCGAAGGCGTGCTCTACGACCTGTTGGGCCGCCATCATCACGAAGACGTGCGTGAGCGCACCCTTACCTCATTGATGGAGCGTTATCACGTCGATCTGGAACAGGCGGCCCGGGTGGAGCGCAAAGCCCTGCACGCCTTCGACCAGGTGGCCGAGGACTGGGACCTGGAAGACGGCGTCTGGCGCGAACTGCTCGGCTGGGCAGCCAAAGTGCATGAAGTGGGCCTGGACATCGCCCACTACCATTACCACAAACATGGCGCCTACCTGATCGAGCACTCGGACCTCGCCGGTTTCTCCCGCGAAGACCAACAGATGCTCGCGCTGCTGGTGCGCGGCCATCGCCGCAACATTCCAAAGGACAAGTTTGCCGAATTCGGCGATGAAGGCATCAAGCTGATTCGCCTGTGCGTGCTGCTGCGCTTTGCGATCCTGTTCCACCACATCCGTGGCACTCAGGAAATGCCTCAGGTCACCCTGCGCGCCCGGGGCGACAGCCTCGACGTGGTGTTCCCGAAAGGCTGGCTGGATGAAAACCAGCTGACCCAGGCGGACTTTGCCCAGGAAGCGGAGTGGCTGACACGGGTGGGATTCAGCCTGAACCTGCACTAAAGCACCCTGCAAAACAAATGTGGGAGGGGGCTTGCTCCCGATAGCGGAGTGTCAGTTGACCTGTTCATCAACTGACCCACTGCAATCGGGAGCAAGCCTCCTCCCACATTGTTAGTCCGTATTGGCTATTAATTCACCGCCAGAATCGGGCTGCCCAGCTTCTCCAGCAACGTCGCCTGCGCGCTGCGCGGGTTCTGATTGCCGGTCGGCGTGTTGCGCACGTAACGGCCGTCCGACTGCAGGCTCCAGCTGTGTGTGTTGTCGGTGAGGTAGCTTTCCAGCTCCTTCTTGACCCGCATGATCAACTTCTTGCCTTCCACCGGGAAGCAGGTCTCCACACGCTTGTCGAGGTTGCGTTCCATCCAGTCCGCGCTGGAAAGGAACATCTGCTCCTCGCCACCGTTGAGGAAGTAGAACACCCGCGTGTGCTCCAGGAAGCGGCCGATGATCGAGCGCACATGGATGTTATGCGAGACCCCGACAATGCCCGGGCGCAGGCAGCACATGCCACGCACCACCAGGTCGATGCGCACACCGGACTGGCTGGCCTTGTACAGCGCGCGGATGATTTTTGGATCAGTCAGCGAGTTGAACTTGGCAATGATGTGCGCCGGTTTGCCGTCGAGGGCGAACTGGGTCTCCCGGGCAATCATGTCGAGCATGCCCTTCTTCAGGGTGAACGGCGCGTGCAGCAGCTTCTTCATGCGCAAGGTCTTGCCCATGCCGATCAACTGGCTGAACAACTTGCCGACGTCTTCACACAAGGCGTCGTCGGAAGTCAGCAGGCTGTAGTCGGTGTAGAGCTTGGCGTTGCCGGCGTGGTAGTTGCCGGTGCCCAAGTGGGCGTAGCGCACAATCTCGCCGGCTTCGCGGCGCAGGATCAGCATCATCTTGGCGTGGGTTTTGAAGCCCACCACGCCGTAGATCACCACCGCACCGGCCGCTTGCAGGCGGCTGGCCAGTTGCAGGTTGGACTCTTCATCGAACCGCGCACGCAGCTCGATCACCGCGGTGACTTCCTTACCGTTACGCGCAGCGTCTACCAGCGCATCGACGATTTCCGAGTTTGCGCCGGAGCGGTACAACGTCTGGCGCACGGCCAATACATGCGGGTCCTTGGCGGCCTGGCGCAGCAGGTCGACCACTGGAGTAAAGGACTCGAACGGGTGCAGCAGCAGAATGTCCTGCTTGCTCACCACACTGAAGATGTTCTCGCTGTTTTGCAGCAGTTTCGGGATCTGCGGCGTGAACGGCGTGTATTGCAACTCCGGATGGCTGTCCAGGCCGGTGATGCTGAACAGGCGCGTCAGGTTCACCGGGCCATTGACCTGGTACAACTCGGACTCGGCCAGGTTGAACTGCTTGAGCAGGTAGTCCGACAGGTGTTTCGGGCAAGTATCAGCCACTTCCAGTCGCACCGCGTCACCGTAGCGACGCGAGAACAGCTCGCCGCGCAGGGCACGGGCCAAGTCTTCGACGTCTTCGGAATCCAGCGCCAGGTCGGCGTTACGGGTCAGGCGGAACTGGTAGCAACCTTTTACCTTCATGCCCTGGAACAGGTCATCGGCATGCGCGTGGATCATTGACGAGAGGAATACATAATTGTCGCCAGCGCCCCCCACCTCTTCCGGTACCTTGATGATCCGTGGCAACAGACGCGGTGCCGGGATGATCGCCAGGCCAGAATCGCGACCAAAGGCGTCGATACCTTCCAGTTCAACGATGAAGTTCAGGCTTTTGTTCACCAGCAGCGGGAACGGGTGAGTAGGGTCGAGGCCGATCGGGGTGATGATCGGTGAAATCTCGTCACGGAAGTAGCGACGCACCCATGTCTTGATCTTGGCGGTCCAGTGACGGCGACGGATGAAGCGGACCTGATGTTTTTCCAGCTCGGGCAACAGAATGTCGTTGAGGATCGCGTATTGGCGGTCCACGTGGCCATGCACCAGCTCACTGATACGCGCCAGGGCCTGATGCGGCTGCAGGCCGTCGGCACCGGCTTGTTCGCGGGCGAAGGTAATTTGCTTCTTGAGGCCCGCGACGCGAATCTCAAAGAACTCGTCCAGGTTGCTGGAAAAAATCAGCAGGAACTTGAGCCGCTCCAGCAGTGGATAGGACTCGTCCAGCGCCTGTTCCAGCACGCGGATGTTGAATTGCAGTTGTGACAGCTCGCGGTGGATGTACAGGCTGCTGTCATCCAGGTTGGTCACCGCCGCCACCGGGGCCGGCGCTGGGGCTTCGGGCACCACGGCAGGCGGAGCGGGCTCCAGCTCGGGCGGGGTCTCGGTGACTTGTTCCACCACCGGGTGAGCGTCTTTTACGGCAACTTCTGAGAGTCCTTCGGTATTCATCGAGTGTTCCTGTGAGGGCTATTGTTGCTCTCTAAGCAATTGGGCAGCGCGGGCGGCGAAGTAGGTCAGAATGCCATCAGCGCCGGCACGTTTAAAGGCTGTCAGGGATTCAAGGATCACCCCTTCACTCAACCAACCATTCTGGATCGCGGCCATGTGCATGGCGTATTCACCGCTGACCTGATAGACAAAGGTCGGCACCTTGAATTCCTCTTTGACCCGGTAAAGGATGTCCAGGTACGGCATCCCGGGTTTGACCATCACCATATCGGCACCTTCGGCCAGGTCGGCCGCCACTTCGTGCAGGGCTTCATGGCTGTTGGCCGGGTCCATCTGATAGGAGGCCTTGTTGGCCTTGCCCAGGTTCAGCGCCGAACCCACCGCATCGCGGAACGGGCCGTAATAGGCGCTGGCGTACTTGGCCGAATAGGCCATGATCCGCACATTGACGTGGCCAGCCAGTTCCAGGGCTTCGCGAATCGCCTGGATGCGGCCGTCCATCATGTCCGACGGCGCCACGACCTGGGCACCCGCTGCCGCGTGGGACAACGCCTGCTTGACCAGTGCATCGACGGTAATGTCGTTCTGAACATAGCCGTCTTCGTCAAGAATGCCATCCTGGCCGTGGGTGGTGAACGGGTCCAGCGCCACGTCGGTGATCACACCCAGCTGCGGGAAACGCTCGCGCAAGGCGCGGGTGGCGCGCTGGGCGATCCCTTGCGGGTTCCAGGCTTCGGCAGCGTCGAGCGACTTGAGTTCGGAGGGTGTCACGGGAAACAGCGCCAGCGCCGGAATCCCCAGTTCAACCCAATTCGCCGCTTCTTCAAGCAGCAGATCAATGGTCAAGCGCTCCACACCCGGCATCGACGCCACCGCTTCCCGGCGATTTTCACCGTCAAGCACAAACACCGGCAAAATCAGATCGTTCGTCGTCAGCACGTTTTCACGCACCAGACGGCGAGAAAAATCATCACGGCGATTGCGACGCAGGCGGGTGGCGGGGAACAGGCGATTGGCAGGGGTAAAGCTCACGACAGACTCCTGAGCCCGCGTTTACGGGCGAGCGTTGCAGTTATAAGCGGCCATTATGACGAAGGAATGACAGTTGTGCTTATCGATGCGACCTGCAGTCGCATTCGTCGTTTATGTAGGAATTGTTCACTTCGTGACACATCTCGATACTTTCATGAATGTTCACGAAGGCGTAGGCTGCGCGTTCATTTCGCCAGCACCCCAGACCATGCTTCAACAATTTCTGCATGACTTCGGCTACTTTGCTCTCTTCCTGGGCACGTTCTTCGAAGGCGAGACCATTTTGGTTCTCGCAGGCTTCCTGGCGTTCCGTGGATACATGGATATCAACCTGGTGGTGGTCGTTGCCTTCTTTGGCAGCTACGCCGGCGACCAGCTGTGGTACTTCCTGGGGCGCAAGCACGGCCGCAAACTGTTGGCGCGCAAGCCGCGCTGGCAATTGATGGGCGACAAGGCCCTGGAACATATCCGTAAGCATCCGGACATCTGGGTGCTGAGCTTCCGGTTTGTCTACGGCTTGCGCACCGTGATGCCCGTGGCGATTGGTTTGTCAGGCTACCCGCCGGTTCGCTACCTGATTCTTAACGGGATTGGCGCTGCAGTCTGGGCGGCAGCCTTGGGCGCTGCGGCTTACCACTTCGGTGCGGTGCTGGAAGGCATGCTCGGCAGCGTCAAGAAATACGAGCTGTGGGTGCTGGGCGCCTTGGTGCTGTTGGGCTTTGGCCTGTGGTTGCGCCGCCGCTTCAAGAACGCCCGCATTGCCCGCCAGGCCTGCGAGGATGCAAAGGCCCGGCTCGCCGCCGAGCCGGCCCCCGTCGAAACGCCTAAGACACCCACCGAGTAAGCCGGCTTCTGCAACAGTAGAGGCCGATCACGCTGAGCAAGCTGTAACTCACCAAACCCAGCCAGCCCAAACTGCTGGCCGGCCATAACCCGACCAGCGGCGCCAGCCACACCAGTGGCACATTCAGCCCCAGGCGTACCAGCTCGGCTTTCAGCGCCCACGGGCGATTCTCCAGGGCTACGCCCAACGTAAATAACCCCACCGCCACCGCACTCCAGCCCAGGATCAGCGCCGCCGTGGGCAGCCCTTCGCCGAAGTTCATCAAATAGCTGCCAAAGCCCACATACGCGGCAAATTGCAGCGCGATATAGACCTGCTGGCGCGCATCCAACGGCACTTCAAATTTGCGGAACTGGCTCAAATCGGGTTTGGCCATCGGGTATTTGGCCTTCACGTCCGCCGGGCGCCAGCCAGTGCGCATGAACCAGATGCGCAGCTTGTCCCACCATTTTTCGGTACGTCGTGCATCACTCCACAGCTGCGCATAAAACTGCAGGTTGGCCCATAGCGGGTTCCAGCTGGCCAAGGGCGTGGTCACGCCAAAAATCACCGGTTCGTTGTCGTCTTCTTCCTGGAAGCTGCCGAACAGCCGATCCCAAATAATGAACACCCCGCCGTAGTTGCGATCCATGTAGAGAGCATTCTGTGCATGGTGGGCCCGATGATTGGACGGTGTCACAAAGAACCACTCGAACCAGCCGAGCTTGGGCACATGCCGGGTGTGCACCCAGAATTGATACAGAAGATTGAGCGAGGCTACGCTGATAAACACCACCAGCGGCACGCCCAGCACGGCCAGGGGCAGGTAGAAGATCCAGCTCAGCAGAAAGCCGGTACTGGTCTGGCGCAGGGCGGTGGTGAGGTTGTAGTCCTCGCTCTGGTGATGCACCGAGTGCGCGGCCCACAGGATGTTGCGCTCATGCCCGCAGCGATGCAGCCAGTAGTAGCAGAAGTCATAAAACACAAAGGCGAACACCCAGGTCCAGACACTCTGGGCCGACAGTTCGATCAGTGCCAAATGCTTGAGCGCGAACGCGTAGGTCAACAACCCCACGCCTTTGGTCAACAGCCCCGTGGTCGTGGACAGCACACCGGTGCTGAGGCTGTTGATGGCATCCGCCACCCGATAGTTGCGCTCGCCGCGCCAATGGTCGGCCAGCAGCTCAACCACGATCAAGGCAATGAAAAACGGTACCGCGTAAGGCACGAAGTCCATGGGCTAGTCCGGTCTATTTTTGTTACATCAAGATTAGGTGTAGCAACGCCAGATCCCATTGGCAACAGGTGACAAATTAGTAGACATTTAACGCCACGAAATAGGGAGAAATACTCATGAGCAAAAAGATTGCAGTGATCCTTTCCGGCTGTGGCGTGTACGACGGCGCAGAGATCCACGAAAGCGTCATCACTTTGCTGCGCCTGGACCAGCGTGGTGCTCAGGTCCAATGTTTTGCACCCGATATCGCGCAACATCACGTGATCAACCACCTCACCGGCGAAGAGATGCCCGAATCGCGCAATGTGCTGGTGGAGTCGGCGCGTATCGCCCGGGGTGAGGTGAAGGACATCCGTGAGGCCAACGCCGAAGACTTCGACGCACTGATCGTGCCCGGCGGTTTTGGCGCGGCGAAGAACCTCTCGACCTTTGCCGTGGAAGGCGCCGGTTGCAGCATCAACCCGCAGGTTCTGGCGCTGGCCGAAGCCTTTGCCGAAGCGGGCAAACCGGTCGGGCTGATCTGCATCTCGCCGGCCCTGGCCGCGAAGATCTATGGCCCCGGCGTCACCTGCACCATCGGCAACGATGCCGCCACCGCCGCCGCCCTCGATAAAATGGGCGCCACCCACCGCGAGTGCGCGGTGGAGGATATTGTCGAGGACAAGGCGCGCAAGCTGGTGAGCACCCCTGCCTACATGCTCGGCAAAAGCATCAGTGAGGTGGCGTCGGGCATCAACAAACTCGTGGATCGCGTGCTGGAATTGACCCACGAGAACGATTGAACAGACAGTCGAACACTTAACGGTGGCGAGCGGTCTTGCCCCGCTCGCCACAAAAAGCCTTGCTTACAACAAGGTCAGGCCGGGCGCATCAACTTGGTCAGTATCCTGTCCAGCGCGTTGGCGAACGCCTGCTTGTCCTTTTCCCCATGGGGCGGTGGGCCGCCGCCCATTTGGCCTTGTTCGCGCAGATCAGTGAACAGGTTGCGCACCGCCAGCCGTTCACTCATGTTCGCCGGGCTGAATTCCTTGCCCCGTGGGTCGAGGGCGGTGACGCCCTTCTTCACCAAACGGTCGGCCAAGGGCACATCGCTGCAGATCACCAGCTCGCCGGGCACCGCGTGCTCCACTAGGTAGTCATCCGCCGCATCCGGGCCGCTGGGTACTACGATCAGCTTCACACAGGCAAAGCTCGGCTTGATCTGGCTCTGCCCCGCGACCAGCACCACGTCGAATTGGCGCTTGAGGGCGAACTTCACCACTTGGTCCTTGGCCGCGCGCGGACAGGCGTCCGCATCAATCCAGACGCGCACGATCAGGCCACCACACGCTGTTTTTCGGCCAGACGGCTGCGGCCGTAAAGCACCACAATCGCCAGGATCGCCAAAGCCTGCGCACTCAACGAGTACGCATCGGCATGGATGCCCAACCAGTCGAAGTCAAAAAACGCCACCGGCCGCGTACCGAAGATGCCCGCTTCCTGCAACGCCTTCACGCCATGCCCGGCGAACACCACCGACAGCGCACACAGCAACGCCGCGTTGATGCCGAAGAACAGCGCCAACGGCAGCTTCGCCGAACCCCGCAGGATCACCCACGCCAAACCCACCAACAGCACCAGCGCCGTAGCACCACCCGCCAGCACTGCGTTGTGCCCGGCCGGGCCGGCTTGCAGCCACAGGGTTTCGTAGAACAGGATCACTTCGAACAGCTCACGGTACACCGAGAAAAACGCCAGCAGCGCAAAACCAAAGCGCCCTCCGCCGCCGACCAGGCTGCTCTTGATGTAATCCTGCCAGGCTGCTGCATGACGCCGATCATGCATCCACACGCCAAGCCACAGCACCATCACACTGGCGAACAGCGCCGTGCAACCTTCCAGCAATTCGCGCTGGGCACCGCTGACGTCAATCACATACGCCGCCAACGCCCACGTCGCCAGACCGGCCAGTAGCGCCAGGCCCCAGCCGACGTTCACACTGCGCACCGCCGATTGCTGGCCGGTGTTACGCAGGAACGCCAGGATCGCCGCCAGCACCAGGATGGCTTCCAGGCCTTCACGCAACAGAATCAACAGCCCGGAGATATAGCTCAACGACCAGCTCAAGCCATCGCTGCCCAACAAGCCGGCGGACTCGGCGAGCTTGCCTTTAGCAACGTCCAGACGCTGCTGCACTTGCTCGATCGGCAGGCCGTCCTGCAATGACTGCCGGTAGGCCATCAGGGCTTTCTCGGTGTCCTTGCGCACGTTGGCGTCAACGTTATCCAGAGAGCTTTCCACCAGCTCGAAGCCCTCAAGGTAAGCGGCTACCGACAGGTCATAAGCCTGCTCGTGCTCACCGCTACGGAATGCGGCGAGACTCTTGTCCAGGGTGGCGGCGGTGTAGTCGAGCAACTGCGCCGGGCCACGCTTGACCTGTGGCGGTTGTGCGCGCTGGGCACGGAAGGTCGCGGCGGCGCCTGGACCGTTTGCGGCCAGCACTTCATTAGGCGTCTGGCGTGCCAGGTCGGCGAGGTTGAAGGGCTGTTCACTTTTTGCCGCAGCCGGGCCCGCTGTGAAGCCGGCGATGTAAGTGGCCAGGTCCCAGCGCTGACGGTCATCCAGTTGATCGGCGAAGGACGGCATGTCAGTGCCTTCAACGCCCAGGCCGAGGGTGTTGTAGATCGCATAGAGGCTCAGGCGGTCCAGACGCACGGCATCTCGCAGGTTGGCAGGTGGCGGCGTCATCCCCGTACTGGCCGGACCATCACCCGCGCCGGCAGTGCCGTGGCAAACCGAGCAATGCTGGGCGTAGAGCGGTGCGCCACGTGCGGGGTCGGGCGTGATGACCGGCGCCTGGCTGACTTCATAGGCCACCGCCAACTTGGCGCCCAACTGCCGGGCCAGGCGAGCGACAGCTGCGCCATCCTGGTGGGCGGTCACAGCCGCTAACAATTCGTCGACGCCCTTGACCAACTCCGCGCGCTCCGGCCTTTCCGGCAGCTCAGTCACCAGGCCCTGCAACACGCCGAGAAACTCCAGTTGTTCGCGATATTCGGATTCATCGATAACCTTGCCCGCCTCCACCGTCGGTGGGTAGTCAGCGCCAATGTAATCCAGCAAATGCAGGGCTTGTGGGGCGCCCTCGGCAGTCGCGGCCAGCAGATTGAAGCTGCACGACATCAGGGCCGGCAGCACCAGCCAGGCGAGAAAACGGAAGGGGGCAATCATGAATGAATCTCAAAGGTAAATACGAAGTAACACATTGTTTAACTTTAAAGGCTCTGACTCAAGGCGTTCGTGATCTGGCGCTTGGAATATCACTAACGGATTGATGGCACTCACCGCATTAAGGCGTAACAAAAAGCCATTGTTTTGCCAGTAATGGCGCCTATAATGCCGCGCCCTGTTATTTCTAAAGGGTATTTATTTCCTCGTTTTTATGAGGAATTTGCACATCTGCTTATCACTTTCAAGGAAGAAGTTTGCATGGCATTTCGCGCCTTGACCCCGCTCACGCTTGCGGCGGTTACCTTGCTTTCCGGTTGTTCGATGTTTCGCAGCTACGACACTGAGCTGCAAGCCACTAACCAGCAGTTGGCCACCGGTAACGTCGATGGCGCCCTGACCCTGCTGGAAAAGAACAACACCGGCGAAGACAAGGACCTGCTCTACTTCTTCGAAAAGGGTGAGCTGTTGCGCGCCAAAGGTGACCTCACCGGCAGCCAGACCGCCTGGCGCAGTGCCGACCTGCAGGTCTACAAGTGGGAAGAGTCGGTCAAGTTCGACAGCGAAAAGTACCTCGCCCAGTTCGGCAGTTTCCTGGTCAACGACAAGGTGCGCCGCTACGAAGGCTACGACTACGAAAAGGTCATGCTGACCACCCAAATGGCCCTGAACCTGCTGGCCGTGAATGACTTCGACGGCGCCCGCACCGAAATCAAGAAGACCCACGAGCGCGAAGCCGTTATCGCCGACCTGCGCGACAAGGAATACCTCAAGCGCGAAAACGAGGCCGAGCGCCAGGGCGTAACCACCCAGATCAAAGACCTGCGTGGCTACCCGGTTGAAGCACTGGATGCGCCGGATGTGGTCGGCCTGAAGAACAGCTACCAGAGTGCGTTCAGCCATTACCTGGCAGGCTTTGTCTACGAAGCCCTGGGAGAGAAAGACCTGGCCGCACCGGGTTATCGCAAGGCAGCCGAGTTGCGCCCCAACACGCCGCTGCTGGAGCAAGCGCTGATGGACCTGGACAAATCCAGGGTCGGCGCCGACGAGACCGACGTGCTGATCGTGGTGCAGAGTGGCCTGGCACCGGCGCGGGATTCGATCCGCCTACCGCTGCCGATCCCGATCGACGGCCACCTGGTCATCACCCCACTGTCATTCCCGGTGATCAAGGCAGACACCTCGACCGCGACCTTCGGCCAGATCGGCGTCGACGGCAAGCAGCAGAACCTCACCGCACTCAATAGCACCACCGCCATGTCCCGCCGCGCCCTGCGTGACGACATGCCTGGGATCATCCTGCGCACCACCGTGCGTGCAGTCAGCCGTGGCGTGACGCAAAACAACCTGAACAAGACCAACCCCATGGCAGGCCTGGTGCTGGGCATCGCCTCGGCGGTGACCGAAGGTGCTGACACCCGCACCTGGCGCACCCTGCCGGACATGACCCAAGTGACGCGCCTGCGCCTCAAGCATGGCGAACACCAAGTCAGCCTGCCCAACGCCTTGGGCGGGACGCTGGTGACGGTCAAGGCCGACCAGCGCTATCAAGTGATCACTCTGCGTGTGGTCGGCAACCAGGTTTTCGCCGGTGGCCTTGCCGCGCATGTGGTGCCAGGCACTTCCGCTCAGGCCATCGCCCTCAAACAACCTTAAGGAGCACGTTATGCGTCATTTCATCCTCGGCGCCCTCGCGCTGATCCTGCTCGCCGGCTGCGCCACCCCACCGCCACCGGAACCCGGCAGCGCCGCCAGCAAAATCGTGGTGATGGGTAAATTCAAAGGCATCGCCGTCGGTGCCATTCGCGTTGCCCGCGAAAACGGCTTCCTCACGGCCAAAGTGCAGCTGAGCAATATCACCAGCAGCAACCAGATGATGTATTACCGCTTCGCCTGGCTGGGCGCCGACGGTTTCCCTGTGGGCGATGAAGAAACCTGGAAAGTGCTGAACCTGTACGCCAACCAGGCGACCTTCCTGCCCGCCATTGCCAATTTGCCCCAGGCCGCGGACTTCCGTCTTGAAGTGAAGACGCCTTGAGTCGCGCCCCTGCTCTTCAACTAAAAAGCCTGTTTCAGAGAGATTTCCCCATGTTCGTACGCTTCTCGTTCCTCGCCGTGGTCGCCCTGCTGGCCAGCGGTTGCTCCAACACCTCGCCGGTACTCGGCGGCAAGAACATCAGCTACGGCGACACCAAGGCCGTGGAGTTGGTGACCAACGAGTTCGGTTCCACCGACCTGCAGATGATCGCTGAAAGCATGACCCGCTCTCTGGCGCAGTCCGGCATTCTGCAAGGCCGTCCGGTGGTGCAGGTGTATGACGTGAAGAACAAGACCAGCGAGTACATCGATACCCGCGAGATCACCACGTCGATCAAGACCCAGTTGATGAAAACCGGCACCGCGCGCTTCGCCAGCGACAACACTGAAATGCAAAGCCAGGTCGACCAGCTCAAGCTGCAGAACCAGAGCGGCCTGTACAAAAAATCCACGGTGAGCAAGACCGGCAACATGGTTGCCGCCAAGTACCGCCTGGAAGGCTCCATCAGCTCCATCGTCAAGCGCAGCTCGGACTACAAGGACGTGTTCTACAAATTCAGCCTGCAGCTGATCGACGTCGAGAGCGGCCTGGCCGAATGGATGGACGAGAAAGAAATCCGCAAAACCACGGAGCGCTAAGCAATGCGTGCATGGATCGGCATGATCGGCCTGCTGTGCGCCTTTGGCGCCTCGGCCGCCCCTAAGATCGCGGTAACCGACCTGGCCTACGAGGCGCGGGTCGAGGAGTACATCCACGCGGTGTCGGCCAGCAATAACTTCCAGGCCAGCGCGTATCAGGCCAGCGGTGCGTCGAACTACAGTGAGTACGAGAGCCGTACCAGCTACATCGAACAGACCGAGCTGCGTAAATTCAGCGGTGACATCAAGGGCGAAATCCTCAAGTCGCACCAGTTCCAACTGGTGCAGGGAACGCCCTACACCGCCGACGCCAAGGGCGACGTCTATGACGTGATCAAGCGCATCAAGGCCGGTAACTTCAAGGGTGCTGACTACGTGCTGTTCGGCACACTGTCGGACATCGACTTCACCCAGGACATCAATGCCCTGGACCACACCAACAGCTATTCGGCGGTACTGGGCCTGACGTTGGTGGCCGACTTCAGCCTGATCAACACCCGCACCTTCGAGATCACCTCGGCATTTACCGCCATGGGTGAAGGCCAGGACACCAAGCTGGTGAACAGCCGCGATGTGCGCGTCAGCCTGAACCGGCCACGTGTCGTGAAGGAAGTCTCGAAAGCCTTGGGTGAGGATGTAGCCAGGCAGTTGGCGGAACAGTTGGGCGGCGGGTATCAAGACCCGGGCAAGCCTGCGTTGCGCAATAACCTGCCAAGGGATGAAGCGCCAAAGATTCTGCGCTGAGCCCCCACTTCAAAGCCAGCACATAACCAATGTGGGAGCGGGCTTGCTCGCGAATACAGTGAATCAGCCACTCTTTCTGTTGACTGACATAGCGCATTCGCGAGCAAGCCCGCTCCCACAGTTTTAATCTCGTTTGTTCAGTTACGCCGTTGCGCGATGCAAGCTGGCCAAGAACCCCGCAGCCCCCACGAATAACCCGGCAAACGTGCGGTTCATGCGCTTTTGCTGCTTGGGCGTGCGCAACACGCGCAAGACTTTCGACGCCAACCCCGTATAACCCGCCATCACAATCATATCGACGCCGATCATGGTCGCGCCCAGGATCAGGTACTGGATCAGCAAAGGCGCCTGCGGGTTCACGAACTGCGGCAGCACCGCCAGCATGAACACCAGAGCCTTGGGATTGCTGGCGTTGACCAGGAACCCACGGAACATCATCGCCATCGGCTTACCGATCGGGCGTATCGCCGCGTCCTCGCTCATGTCCATGGGCAGGGCACGCCATTGCTTGATGGCCAGGTACACCAGGTACGCCACACCAAACCATTTGATCGCATAGAACGCAGTGGAAGACGCCGCAAGAATGGCACCCAGCCCGCCCGCCACCACGGCAATCTGCATCGCCAGGCCCAGTTGCAGGCCAATGGCATTCCAGTAACCGCGCAGGAAACCGTATTGCAAGCCGCTGGACATCGACGCGATTGCGCCGGCACCGGGGGAAAGGGAGATGATCCAACTGGCCAGGAAAAAGGCCAGCCATGTGTCGAGTGCCATTACACACCTCAGAAGGGAGTTTGCCGTCAGGCCTTAAGCTAACTCCGCCGACCGAAGGCTGGCTATAGATTTTTAAAAGATCTGAGCGCTAGCGGTCGCCCGGGAACACGTGAGTACCCGGCCAACGCCGCACGGAGCGCTGGAAGAACAAACTGTTAGGCACTTGTACCATCGCGCTGTCGGTACCGGCATCTTCCACTTCGATCAACGTGGTGTAGAGCAGGTTGATCGCCACTACCCGACCCTTCACGCCCGGCTTATCGACGGTGTCCACCAACTCGACGATATCACCGAGGCGGAACGGCCCGACGGTGAAAATCAAGATAGCGCACAGCAGGTTGGACAGTACCGACCACATGGCGAAGAACGCCACAGCGGCAACCGCGACAAACCCTGACAGTGCCGTCCACAACACCGTGGCGGACACGCCCAGGCGGCCCAGCACGAAAATCAACGCACTGCCCATGATCAGCCAGCGCAGGCCGCCGCGCAGAGGCATCAGCAGTTGCGGTGGGAACGGGTAGCGCTCACCCAGACGGGTGAGACCTTTGGCAACAAAACGCTGGGTGAGATAACCAGCCAGCAGAATCAGCAGGATTTGCACGCCGATCCAGGCCGGCTCCACCCATTGCGTCGGTAACGGCAGTTGCAGCGCCTCCATCAGGACAGCGCCTCCAGCTCCGCTTGCAAGCTTTCCAGCAGCTCGAGGGCTTCCATCCAGGTTTCCTCCAACTGCCCTTCACGCACCTTGAGCTTGGCCTGTTCGGCCAGCAGGTCGCGCAGCTCGTCCTTGCGCGCCGCCTCGTAGACGGCGCTGTCGCCCAGGCTGGTTTCGATCTTGGCCAGGCGCTCATGCACCTTGCCCAGCTCGGCTTCCAGCTTGTCGGCTTCACGCTTGTGCGGCGCCAACTGCTGACGCAGTGCGGCGGCGGCCTGGCGCTGGGCTTTTTTGTCGGTTTTGTCCGGGTTGACCGGCGTGTTGCTGACCGGCGAGTTGCGCAGACGGTAATCCGTCAGCCAGCGTGCGTAATCATCCAGGTCACCGTCGAACTCTTCGACTTTGCCGTCAGCCACCAGCAGGAAGTTGTCGGTGGTGCTCTTGAGCAAGTGGCGATCGTGAGACACCACCAGTACCGCGCCACTGAACTCCTGCAGGGCCATGGTCAACGCCAGGCGCATTTCCAGGTCCAGGTGGTTGGTGGGTTCGTCGAGCAACAGCAGGTTCGGTCGGTCCCAGGCGATCAATGCCAGGGCCAGACGCGCCTTTTCGCCACCGGAGAAATTCAATACCGGCTCATCGATGCGCGCGCCACGGAAGTCGAAGCCACCGAGGAAGTCGCGCAGGGTTTGCTCACGCTCGGTCGGCGCCAGACGCTGCAGGTGCAGCAACGGGCTGGCCTTGGAATCAAGGGAGTCCAGTTGATGCTGAGCAAAATAGCCCACCACCAGGTTCTCGCCACGGGTCAGGCGGCCGGCCAGCGGTTGCAGTTCACCCGACAGGTTCTTGATCAGTGTCGACTTGCCGGCGCCATTAGGGCCGAGCAAACCGATACGTGCGCCCGGCGTGAGCTGCAGCTTGACCTTCTCCAGAATGGTTTTGTCGCCATAACCCAGGCGCGCATCCGAAAGGTCCAGCAACGGGCTGGAGATCTTCACCGACTCACGAAATACGAAGTCGAACGGCGAATCGACGTGGGCCGCCGACAGTTCCTCCATTCGCTCCAGGGCCTTGATCCGGCTCTGGGCCTGACGGGCCTTGGTGGCCTGGGCCTTGAACCGGGCGATGTAGCTTTCCATGTGCGCGCGTTGCGCCTGCTGCTTCTCGAAAGCCTGCTGCTGCTGGGCCAGACGCTCGGCACGCGCGCGTTCGAACGCGGTGTAGCCGCCACGGTAGAGGGTGATTTTCTTCTGTTCGACGTGGGCGATGTTGTCGACCACGGCATCGAGGAAATCCCGGTCGTGGGAAATCAGCAGCAAAGTACCTGGGTAGCTCTTGAGGAAATCTTCCAGCCACAGGATCGCATCGAGGTCCAAGTGGTTGGTCGGTTCGTCGAGCAGTAACAAGTCCGACGGGCACATCAGCGCCTGAGCCAGGTTCAGGCGCATGCGCCAACCACCGGAGAAGTCGGCGACCGGGCGGTCCATCTGCTCATTGGTAAAGCCAAGACCGGCAAGCATCTTGCGGGCGCGGGCGTCGGCGGTATAGCCATCGGCACTGTCGAGTTCCGAGTGCAGGCGGGCCTGAGCCGCGCCGTCCTGGGTTTTCTCGGCCTCGGCCAGGTCGTGTTGCACCTGGCGCAGGCGCAGGTCGCCATCGAGCACGTAGTCGATCGCAATGCGGTCCAGGGTGTCGATCTCCTGGCGCATATGGGCGATGCGCCAGTCGGCCGGCAGCAAGCAGTCCCCGGAATCCGGGGTCAGCTCACCCAGCAACAGGGCGAACAACGTGGATTTGCCGGCACCGTTGGCACCGATCAGGCCGGCTTTGTGACCGGCGTGCAGGGTCAGCTCGGCGTCTTCGAGAAGACGTTGCGGGCCACGCTGTAATGTTAGGCTTTGAAGTCGGATCATAATGGCGGCGGAGTCTACCAGCTTCGTTGCTCGCTGGCTTGGGTGTGAATATGTGCGCTGACCTGTGGAGCTTTGCCCTCTCGACTTACGCCCGGCCGGGCGTTGAAGCCGCTTGCCTGCGCTTGCAGGATCAAGGCGCGGATGTGTGCCTGTTGCTCTGCGCCGCCTGGCTGGAGCGGCGCGGCGTGGCGCTTGAGCCCGAGCGTATTCAGGCGCTGCAGCAGGTTGCCCTGCCGTGGCAGAAAAATGTGGTCGAACCGTTGCGACAGATGCGCGCGCAATGGCGAGCCATGGCGCAACAGGATTTACCTTTGGCGGCGTTACGCGAGCGGGTCAAAGCCCTGGAGCTGGAAGCCGAACGGGAGTTGTTGGCACGCCTGGAAGTGTTGACGCAGGCATGGCCGACTGAAGAAGGGGATCAACTGGGGTGGCTTGAAGGTCTGGCGGCCGGAACCGCCAACCTTGACCGCGACGCGCTGCAGCAACTGCGCGTCGCGGCCACCGGCACTTAGGAAGCGCTGGTTGGGGTGGTGCTTGGCGCTACCGGTGCAGAAGTGCTGCTGGCCGATGCCGTTGGAGCGGCGGACGCTGCCGGCGTAGCAGACGAAGCTGCCGGGGTAGCAGGCTTGGCCAGTGCTGGTTTCGCAGCAGCAGGTTTGGCGGCTGGCTTGGCGGCTGGTTTTGCAGCCGTGGTTTTAGCTACTGGCTTGGCAGCTGGTTTCGCAGCAGCCGGTTTGGCAGCAGGCTTGGCGGCTGGTTTTGCAGCAGCGGGTTTAGCAGCTGGCTTGGCGGCTGGTTTCGCAGCAGTGGTTTTAGCTACTGGCTTGGCAGCTGGTTTCGCAGCAGCGGTTTTAGCAGCTGGTTTGGCGGCTGGTTTCGCAGCAGCAGTTTTAGCAGTTGGCTTGGCGGCTGGTTTTGCAGCAGCGGTTTTAGCAGCTGGCTTGGCGGCTGGTTTCGCAGCAGCGGTTTTAGCCGCTGGCTTGGCGGCTGGTTTTGCAGCAGCGGTTTTAGCCGCTGGCTTGGCGGCCGGTTTTGCAGCAGCGGTTTTAGCCGCTGGCTTGGCGGCCGGTTTCGCAGCGGCGGTTTTAGCCGCTGGCTTGGCGGCTGGTTTTGCAGCAGCGGTTTTAGCCGCTGGCTTGGCGGCTGGTTTCGCAGCAGCGGTTTTAGCCGCTGGCTTGGCGGCTGGTTTCGCAGCAGCGGTTTTAGCCGCTGGCTTGGCCGCTGGCTTGGCCGCTGTCTTAGCCGAAGCCTTCGACGCAACAGCTTTTGCGGGTGTACGAGCGCCCAGCACTTTAGCCACAGCTTCTTTCACACGACCAACGCCCTGGGCCAGTTTCAGGCTTTCCTGAGCATCGCGTTTGAGTTGAGAAATGTAGGTGCGGGTTTCAGCTTGGCGATCCTTGAGGGCGTCCAGCAAGTCCTCAAGTTCTTTAACAGCGTCTTTGGCTTTGGCTTGTGCCTTGGCCTTGCCGGCAGTAGCGGCGTCTTGCAGTTTGGTGCGGGACTTGTGCAGCTTCTCTTGCGCTTTACCGCGTTGTTTTTCCAGTTTGGCGAGCAGTTTTTCTGCATCAGCCAAGGCTTGGGAACACGCGCTTTCCAGATGTTCGAGCAGGCTGCCCGAAAGTTGTTGGAGTAAGTGCAACGGGGTATTTACAGGCTTCTGTTTGGCCGACATGGTTTACCTCCTGGCTGACGTGGGTGCGGCTCATACTAGCCCTCTGCTCTTACCGCCGCTAGGGCATGTTGACAGTATCGTTTGCCTTGCGTTGCACGGTGAGAAAATTCTTATCGATATAACAAAAAACCACGGCACTTTTTACGCACTCAGGCTGGCATAATCCGTCGCACTTTCGGCGGGAGACTCCCCATGTCGCGTTACCTTTTTTTAGTGCTTGGCTTGGCGATTGGCGCGGCCAATGCGGGTGAGCAATCGCCGTCAGGCAGCACTGCCCAAGACCCGCACGATCTCGCGTACAGCTTGGGCGCAAGCCTCGGCGAGCGCTTGCGCCAGGAAGTCCCCGACCTGCAGATCCAAGCACTGGTTGACGGCCTCAAGCAAGCCTACCAAGGCAAACCACTGGCGCTGGACGATGCACGTATCGAACAGATCCTCGCCCAACACGAAGCACAGAGTGCGGCCGACGCCGAGGTTCCAAAGAGCGAAAAAGCGCTCGCTGCCGAACAGCAATTTTTAACCCAGGAAAAAACGGCAAGCGGCGTGCGTGAATTGTCGGATGGCATCCTGCTCACCGAGTTGAAGCCGGGCACTGGCAGCAAGCCGTTGGCCAGTGATGAGGTGCAGGTGAAATACACCGGAAAGTTGCCCGACGGGACGGTCTTCGATCAGAGCACACAGCCCCAATGGTTTCGTCTGGACAGCGTGATCAGCGGCTGGAGCAAAGCACTCCAACAGATGCCGACAGGCGCAAAATGGCGCCTGGTGATTCCATCGGCCCAGGCCTATGGCGCCGACGGTGCCGGCGAGTTGATACCGCCGTATACGCCGCTGGTATTTGAGATCGAGTTGCTCGGTACTCGCCACTGACCCAATAAAAAACGGTGCGCCATGCGCACCGTTTTTTATGTATCACCCAGGATCAAACCTGCGCGACAGACTCTTCCTTATGGGCGTTGTGCAACACTTCGATCAAGCAGTCTTCCAGCTCGAAACGCTCGTGGAGCAGTCCACCCAACTCTTTAAATTTTTCAGCAACACACTCACCGGCATCACACAGGTCGTTAAAGGCCAGCAGCTTTTCGGTGATGACATCGATGCGCGGGTAAATAGTCTCGGCCAGTTCCAGGCCACGCTCATCGTTAAACGCTTTCGCCTCGCCGGTCAGTTGCTCGTAAATCTCGAAATGGCCGGTAGACACATAGTCCACCAATACACCGCAGAAATCTTGCAGCGACTCGCGATTCTCAGCCAATGCTTCGGGCTTGGCGCCAAGAGCATCAAAGGCCCGAACCAGTTCGTGACGTGCCTTCAACCAGCTGTCGATCAGCTTGTGCACCCCACCCCAGCGTTCCTGAGCATTCTGACAACTTTCCAGCATGGTGATCTCTCTTCCCTATAGGGGGCGCTGCCGCTCTGTGCCCGCGCAACACTTCAAGGATAAAAGCGGCAGCCGGACAAGGCCGCATCTGACAAACGGTTTCAGTAATGCGTGCGGGCCAGATTATGCCCGCATGACTATGGCTTCAAGGTACGCAGGAGAGAAAGTTCATACAAGTGTTTAATCCCATCCTACAAACTGCCATTGGCCTTCAATACCTCGCAAGGTCCAAACGACTGCCCAGTAGCAGCCGTGAAAACTGCATGATGCCCATGGCCAGCATCGCCACGAAGAACAACAAGCTCCACTCCGGCAGGCTCAGGTCGAACAGCGTCCAGTTGAGCTCCACACAATCGACGGTGCCTCTGACCGTCAATTGCAGTGCTTGCCAAAGCGACAGGTTCTCAATCATGTATTGCAGACTGGGCCAGCAATCGCTGGCCTGCTCCAGTGCGGCATTTTGTAGCAGTACCTGGCGCACAGCAGTAATAGCGCCAAGCAACGCACAACCCATGCTGGCCAACCCGTAAAGGTAAGCCGCAGAGCGTCTTGGGCCGTGAATCACGGCAACCAGATTGATCAGGGTAAAGGCGGCCAGAAAGATGCGTTGCACCTGGCAAAGGAAGCAAGGGCGCAAGAGCGCGCCGAACTCGAGATAAAAAGACGCACCCAACGTCAGCGCACCCGCCATGAACGCCAGGAGAAAGAAGGAGCGTGAAGGGGCCAAAGACATTGTTATCCGTACCGCAAGAGACAGGTCGTTACGGTAGAGTAAAGGCCTGATCCCTTTCAATACGCGATAGAGCAGACAATTCCGCGAGAGCCTGGGGATATCCCGTCAGAAGCTGGATGACTTCAAGCTGTTAGCGGTAGGAATTTGCTACATCGCGCTTTAGACCCAGCCTTTACACGATAAAGAAGGGTTGGCCCTAAGAAGCTTCCGAGCCAACCCTCGCACTCTTTCCTACTTCAAACCCGCGCGGGCACAGGCAGCGGTGATGCCAGCAACCGGCTGTCCAACAGACCCAGGCCTTCCTGGAACAATTGGTTACTGCGCTCGGTGTCACCCAACTGGGCCAGTAAACGTGCCAGCTCAGCGCAGGCTTCGGGATTTCGCTGTACCTGCAGACTGCTTTCCAAATAGTCCCGCGCCTTGCCCCACAAGCTGTTTTGCAGACAAAGGCGGCCCAGGGTCAGCAGCAGGCTGGCGTCACCCGGATGGTCCTTGAGCCAACCTTCAGCAAACTTCAACTGTCGGCCTGGGTCGCTGCCGCGCAGCAACCCATAAAGCCGGATCAGATGGCTGTCATAGCCGCGCTTGATGGCTCCGCGCAGCACTTCCTCAGCCTTGGCATCAGCGCCCAGCCGACGCAGTTGCTCAGCGTAGGCCAAGACCAGTTGTGGCTCCTGGCGCTGGGCTGAAGTCAGTTGCTCCCAGGCGCGCTCCAAAGATTGCAAGCCCGCTTCACCTTGCTCTTCACGCTGCACGGCAAGGCCAAGGTTCTCGCCCCATGCGCGGCGCTCAAGCTCCGCCAGTTCTGTGGCGGGAAGCACTTTGTCCTTGCGCAGTTCCGGCAACAAGCGAATCACCGATGGCCAATCGCCTCGCTGCTGATGCAAGCGCTGCAACTGGCGCAAGACCTGTGCGTTATGGGGATGACGCTCGTACATCGCCTGCAAGGTAACCAAAGCCCCTTCCGTATCGCCGCGATCCATCTGCAACTGCGCGTGGCTCAAGGCGACAGCAAGTTCCGCCTGTGGCTGGCGCTCCATGGCGCGCTCCAGCAAACCGTCGGACTCTTCATAACGGCCCTGCTCATTGGCGGCACGTGCAGCCCCAAGGTAATACAGCAAGGGCTGGCGCTCGGCTTCGGCGGCACGGTGCAGGTGGCGCTCGGCGCTGGCCCAGCGGCCCTCGGCGAGGTCCAACTGACCTTGCTCAATCGCAATCTGTATGCGGCGGCTGCGGTTACGTCGCGACCACGGGTTGACTACGCCACCGGAGGTGGTGAGCAGGCTCAGCAGCACACGAACCAGGTAGATCGCCAGGCCGACGGCAAACACTGCCACCAGCGTGGCCCACAGGCTCGACTCGTAATGCAGCAGATGAGGATAGGTAATCAGCACGTAGCCGGTGTGTTTCGAAATACCCACGCCCAGTGCCAAGGCAATCGCAATCGCCAGTACCAGGATCACATAGAAACGCTTCATCGGCTCTACTCCTGGGTGGCCGGCGTGCCCGCCGCCGCCTTGGCTTCACCGGCAGACAGATGGCGGCGCTCAAGATAAGCCTGCACAGCCGCCAGGCTGGCGGCCAGGTCAGGGGTCGCCACGGAAACAGCCTTGGGCTCGAGCTCGCCAATACGTGCCAGCATCGCTTTGCTCTGCGGGTTGTCCTGGTTGAAGTTGTCCTGCAGCACGCTGCGGGCTTCACCCAAGGAGCGGCTGTACACCGCCGTTTCGCCGTTGAGCGCTGCCCATTGTGCTTGCTCCAGGGCGAGGCTCAGTGCCAGGCGTACCTGGTTCAAACCTTGACCGGCCAGCAACGGACGAATGTTGTCATCCGGGTTGAAGTCGATGCGGAAGTAGCGAGATATCTGCTCCCACCACTGGTGCAGGCGGCTTTCCGTGTCGGTCGTCGGGCGCCCCTCGGAAGAGGGCTCGGTGAGTTGATATTCAGGGGCGATAGCCGCCAGTTGCACGACCTGGTCACGCAAGGCTGCCAGTTGCAGGTAAAGCCCGGTGCGGTCAGGTTGTTCAGTGCTGCGCAAGGCGGTAAGGCTTTTGGCCAATTGCTCACGGGCGGCGTAGGCGCCTGGATCGCTCTGCTCGCGGAGAATTTCGTCAGCGCCCTGGACCAGCGATTGAGCACTGTTGATGTCCTGCAGGGCAGACAGGCGCAAGCTGGCCAGACGGATCAAGTGCTCGGCTTCGGCCAGGCGCCAGTCCTGGCGGCTGGCACCCAGCACGGTTTCCAAACGCTGGCTCAAGCGCTGCTGATCACCCTGCAACTGGGCGACGAGGCGGCGGCGCTCCTCCAGCTCATCGGCTGCTGGCAATTGTGCCAGGCGTGCAGCCAGTTGCTGCTGACTCTGCTTGAGTGATTGGGATTGGTCATCGAGGGTCTGCACCTGGCCCAGCTGTTGCTGGCTGCTGGCTTGCAGGGCACGGACCTGCCAAATCCCCCAACCGCCGGCGGCAACACCTGCGGCACCGAGCAACAGGGCCACAATAGCCAGGCCATTGCCACGGCGTGGCGCGGTGGCCGGTTTAACCTGCGCATCAAGTGCTGGCTGGGCTTCATCTTTAGGCAAGGCTGTTTCGCTCACGTATCCGTCCTTTGCGTATCAGAGAGTGGGCGCCGCATGCCTCACGAGGCAGCGCTGCGCAACGCCACTAACAAAGCCGCGGCACTCGCGCCGCGACAATCCACAACTTTTTCTGCGCCGGCGGCCCGCGCCATTTCATAAACGCGCGGGCTGGGCACGAACAACGGCAGCTGCGCCACCTTCGGCCAATCGAGGCCGGCCAGGGCTTGCAGGTGCAAAAAACCCTGCCCACTGCTGACCACCAGGCCGTTCAAGCGTTCCAACTGGATGCGCTGCGTCAACACCCCGGCCTCGTAGGCCGGAAGGAAGCGGCGATACAACTCCAGATAATCGACACTAGCACCTTGCTCACGCAAACGCTCAGCCAGCAGCTCTCGCCCACCCTCGCCACGCAGGATCAGCACCCGGGCACCGGGCTGTGCGATAGCCTCGCGCAAGGCGGGCAATTCAAGCAAGGCCTCGCTGTCATCCCCGCTAGGCGGATAGTGAACGCTGAGTCCGTGATCGGCCAGTACCTGCGCGGTGGCAGCCCCGACGCTGAACCACGGCAACTGCGGCCAAGGCTGATTCAACTGCTGTACAGCAAGGCGTGCGGCCGGCTTGCTGACCACAATCACCGCGCAATAACGGCCCAGGTCACGCAACACAGACTGTTGTTCAGGCGTCACGGGCAAGGCTTCGATGTCCAGCAAAGGCAGGCTGCTGCTGAAAATACCGGCTTCGGACAGCGATGCCGCCAGGGCAGCCGACTCTTCGGCAGGCCGCGTCAGCAGCACACGCCAGCCAGTCACTGCGGGCCGGCCTCGCCGTAGACTTTTTGCAGAATGGCGCCGGCGCCCTTGCCCAGCAGCTCTTCAGCGACCTGGATACCCAAGGCGGTCGCGTCACGCTGTGGCCCACGCACCTCGGCGGTGAGCAGGTTGCCGCCTTCAGGATCCCCTACCAGGCCACGCAGCCAAAGGTTTTCACCCTCAAGCACGGCGTAGCAGGCAATCGGCACCTGGCAGCCACCGTTGAGGTGCTTGTTCAGCGCGCGCTCGGCGGTGACACGCACTTCGGTGTCAGGGTGGTCCAGGGGTTTGAGCAAGGCGTGAATTCCAGTGTCGGCGGTGCGACATTCGATGCCCACAGCACCCTGCCCGCCTGCAGGCAAGCTGTCTTCGACGCTGATGGCCGAGGTGATACGGTCTTCGAAACCGAGGCGGATCAATCCAGCCGCCGCGAGGATGATCGCGTCATAATCACCGGCATCCAGCTTGGCCAGGCGCGTGTTGACGTTGCCGCGCAGGAAACGGATCTGCAGATCCGGGCGACGAGTCAGCAACTGCGCCTGACGACGCAGGCTGGAGGTGCCGACGACGCTGCCCAGTGGCAAATCATCCAACGACGCGTAGGTGTTGGAAACGAAGGCATCGCGCGGGTCTTCACGTTCGCAGATGCAATACAGGCCGAGGCCTTCAGGGAAGTCCATCGGCACGTCTTTCATCGAATGCACGGCGATGTCGGCTTCGTTTTCCAGCAGTGCGGTTTCCAGCTCTTTGACGAACAAGCCCTTGCCGCCGATCTTCGACAGTGGCGAGTCGAGCAGCTTGTCGCCGCGACTGACCATGGGCACCAGGGACACTTTGAGGCCCGGGTGGGCCTGTTCAAGGCGTGCTTTGACGTATTCGGCCTGCCACAAGGCCAAGGCGCTTTTACGGGTGGCGATGCGGATTTCGCGAGAGGACATGGATCAATCCGTACTGAATAGATACGGCAGATAATAACAGCTCAGGCAAACACGCTTTGATTTGAATCAGCAAGTGCGGGGCCTCCCTGGCCGCATCGCACCGGGATAAGGAAGGCAGACCTCGCCAAAGCCCTTGGGCTAAAGCTGCTGCATCATCTTGCGCACACCGGCGACATGACGTCGGCTGACGATCAAGGCATCGCCATTGAGCCCTTTCAGGAACAGCTGAAAATGCCCCAGTGGCGTGCGTTGCAAACGTTCTATTCGCTCGCGGGCCACCAGCGCGTTGCGGTGAATGCGCACGAAGCGGTCGCCAAACTCATCCTCCAACGCCTTGAGCGGCTCATCGAGCAATACTTCGCCCGTCTCGTGGCGCAGGGTCACGTACTTGTGATCAGCGATAAAGTAGACCACCTGGCCCAGAGGAATCAGCTCGATGCCTTTGCGGGTTCGCGCGCTGATATGGCTGCGAGGCCCATTGCCACTCTGGGCAGCCGGCTGGGTCAGCGCAGCCAGTTGAAGGCGGTTTGGGCGCTCGGCCTTTTTCAGGGCCTTGAGCAACGCTTCGCCGGTTACCGGCTTTGCGAGAAAACTGACACCGCTGGCTTCCAGCGTTTCCGTAGAAAACTCTTCCTGGGCTGCACATAACACCACGGCCGGCGGCGATTCTCGCTCACTCAGGCGGGCGGCGACTTGCAGGCCATCGAGGCCCGGCAAGCGGATATCGAGCAGCACCACGTCAGGCTTGAGGCTGTCGATCAGCGTCAACGCCTCCTCGCCACTGGTGGCGCTCGGTTCAAGGACTTTATAACCCTCGAGCTCATTGACCAAACGGCTCAGTCGCTCGCGGGCTTGGGGTTCGTCATCAACGATCAGGACATTCATATTGCGCTGGATTCCTGCGTGAGTCTCGCACAAGGATAGCGTAGACAGGTGCGGTGACTTGCGTCACAGCGATCCACGCTAAGACTAGCGCGAGCGGCAAAAAGTGCCCCGAGAGCGGCACCCAAATTTACCCGGACCTGTTCAGTTGCGCCCAAAACCTGCTGCCTCTGGGCATCGCCGTAGGGTTTGCTGATACACAATCCGAATACCCCCCTTTTTTAATGGATAGTCTGGGCTATGACCACATCACCCGACTTTGGTGCATTCATGCTCTATCAGTGCAACTGTAGACGCTTGCTGAGACGATATTGCTCGATCGTCAAATATCGTTTCAATTAACGCCTACCTCCAGTCTCGTCCCGGATGCGTTCGGCGGCAAGGCACTTAGCCATCCTTCGTACAAATAAAAATGCCGACCACCCGCAGCACCGCCTCCACGGGCAACCCTGTTATTATCGGCGGCACACCTCCACGCCTCTTTTAAGCAGATCACGAGCGAATCCATGAGCACCGACAAGACCAACCAGTCCTGGGGCGGCCGCTTCAGTGAACCCGTCGACGCCTTCGTCGCCCGCTTCACCGCCTCCGTCACCTTCGACCAGCGCCTGTACCGCCACGACATCATGGGCTCGATCGCCCACGCCACGATGCTGGCCAAGGTCGGCGTGCTGACCGACGCCGAGCGCGACAGCATCATCGACGGCCTGACTACCATTCGCGGTGAGATCGAGGCCGGCACGTTCGACTGGCGCATCGACCTGGAAGACGTGCACATGAACATCGAGGCCCGCCTCACCGATCGTATCGGTGTGACCGGCAAAAAACTGCACACCGGTCGCAGCCGTAACGACCAGGTGGCGACCGATATTCGCCTGTGGCTGCGCGACGAAATCGACCTGATCCTGGCCGAAATCACGCGCCTGCAAAAAGGTTTGCTGGAGCAGGCCGAGCGTGAGTCGGACACCATCATGCCCGGCTTCACCCACCTGCAAACCGCACAGCCAGTGACCTTCGGCCACCACCTGCTGGCCTGGTTCGAAATGCTCAGCCGCGACTACGAGCGCCTGGTGGATTGCCGTAAACGCGCCAACCGCATGCCATTGGGCAGCGCCGCGCTGGCGGGCACCACTTACCCGATCGACCGCGAGTACACCGCTCAACTGCTGGGTTTTGACGCCGTGGGCGGCAACTCCCTGGATGGCGTATCGGACCGCGACTTCGCCATCGAATTCTGCGCTGCCGCCAGCATCGCGATGATGCACCTGTCGCGTTTCTCCGAAGAGCTGGTGCTGTGGACCAGCGCGCAATTCCAATTCATCGACCTGCCGGATCGCTTCTGCACGGGCAGCTCGATCATGCCGCAAAAGAAAAACCCCGACGTGCCGGAGTTGGTGCGTGGCAAGAGCGGCCGTGTATTCGGCGCACTGATGGGCTTGCTGACCCTGATGAAGGGCCAGCCGCTGGCCTACAACAAGGACAATCAGGAAGACAAAGAGCCGCTGTTCGACGCTGCCGACACCTTGCGCGACTCGCTGCGTGCGTTTGCCGACATGATCCCCGCAATCAAGCCCAAGCACGCGATCATGCGTGAGGCGGCCTTGCGCGGTTTCTCTACTGCGACCGACCTGGCGGATTACCTGGTGCGCCGCGGCCTGCCGTTCCGTGACTGCCACGAAATCGTCGGCCATGCCGTCAAATACGGCGTGGACACCGGCAAGGACCTGGCGGAAATGAGCCTGGAAGAGCTGCGTCGTTTCAGCGACCAGATCGAGCAGGACGTATTTGCGGTGCTGACCCTGGAAGGCTCGGTGAATGCCCGTAACCACGTAGGCGGCACTGCACCGGCGCAGGTCAAGGCAGCCGTAGCGCGCGGCCAGGAACTGCTGGCCAGCCGCTAAAAGCTTCACGAGCAAGCCCGCTTCCACTATTGACCGAGTTCCACCTCTGGGATGCAGTCGAATGTGGGAGCGGGCTTGCTCGCGAAGGCGTCACCGCAGGCGCCAACTCGCTATTTCTTCGCCGCAATCATCGCCATAAACGCCGGCATCGCCGCTTCTCTGTCCGCCGCCACCTTCTGCGCGTTGGGCATGGCATGCAATCGCTCCAGCAGCGCTTTGGCCGCCGGCAGCTCAGCCAGCAAATCCAGGCCAAACAGCTTCTCGCCCACGCCACAGGCGAGGTTCACGCTGTACATGAAATACAGATCGGCAATCGTAAAGCTCTCCCCCGCCACGTATGGCGCGAACTTACCGTGTCGACCTAAAGAAGCGATCCCCAACAGCAACTCGGCCTTGGATTTTTCCTTGATCGCATCCGGCACCGGCATACCGAAGAACGCCTCGGCGAAACACGCGCGCGCGGGCAGCTCGATATACAGCTCGATTTCCCTGCAGAACGCCAGCACTTGGGCACGTTGAAACGGGTCGGCCGGCAGCAACGAACGGCCCTCCTGGGTCTGCTCGATGTATTCGAGGATCACGCTGGTTTCGTTGATAAACCCCTGTTTCACGCCAAGAATCGGCACTTTGCCACGGGGGCTGACGGCAAGCGCCTCGGGCGTCTGGCTCGGGTAAAACGGTACTTCTTCAAACGGCAGACCCTTCTCCATCAGCGCCAGCTTGACCATGTTGTAGTAGTTACTGACCGAAAATCCGTAAAGCTTGAGCATTGCGAATGCCTCCAGGCCGGGTGTGGGGTTGGCTGCAGAAGTTATAGAACGTCGCGCCCGACCTGACCAGCAGCATCACCTGCTTGAATGGAGGTAGACTGGCGCCCTTTCCTTGAGGAGCCTGCCATGAGCGAGCCGACCGATATCGACAGCGACGAAGAAGAGTTCACCGAGAGCACACTGGTCCAAGCCATCGAAAACCAGATCGAAAGCGACAATCCGCCTGCCGCCAAAGCCACTTTGAATAAGCTCACGCTGGTGGGTTACGAACGCGAAGAGATTCTGAACCTCATGGCTCACGTATTGGCCGTGGAAATCGACAAGATGTTGGACGAAGACCGCGCATTCAATACCGAATGGTACGAAACAGCGCTGCGGGCGCTGCCGGAATTGCCACCGGAAAACGACTGAATCGAGCACCTTGGTGGCGAAGCAGCAGGCTTGCTCACCACAAAGGTGCGCCATATCAAGACCCACGACTTTCTCACTGGACAGCCCGGCAAAGTGCGTTCACCTTATGCCCTGCTAGCCTCTAATAAATTCTTAGAAAGTCTGGAGTCCTTATGTCGTATACCCCTGAGTTGGTTGCCGAACTGGAAATCCTTGCACTCTTCAACCTGGGCAGCTCCCAGGAAGGTCTAAAAGTCCACCAGACCGCCGCACCCTCCGCCATCGCCGCCGCCAAACGCCTGTTCGAGAAAAAACTGATCGACCAGCCGGACGGGGGCTACCTGACCAGCCTTGGCCGGGACGCTGCCGAGCAGGCCCAAACCCTGTTGACCATTCTGACCACTGCCTCGACCAAAGAAGCCGCCTGACACCTGTTACCGCCCATGGAGTCCGCCCTTTGCGGATTCCGAGGGCGCTGCTGTCCAGCGCTCAAAATTCTGACGTCAAAAACAATTTCCCTCTAAAACTCCTACGCTACTGGCTGTAAACTCCTACACGGCCGCCCATGTCGGGCCCTGCGAGCCACCGAGTTCTACATGACCCGCACCCATGAGATCCGCCCCGACCTGGACGAAGGCATCGACCGCAAGGTGCTGGCTCAACTGCGCGCGCGCTTCATGGCCCTCAATGAAGGCCGCATGGCCCGGGCCGTCGAGGGGCTGACGCCACGCCAACAAAGCGTGCTGACCCTGCTGCCGCTGTTTTTTCACGTCAATCATCCGCTGCTGCCCGGTTATGTCTCGGGCAGCACGCCGGCCGGGCTGTCGAACTTCGAACCTGACGCCCAAGCGCTCGCCGAAGCCCAGCGCCTGACCCGCTCGTTCTCTTACAAGGCACGCCACGGCAACCCGCCGCGGCCGATCCACGGCCTGTTTCTGATGGGCAGCCTCGGCACCCTGGCTCAGGCAGACCAAAGCGATATGGACGTGTGGGTATGCCACGCGCCCGACCTGGGCGAAAACGAGCTGGCTGAGCTGCGCAAAAAGTGCCAGTTGCTGGAAGCCTGGGCCTTGACCATGGGGGCCGAGGCGCATTTTTTCCTGATCGAGCCGACGCGCTTTGTGCTGGGTGAACGCGACACACAACTGAGCTCCGATGACTGCGGCACCACTCAGCATTACTTGCTGCTGGATGAGTTCTACCGCACCGCAATCTGGCTCGCCGGGCGCACACCCATCTGGTGGCTGGTGCCGGTCTACGAAGAACGTCGCTACGCCGAGTTCACTCACGCACTGATTTCCAAGCGCTTTATCCGCGCCGATGAAACCCTCGACCTCGGTCACCTGGCCCAAATCCCCCCCGGCGAATTCATTGGCGCCGGGCTGTGGCAACTGTTCAAAGGCATCGAGTCGCCCTACAAATCGGTGCTCAAGTTACTGCTGACCGAGGTTTACGCCAACGAACACCCGAACGTGCATTGCCTGAGCCTGCGCTTCAAACGCTCGGTATTCGCCAATCAGATGGATCTGGATGAGTTGGACCCGTATATCGTGGTCTACCGCCGCATCGAGGAACACCTCAAGGTGCGTAACGAGCCCGAACGCCTGGAGTTGGTAAGACGCGCGCTGTACCTGAAGGTCAACCGCAAGCTCAGCGCCGGCCAACGCAGCACCAGTTGGCAGCGCCTATTAATGGAACGCCTGGCCCATGAATGGGGTTGGGACCAGCGCCAACTGGCTCTGCTGGACAGTCGCAGCCAGTGGAAAGTGCGCCAGGTCGCCTCCGAACGCCGTGCGCTGGTCAATGAGCTGAATTACAGCTACCGCTTTCTCACCCAGTTCGCTCGCACCGAGCAGACCGTCAGCCTGATTAACAAGCGCGACCTCAACGTGCTGGGCCGGCGCTTGTATGCGGCGTTTGAGCGCAAGGCCGGCAAAGTCGAATTCATCAACCCCGGCATCGCGCCGGACCTGGCCGAAGACACCCTGACCCTGGTGCAATCGCCCAACCGCAAGGAGCCCGGCCAGCATCACTGGGGCCTGTACAACGGCAACCTTACGGCACTGGAATGGGAGCACTTCGCGCCGATCAAGCGCAGCCGCGACCTGCTGGAAATGCTCACCTGGTGCCACCGCAACGGCGTGATCGACAGCAGCACGCGCCTGGCGCTGCACCCGGGCGTCAGTGACATGACCGAATTCGAGCTGTTCAACCTGTTGGGCAGCCTGCAACAGACCATCGCCCTACCGTTGACCAGCGTCGATGAAGATCGCCTGCTGCGCTCGGCCATGCCGGAAGACGTGTTGTTGCTGATCAACGTCGGCGTTGACCCGCTCAAGCATCATCGCGACCTGAATATCCTGATGACCACCGAGCGTACCGACTCCTTGAGCTATGCCGGCGTGCGCGACAACCTGGTACTGACCCTGGATCAGGTGACGCTCAACAGTTGGAACGAGGTGATGGTCAGCCGCTATGACGGCCCCCACGCGTTGCTCGACTGCTTGCGTGACTACCTCAACCAACTGCCGCCGGACCATTTGCCACGGCTGCGGGTGCGCTGCTTCTGTCACAACCGTGCGCAGTTCATTGCCCAGCGCGTGGAAGAAATCTTCGATACGGCGCAGAGCCTCCTGCTGGGTCAGTCCAATCACCGCTACCTCCTGCAAGTGCAGCAGCACTATCACGTGATGGAACTGACCCCGGGCCAGGCCACTCATGTGTCGCTGCCGACCCAGGACGCGCTGATCGCGTACCTCAGCGAAGAACTGGCCAGCTACAGCCCGCTGCACCTGGACGCCATGGCCCTGGAAGACCACGATCTGGCGCTGCTGTTGCCCATGGGCCAGGCCAATTGTGTACAGGTGTTCTACCGCGTCAATGAAGGCTTCGCCGAGTTGTATGTGCTGGATGAGTTCAACGCGCTGTGGCAGCAGCGCCTGCCATTTCATGACGAACAAAGCCTGCTGGCGCCGTTGCAGCGCTTTCTGCAATCGATCATCTACCGCCGTGAAGCGCTATCGCCGCTGGATACGCAACAGACGCTGGGTGAAGTGCAAACTCTGTATTACCAACTGTTGCCGTCCGGCAGCAATCGCGCCCGCAGCATCGAGCCGCGGCCAGCCCCTCAAAACCCGGCCAATAAGCCGTTTTATGACGTGCAGGCGATTATCGGCAAAGCGGCGCACGGCCAGGTGGGTATCACCCTGTACTGCAATCAGCGGGAGTTTTGCGAACTGGAGTTTGGCGACCAGTTGTTTGCGGTGGTCGCCCAGCAAATCGTCGGGCAGCGTCGGGAGACCGAGCGCTACCGCTGCTACATCACCGACCTGGACCTGTCGGGCCTGCTCGGTGATGTGCAAAGCCCGAGCAACTTGTATCTGCGCTACAAGGCCGAGCTGGAGCTGTCGCTCAACAAGGCGTTGAACCAGGTTTAGAGAGGGAAGGCGCCGCCATCTTTGGGCTGGCCTTCAACGCTGAGCAATTCAAGCTTGAGGGTCTTGCCACCGGGTGCTGGCCAGTCGATGTGCTGACCGACCTGCAGGCCCAGCAAGGCGCTGCCGACCGGAGCCAGAATCGAAATCTTGCCTTCGTCGGCATTCGCATCCTTGGGATAAACCAAGGTCAGGTGACGCTCCTTGCCACTGCTTTCTTCACGGCAATGGACACGGGAGTTCATAGTCACGACGTCTCCCGACACTTCATCGTGGCCGACTGTTTCTGCGCGGTCGAGTTCGGCTTGCAACGCTTCGACGCCGGGAAACTCATCGCCCAAGCGGTCGATCAGTTGCTCCAGACGCTGCACGTCAAGACGGGTGAGGATGATGGAAGGTGCGGTGGTCATGATTCAGGCAGACTCCTTTTTTCTGCACAAAAAAGCAAAACCCCGCCAGGAAAAGGCGGGGTTCTCACGGACCTCGATGATTTGAGGTGTAGCCGGACACTACCACAGCGTCACAAATAAACAAGACGGCCTCAAGCGCGCTCCCGGCGCTGCTCGGCCTCGGCACAGATCACGCGGCGCCGTGCGTCGTCGGCAGAGCGCCATTCACGGATGTCTTCCACATGGCGGAAGCAGCCGAGGCAGACTTTTTGCTCGTCCAGGCGACACAAACTGATACAAGGTGACGGCACCGCCGGGCTGACATTGCTGAACAGCGGCTTGGGCGGGCGTACAGGTGCAGGCTGGGTCACGATCAAATCTCGTCGAAGTCCAAGTCGGCGCCGGACTGTTCTTTCGTGAGGCGAGCAAGCATTTCGCTCAGCAGCTCGTCAGTGGTGTCGTGCGCCCAGCGATTTTCCTCTTCATCGTAGTCGAAGTGAAAACCACCCGAGCGGGCTGCCAGCCACAACTGGCGCAGCGGTTCCTGGCGACTGAAGATCAGTTGGGTGCCGTTTTCAAACTTGACCGTCAGCACGCCGGCCGAGTTTTCCAGGTCCACGTCCAGGCCGCTGTCGTCGAAAATATCTTCCAGCGCCTGCTGGGTCGAATCCACCAGGTCGTGAAAACGGGCTTCGGTCAAACTCATTGTGGCAACCTCAAAAGTGTCTGGTTTTGCTCAAGCGCCGCACGATACGGGCGAGCCCCGCTGATTGCAAAGGATACCGAGTTCATTACCGATGACAGTATGAAATATCCGCGACCATCGTAGCCTGCTTCCCAACTATCTCGGCAAACCCCCGCCGGACGGGTATTCCGGCGCATAGGCAAGCTGGCGGGTGGTCGGTATACTCGGGCGCAATTAATGCATATTCAAGGATTTCGCCATGAAGCGCCTGATCTCTTCCCTTGCTGCGCTCGTCGCGGTCGCTTGCCTCGTTAGTGCCTGTGGTCAAAAAGGTCCGCTGTACCTGCCCGATGACAGCAAAGACCCAAATGACCAGGCGCAAACGTCGCAGTCCAAAGCGCACAAGCACGACACCTATTAAGGGAAACTCATGGACGCTTTTAACTACCGGGACGGCGAGCTGTTCGCGGAAGGCGTGGCGCTGTCCGCGATTGCCGAGCGCTTTGGCACCCCGACCTATGTGTACTCCCGTGCGCACATCGAAGCCCAATACCGTAGCTTTACCGACGCTCTGGAAGGCACGCCGAGCCTGGTGTGCTACGCCGTCAAGGCCAACTCCAACCTGGGCGTACTGAATGTCCTGGCGCGCTTGGGCGCTGGTTTCGACATCGTCTCCCGTGGTGAGCTGGAACGGGTACTGGCTGCCGGTGGCACGCCGGACAAGATCGTGTTTTCCGGCGTCGGCAAAAGCCGCGAAGACATGCGCCGCGCCCTCGAAGTCGGCGTGCATTGCTTCAACGTCGAGTCCACCGACGAGCTGGAGCGCCTGCAGGTCGTCGCTGCCGAGATGGGCGTTCGCGCGCCGATCTCCCTGCGCGTCAACCCGGACGTCGATGCCGGCACTCACCCGTACATTTCCACCGGTCTCAAAGAGAACAAGTTCGGCATCGCCATTGCCGACGCCGAGGACGTGTACATCCGTGCCGCGCAATTGCCGAACCTGGAAGTGCTGGGCGTCGACTGCCATATCGGCTCGCAACTGACCACCCTGCCACCGTTCCTGGACGCCCTCGACCGCCTGCTGGCGCTGACCGAGCGCCTTGGCGAGTGCGGCATCTACCTGCAACACATCGACCTCGGTGGTGGTGTAGGCGTGCGTTATCGCGATGAAGAGCCACCACAGATCGCCGACTACATCCAGGCCGTGCGCGAGCGCACCGAAGGCCGCGGCCTGACCCTGATGTTCGAGCCGGGCCGTTATATCGTCGCCAATGCCAGCGTACTGCTGACCCAGGTCGAATACCTCAAGCACACCGAGTACAAGGATTTCGCCATCGTCGACGCGGCGATGAACGACCTTATTCGCCCGGCGCTCTATCAGGCCTGGATGGATGTGACTGCGGTCAAGCCACGTACTGGCGAAGGTCGCAACTACGACATCGTCGGCCCGATCTGCGAGACCGGCGACTTCCTGGCCAAGGATCGTCAACTGGCCCTGGAAGAAGGCGACCTGCTGGCTGTGCATTCGGCCGGTGCCTACGGGTTTGTCATGAGCTCCAACTACAACACTCGCGGCCGTGCCGCCGAGGTGCTGGTGGACGGTGATCAAGCGTTTGAAGTGCGTCGCCGCGAGACGGTAGCCGAGTTGTATGCTGGCGAAAGCCTGCTGCCGGAGTAAGCCATGCTGCTGCGTTTTACCAAGATGCACGGGCTGGGCAATGATTTCATGGTTCTCGACCTGGTCAGCCAGCACGCGCATATCCTGCCCAAGCACGCTAAACAATGGGGCGACCGTCACACCGGTATCGGCTTCGACCAATTGCTGATCGTTGAGGCGCCAAGCAACCCGGAGGTGGATTTCCGTTACCGGATCTTCAACTCCGACGGTTCCGAAGTGGAACAGTGCGGCAACGGCGCGCGCTGCTTCGCCCGCTTTGTGCTGGACAAACGCCTGACCGCCAAGCGGCAGATTCGCGTCGAGACCAAGAGCGGTGTGATCGAGCTGGATATTCGCAGCGACGGCCAGATCAGCGTCAACATGGGTGAACCACGCCTGGTGCCGGCGGATATACCGTTTCAGGCCACCGAGCAGGCCACGCGTTACGCGCTGGACGTTGATGGCAAGACGGTGGATATCGCTGCCGTGTCGATGGGCAACCCCCACGCGGTACTGCGGGTCAACGACATCAATAACGCCCCCGTGCATGAACTGGGGCCGAAGATCGAGCATCACCCGCGCTTTCCGGCACGGGTCAATGTGGGCTTTCTGCAGGTGATCGACCGTTCCCGCGCGCAACTGCGTGTATGGGAACGCGGTGCCGGCGAAACCCAGGCGTGCGGCACCGGTGCTTGCGCCGCCGCCGTCGCCGCGATCAGCCAGGGGTGGATGGATTCGCCACTGCTGATCGACCTGCCCGGCGGACGCTTGTCCATCGAATGGGCAGGCCCTGGCCACCCGGTGATGATGACCGGGCCGGCCTCGCGCGTATACGAAGGACAGGTCCGTCTATGAGTGAGCCAAGCTAATGACCGATAAGCCTCAAGTACCCGCCGAAACGTCCCCGAGCGAAAGTCTGGAGGCCGCTGCTGTCGCGGCGTACCTTGAGGCTAATCCGGACTTCTTCGTCGAACATGAAGAACTGCTGCCCGCCCTGCGCATTCCCCACCAGCGCGGCGATACCGTGTCGCTGGTGGAGCGGCAGATGAAGATCCTGCGCGAGCGCAATATCGAAATGCGCCACAAGCTCTCGCACCTGATGGACGTGGCCCGCGACAACGACCGTCTTTTCGACAAGACCCGTCGCCTGATTCTTACCCTGATGGATGCCACCAGCCTCGAAGAAACGGTCATTGCCGTGGAAGACAGCCTGCGCCAGGACTTCCAGGTGCCGTTTGTCAGCCTGATTCTGTTCAGCGACAACCCGATGCCGGTGGGTCGCTGGGTCAGCGGCGGCGAAGCACAGACGGCTATCGGCGGCCTGCTCTCCGAAGGCAAGACCATCAGCGGCACCCTGCGCGAGCACGAACTGGATTTCCTGTTTGGCGCTGAACAGCGCAAGCAGATCGGCTCCACTGCCGTGGTTGCTCTCAGCCATCAAGGCCTGCACGGTGTATTGGCCATCGCCAGTCGTGATCCTCAGCACTACAAAAGCTCGGTGGGCACGCTGTTTCTGACCTACATCGCTGAAGTGCTGGGCCGGGTCCTGCCGCGCTTTACCACTGCCTTGCGCGCGGTGCGCTAGCCATGGACAGGCAACTGGACGCTTACTGCGCTCACCTGCGCAACGAGCGCCAGGTGTCGCCCCATACCCTGGAAGCCTACCGACGGGACTTGAACAAGGTCCTGGCGTACTGCGAAAAGCAACAGATCGCCAGCTGGAAGGCCCTGGATATCCAGAGCCTGCGCAGCCTGATCGCGCGCCTGCACCAGCAAGGCCAATCCTCGCGCAGCCTGTCCCGCCTGCTGTCGGCGGTGCGCGGCCTCTATCATTACCTCAACCGCGAAGGCCTGTGCGACCACGACCCGGCCAATGGCCTGGCCCCGCCCAAGGGTGAGCGGCGCCTGCCCAAGACCCTGGACACCGACCGCGCGCTGCAATTGCTCGATGGGGCGGTGGAAGATGACTTCCTCGCCCACCGCGATCAGGCGATCCTTGAGCTGTTCTATTCCTCAGGCTTGCGCCTGTCGGAGCTGACCGGCCTGAACCTCGATCAGTTGGACTTGGCGGACGGCCTGGTGCAGGTGCTCGGCAAAGGCAGCAAAACCCGTGTACTGCCGGTGGGCAGGAAGGCCCGCGAAGCCTTGCAGCTGTGGCTACCGCTGCGCCTTCTGACCCACCCGGCGGACGATGCCGTGTTTGTCAGCCAACAAGGCCGCCGCCTGGGGCCACGGGCAATTCAATTGCGGGTCAAGGCAGCCGGCGAGCGTGAGCTGGGGCAAAACCTGCACCCACACATGCTGCGGCATTCCTTTGCCAGCCATATGCTGGAGTCGTCCCAGGACTTGCGCGCTGTGCAGGAACTGCTGGGCCACTCCGACATCAAGACCACGCAGATCTACACCCACCTCGACTTCCAGCACCTGGCTACGGTGTACGACAGTGCCCATCCACGGGCCAAACGCATCAAGGGCGGCGACTCATGAGTATCAAGCTGATCACCTTCGACCTGGACGACACGCTCTGGGACAACGTACCCGTCATCATCAGCGCCGAAGCGTCGATGCGTGAATGGTTGGCGACCCATGCTTCCAAGGTCGGCGATTTGCCACTCGAGCACTTCGCGAGCCTTCGCCAGCAGGTACTGGAGCGCCATCCTGAACTCAAAAATCGGATCAGCGTGCTGCGCCATCGGGTGCTGATGCACGCCTTTGAAGAAGCCGGTTATCCACAACCTGAAGCCACGCAGATGGCCGACGTGTGCTTTGAAGCATTCATTCACGCACGCCACCAACTCACGGTGTTTCCCGAAGCCGAACCCATGTTGCAAGCCCTGCGCCAGCACTTCCTGCTGGGGGTTATCACCAACGGCAATGCCGACGTGCAGCGTGTAGGCCTGGCGGATTACTTTCACTTTGCCCTGCGCGCCGAAGATATCGGTATCGCAAAGCCTGATGCGCGCCTGTTTCAAGAGGCGCTGCAACGCGGCGGCGTGGACGCCCATCAAGCAGTACATATTGGCGATCATCCTGGCGATGACATCGCCGGGGCGCAGCAGGCGGGGCTTCGTGCCGTGTGGTTCAACCCGACGGGCAAGGCGTGGGAAGCGGATAAGCGCCCGGATGCGGAAATTCGTAGCTTAAACGAGTTGCCGCCGTTGCTTCGCAGTTGGCAGTAACGCTATAGCGGCAACACTGAGAATCAAAATGTGGGAGCGGGCCTGCTCGCGAATGCGGTGTATCAGTCAGCCCATCAGCAACTGACAGGCCGCTTTCGCGAGCAAGCCCGCTCCCACGTTTGTCTTGTGGTGACCTGCAGGATTTATTACAGGCATGAAAAAGCCCGCAGCGACGGCGGGCTTTTTCTTATAAGCAGGTGAGTGACCTCAGATAGGTCGACTGCCGTACTTGTTATCCGGCTTTTTCGGTGGATCTGCCACCACGTTGGCCTCGACTTCCTGCACTTTGCCGCCTTTAGCGAGGAATTCTTCCATCGCACGGGCCAGCGCATCGCGCTCTTTGTTCTTGGCTTCAACGCTCGGCAGTTCGTCTACCGAAACAGCTGCCTTGGCTTTGCCCTTGGCCGCCGGGGCAGGTGCATCATCGCCACCGTCGTCGTCAGCAACGTCTTCAGCTGCCGCTTCAAGACCTTCTTCGGTCTCGTCGTCGTCACCTACTTCAAGGTCGTCGTTTTCCAGATCATCGTCGCTCATGTTCTACCTCATGACTTGCGAAAAGCAGATTAGTTATAGCCCAGCCTCACTCGCTGTCGAGTTCGCCGGAAAAAATCAACATCCACCGGATCACCAGTGGCTTATGCCCCATCACCGTGCAACGTGGCGAGGACTTTACGAGCACCGCCATGATCACGGTGCTCGCCCAGATAAACACCTTGCCAGGTCCCCATTGCCAAGCGGCCGGCCTTGACCGGCAAACTCAGCTGGCAGCCCAGGAGACTGGCCTTGAAGTGCGCCGGCAGATCATCCGGACCTTCGTCGTTGTGTTCGAACCCTGCACGCCCTTGCGGCACCAGCGAGTTGAAAAAACGTTCGAAGTCACGGCGAACCGCCGGGTCGGCATTCTCGTTGATGGTCAACGAGGCCGAGGTGTGCTGCAGCCACAGATGCAACAGGCCTACGCGACAAGCCTTCAATTCAGGCAAGCCGGCAAGCAACTCATCCGTTACCAGGTGAAAGCCCCTGGGCTTGGCCCGGAGGGTAATCAGGGTCTGTTGCCACATACAGTTCTCCGCCCATCGGCGCGCATTCTAGCGCGCTCAGGGAAAAAACAAAGTGCCGAATACGCCTACATGCATGTAAGACTTTTGCACGGTGAAAAGTACCGTGTGCGCCCCATCACAAACTCTGCGCAAAAACCGGTACAGCTTCCTATCACTGACAAACCCCAGGCAAAAAAATGCCCGGCAAGCCGGGCATCTTTTTTTCGCGTACTTACAAGTTGTAACCGCGTTCGTTGTGTTGCGCCAGATCGAGGCCGACAGCCTCTTCTTCGTCGGTGACCCGCAGGCCCATGACCGCATCCAGTACCTTGAGGATAATGAAGGTCACGATGGCCGTGTAGATCACGGTGAAGCCGACGCCTTTGCACTGGATCCAGACTTGCGCCGCGATGTCAGTGGTCGCCGCGTTGAAGCCGCCCAGCGAAGGGGCAGCGAATACGCCGGTCAGGATCGCGCCGAGGATACCGCCGATACCGTGCACGCCGAAGGCGTCCAGGGAGTCGTCGTAGCCCAGTTTGCGTTTCAGGGTAGTGGCGCAGAAGAAGCACACCACGCCTGCCGCCAGGCCGATGACCAGGGCGCCCATCGGGCCCACGGTGCCGGCAGCCGGGGTGATTGCAACCAGGCCGGCCACTACACCCGAGGCGATGCCCAGTGCACTTGGCTTACCGTGGGTGACCCACTCGGCGAACATCCAGCCCAGCGCCGCAGCCGCGGTAGCAATCTGGGTGACCAGCATCGCCATACCGGCAGTGCCGTTGGCCGCAGCGGCGGAACCTGCGTTGAAGCCGAACCAGCCAACCCACAACATGGCTGCACCCACCAGGGTATAACCGAGGTTGTGAGGTGCCATTGGCGTGGTCGGGAAGCCTTTACGCTTGCCGAGTACCAGGCACGCCACCAAGCCAGCCACACCGGCGTTGATGTGCACCACGGTGCCGCCCGCGAAGTCCAGCACGCCCCAGTCGCCCAGCAACGAACCCGGACCGCCCCACACCATGTGGGCAATCGGTGCGTAGACCAGGGTGAACCAGACACCCATGAAAATCAGCATCGCGGAGAACTTCATACGCTCAGCGAAAGCACCGACGATCAGCGCAGGCGTAATGATGGCGAACGTCATCTGGAAGGTGACGAACACCGCCTCAGGGAACAGCGCCGCAGGGCCGGTAATGCTCGCCGGAGTCACACCCGACAGGAACAGTTTGGACAGGCCGCCCACGAACGAGTTGAGGTTGACGACGCCTGCTTCCATACCGGTGGTGTCGAACGCCATGCTGTAGCCGTAAACGAACCACAAGATAGTGATCAAACCGGTGATGGCGAAGCACTGCATCATCACGGAAAGAATGTTTTTGGAGCGAACCATACCGCCGTAGAACAGCGCCAGGCCTGGAATGGTCATGAACAGCACCAGCGCGGTGGACGTAAGCATCCACGCCGTGTCGCCGGAATTGAGGACTGGAGCAGGGACTGGGTCCGCCGCCAATGCCAAGGCCGGCATTACGAGGGACAACAGGGCTCCTAGCCCTGCGAATTTACGCAGAGTCATATTGTTTTCTCCTGGGGCGTTGGGGGTTTGGCGGCTTAGATTGCGTCGGTATCGGTTTCGCCGGTACGGATGCGAATAGCCTGTTCCAGATTGACCACGAAGATCTTGCCGTCACCGATCTTGCCGGTGTTGGCCGCCTTGGTTATCGCCTCGATAACACGGTCAAGATCCTTGTCGTCAATGGCGACATCAATCTTCACCTTCGGCAGAAAATCGACCACGTATTCCGCGCCACGATACAGCTCGGTATGACCCTTCTGCCGACCGAAGCCCTTGACCTCAGTAACGGTAATGCCCTGCACGCCGATCTCGGACAACGACTCGCGTACATCGTCCAACTTGAACGGCTTGATGATGGCAGTGACTAGCTTCATGAAAACTCTCTCCCGAATTGGTGGACTTGCCCCAGGAAAACAAACCCGTCTCAAGTCTAAGCGCAGTGCCTGGCTTTGTAACGCGTCGTCGCCTCGGCATTTGCCGTTGCGACGCCAGCGAACCACTGGTGACGAAACCTGTACCCCTGATCCGTCGGCGCACTGCATTCGTCACAGCGACTGCATCAGTGCATGGGTCATGATCGTCTAAGCAGAAAGCTTGCCAGCTCCGTAAAAACCACTGAAATCAGTCCGTTGCCCACTTATGCCCACCTGCGGGGCTGTATGGCGACGCCAATGCGCACAAAAACAGTGCGTAGCCGCCCGACCCCCTGCGCGAAAAGCGTGCGTCTGTGGCCGTGAAAGGACTATAGACGCTGCGTGATACACTGCCCGCCAACAGTTTTCCGGAATATTTCCCATGCTCGCGCCCAAAGACCTTCTCGACGCCCTGAGCGGCCACGCCTCTCGCCTTTTCAGCGGCGACACCCCGCTGCCCCGCAACGAAATCGAAAGCCAGTTCAAAGCGTTGCTGCAAAGCGGCTTCAGCAAGCTCGACCTGGTGAGCCGGGAAGAGTTTGACAGCCAGATGGTCGTACTGGCCCGCACCCGTGCGCGGCTGGAGAGCCTGGAGGCGAAGGTGGCGGAGTTGGAAGCCAGGTTAACGCCGCCCACTGAGTAAACGCGGTCAGTGTGGGAGCTGGCTTGCCTGCGATGCAGGCGCCTCGGTGTATCAGTTGCACTGAGGTGATGCTATCGCAGGCAAGCCAGCTCCCACATAAAGCGCTGCGACCGACGCTGGATACGTTCTGTAAAACCTCTCCCGCCTCGCTCTCCACCCCCTCGTCTACCCTTGAAAAACCGCAGGAAGCGGCCCTCTCTTCAAGGAACGAGCATGTCCCTCGCCATCGTCCACAGCCGCGCCCAGATTGGCGTCGAAGCCCCTGCCGTCAGCGTTGAAGTGCATATGGCCAACGGCCTGCCCTCCCTGACGCTGGTAGGCCTGCCGGAAACTGCTGTCAGGGAAAGCAAGGACCGCGTGCGCAGCGCCATCCTTAACTCAGCGCTGCAATACCCGGCCCGCCGCATCACCCTCAACCTCGCGCCTGCCGACCTGCCCAAGGACGGCGGGCGTTTTGATTTGGCGATTGCCCTGGGGATTCTGGCGGCCAGCATGCAAGTGCCGGCGTTGATGCTGGACGACGTGGAGTGCCTGGGTGAGTTGGCGCTGTCCGGTGAGGTGCGCGCGGTCAAAGGCGTGCTGCCCGCCGCGCTGGCGGCGCGCAAGGCCGGGCGCACCGTGATAGTGCCTCGGGCCAATGCCGAGGAAGCGTGCCTGGCGTCGGGGTTGAAGGTGATTGCGGTAGACCACCTGCTGCAGGTGGTGGCGCACCTGAACGGGCATGTGCCGATTGAGCCCTATAAGTCCGACGGGCTGCTGTACCTGAACAAACCCTATCCGGACCTGAGCGAAGTGCAGGGGCAACTGGCAGCCAAGCGCGCTTTGCTGATCGCGGCGGCGGGCGCGCATAACCTGCTGTTCAGCGGGCCACCCGGCACCGGCAAGACGTTGCTCGCCAGTCGGCTGCCTGGGCTGCTGCCGCCACTGAGTGAACAGGAAGCCCTGGAAGTCGCAGCAATTCAGTCAGTGGTCAGCCCGGCGCCGCTGAGCCATTGGCCGCACCGCCCGTTTCGCCAGCCGCACCACTCCGCTTCCGGGCCGGCACTGGTCGGCGGGGGTTCAAAACCACAACCCGGGGAAATCACCCTCGCCCACCATCGTGTGCTGTTTCTGGATGAGTTGCCGGAGTTTGATCGCAAAGTGCTGGAGGTGCTGCGCGAGCCACTGGAGTCGGGGCATATTGTGATTTCCCGCGCCCGTGACCGGGTGAGTTTCCCCGCGCGGTTTCAATTGGTGGCCGCCATGAACCCCTGCCCTTGCGGCTATCTGGGCGACCCCAGCGGGCGTTGCCGCTGTACGCCGGAGCAGATCCAGCGCTATCGCAACAAACTCTCCGGGCCATTGCTGGACCGCATCGACTTGCACGTAACCGTCGCCCGGGAAACGACCGCGCTGAACCCCACCCAACAGGACGGCGATAACACGGCGAAGGCGTCAGCAGAGGTTGCCGAGGCCCGCGAGCGCCAGCAACGACGTCAAGGCTGCGCCAATGCTTTTCTGGACCTGCCAGGGTTACGCAAGCACTGTCGACTGGCGAAAGCCGATGAGAGCTGGCTGGAAAGCGCCTGCGAACGGCTGACATTGTCCCTGCGCGCAGCTCATCGGTTGCTTAAGGTGGCGCGGACCCTGGCCGACCTTGAACAGGTAGAGCACATCGCCCGCCATCATTTGGCGGAGGCGCTGCAGTACCGCCCTGCGGCAGTTGGTTAATGCGCCTTGGGGAAATCCAATAGCAGCCTCGCCACTTCCATCACCTCATCCAGCACCGCTTCGGCGGATTCGGTGGATGGCTTAAGCATCAGGTCATCGGCATAGCCCATCGCCAAGGCAAAGATCTGCCGGGCAGCGCGTTGGGGCGAATCACAGCGAAAAACGCCTTCAGCGACACCTTGCTCGATCACCTCGGCAAGCATGCCTTGCCATTGAGCATTGATCACCAGATACGCCTGAGCCATCTGCGGGTCATGCATCGCCTCGTCCCACGCATCCAGCCACAGCGCCCAGCCAGCGTCGGCGGTGCACGGCAGGCAATCGCGCAAGAACCCGACCAGCGCCTCAAGCGGCGGCACGCCCGCCAGCGGGCCGCGGACCTCATCCAATTGTTCATTGGCAAAACGCACAAAGGCTTCGCGGCGCAGCTCATTCCAGTCGCTGAAGTAGTGGTAGACGTGGCTGCGGGACAGGCCGGCATGCTCGGCCAGGTCGCGGGTGGACACATCGGCAAACCCCTTGCTGCGAAACAGCTCCAGGGCGGCGGCGATGATCTGGTCTTTACGGTCGATACGCGACATGGGTAATTCCTTCGGGCGCCGGTAGATGAGTGGCGCTTGCTTTTTGAGCGATCGCTCAAGGATACTTGAGCAGTCGCTCAATAATAGCGTCTATCACCCCATTGGTGCACCTATGTCATCCGTCACTCCGCAAATTCTGATCGAAGAAAGCAAGAAAATTGGCCAACAGTCCGCCAGCCAGACCCTCAAAGCAATTGCCCGGGCCTACCCTGGCAAGTTGTTTTGCACGCTATCGCTGGTTGCACTTGAGAACGCGCTACTGCTGGCCTACCCGCTGTTTGCCGGGTTTGCAGTGGACTCGATCATCCGCGGCGATGCCGGCAGTGCATTGTTTTACGCCGCCGTGGTCCTGGCGTTTTGGGTGGTCGGGGCGGCGCGGCGCGCGTTGGACACCCGCACCTTCACGCGGATCTACGCTGACCTCGCGGTGCCGGTCATTCTCAACCAGCGCCTGCAAAACCACAGCACTTCAAGGGCAGCGGCGCGGGTGGTGTTGGCACGGGACTTTGTCGACTTCTTCGAAAAACACGTGCCGATCATCGCGACGGCGCTGGTGTCCATCGTCGGTGCGGCAGTGATGTTGCTGGTGATCGAACCGTGGATCGGCCTGGCGTGTCTGGGCGCACTGCTGTTGTGCACCACCTTGCTGCCACGCTTCGCCCGGCGCAATCAGCAGCTGCATGAGCGCTTGAATGACCGCCTGGAGAAGGAAATCGGTCTGGTGGAAAAGGTCGGTGCGCAGACCTTGCAGCGCCACTATCACGTGCTGTCGCGCCTGCGGATCTGGCTGTCAGACCGCGAGGCGGCCGCGTTCCTGTTTATCGGTACGCTGGCCGCCCTGCTATTTGTCGTCGCGATCAGCCAGCTGGCCCTGTCGCCTGCGGTCAAGGCCGGTCACGTGTACGCGGTCATGACTTACCTGTGGACCTTCGTCAGCAGCCTGGACGAGGCGCCAGGGATGGTCGATCAGCTCGCGCGCCTCAAGGATATCGGCAAGCGTGTGGACCCGGGCCTCGGCGACCGCTAGGCCTCAACGAAACCGATCCACCTCATGCCGCAAGCCAGCCGCCAGGGTTTCCAGTTCCCTGGCGGTAATGGCCAGGTTCGACACCACTTCACGCTGCTCGCTGTTGGCCAGCGCAATGCTTTGCAGGTTGCTGCTGAGCACGTTTGCCGTGCTGCTCTGCTCCTGGGTCGCGGTGGTGATCGCGGCAAACTGCTGGCCCGCCGAGCGGCTTTGCTCGTCGATCCGCGCCAGGGCCGACGCCACGTCAGCATTGCGCGACAGGCCTTCCTGCATCAACACGTTGCCGTGCTCCATGGTACTGATGGCGTTACCGGTTTCCTGCTGGATGCTTTGGATCATGCCGGAAATTTCGTCGGTGGCCTGACGGGTGCGCGAAGCCAGGTTGCGCACTTCGTCGGCAACCACGGCAAAACCTCGGCCTTGCTCACCGGCACGCGCGGCTTCGATGGCGGCGTTGAGCGCCAGCAGGTTGGTTTGCTCGGCGATCGAGGTGATGACGCCGACGATCCCGCCGATTTCCTGGGAACGCTGGCCGAGGGTATTGATTACGGTGGCCGTGCTGTTCAGCGCCGCAGCGATATGCTCCAAAGACGACGACGCCTCCTGCATCGAGGTGCGGCCGATACGCGTCTGTTGGGCGTTTTCCTGGGCCAGTCGCTCGGTATTGCCCATGTTGTCGGCGATGTTCAGCGAGGTCGCGCTGAACTCCTCCACTGCGCCGGCCATACTGGTGATCTCGCCAGACTGCTGCTCCATGCCTTCATAGGCACCGCCAGACAGGCCAGACAACGCCTGGGCTCGGCTGTTGACCTCCTCGGCCGCCTTGCGAATATGCGAAACCATGGTCGACAGCGCTTCGCCCATCTGGTTGAAGCTGCGGGCCAGTTGGCCGATTTCGTCATGGCTGGACACATTGAGGCGCGCACTCAAATCACCCGCACCGAGGGCTTCGGCTTGGCGCACCAGGTCGCTCAGGGGCTGCAATTTACTGCGCAACAGCCAGACCGCAGCGCCCACAGCGAACAACATTGCCAGCACACTGCCAATCACCAGCCGAATGCCCACCGCCCAGGTCACCGCGCGGATTTCGGACTTCGGCATGCTCGCCACCACCGCCCACGGGCCGCCTTCAAACGGCACCGAGACGCTGTAGAAGTCTTCGTTTTTGTCACTCCAGAAGAGGCCTTTGCCTGGCTTTTTGGCCAGGTCGAGCATCACCGGGATCGCCTGGTCCAGCGCCTGCACACCTGCCGGCGGCACCAGCCAGTGTTTCTGTTCGTCCAATAAGGCCAGGGAACCCGTCTGGCCGATACGGAAGCGCTTGAGGTTGTCGAACTGGGCGTTCTGGGCGTCGGTGTAGTCGAAGCCGACAAACAGCACGGCGATCACCTTGCCAGCCGCATCCCGCACCGGCGTGTACTGGGTCATGTAGGAGCGGTCGAACAACACAGCCCGGCCGACATAACTCTGCCCGGCCAGCAGGCGTTGATAGGCCGGATGCTGGTGGTCAAGGGCCGTACCGATGGCGCGGCTGCCATCCTGTTTGGTCAGGGAGGTGCTGACGCGGATAAAGTCTTCGCCGCTGCGCACAAACACCGTGGCCACGCCGCCGGAAGTGTCCTTGAACTCATCGACCTCATCGAAATCGTTGTTCAACAGGTCGCTGCCCAGGAACAGGCTCGGGGTCTGCACACCGGCCACTGCTACCGGCTGTTCGCCACGCACACTCAACCCCGCGCCAAAGCGCTTTTCAAACAGCCCGCTCAAACGCTGGGTACTCTCGCGCAAGGTGCTGTGGAAGGTGTTGAGTTGGTCAGCGAGCAGGCGCGCCTCGCTGGCCAGGTGTTCCTCGCGCGTGTCAAGGTTGGCGGAGTCGAGGGAACGCAAGGCGAAAACAGTACTGCCGCTAATAACGACAGCCAAAATTACGGCCAAGGCGAGGCCTAACTGAGAGGCGATCCGAGCGCGAGGTTGAGACATGACAGCTCCTGGCCGAGGCCAGGATCATCCTGATCTCATAGCGCTGCTCGGCAAATTATCTGGTGGGAAACGTTGGTGCACGAAGGTTCCAACACCCCTACTTCGGCGGGCGCGGGTAATACTTGAGCGATTCACCGGGGTAACGCGCAAACGATTGCACGGACGCTCGATAGCGCGTCAATCCAGACGTTCAACCCGGGGCAACTCCATGGCGTTCACTTCACCTTGCAGAAACTCCGCCAAACGGCGCAAGCGCTCACCACCGGGACGGGTTTTCGGCCACACCAGGTAGTAATTTTCCCCACTGGCAACGGCGGTCGGCCACGGCAGGCTCAATCGCCCTTGGGCGACGTCTTCAGCCACCATCAGCAGATCGCCCATCGACACCCCGTACCCTCGCGCCGCTGCAATCATGCCCAGTTCGAGGGTGTCGAACACTTGCCCACCCTTGAGCGACACCTGCGACGACAGCCCCATGCGCTCCAGCCAGTTGCGCCAGTCGCGGCGGTCGGGCGTAGGGTGCAGCAGCTCAGCGGACGCCAAGCGATTAACATCCCAAGGCCCATCGGCCAGCAGGTTGGGGGCGCCCACCGGGATCAGCAGTTCAGGGAACAGGTAACAGGCCTCCCAGTCTGCCGGGAAATGCCCGTAGCTCAACAGGACCGCGCAATCGAAAGGCTCCTGGTTGAAGTCCACTTCATCCACGCTCATCCACGCACTCGTGAGTTGCACTTCGTTGCCGGGCTGCAACGCACGAAAGCGGCTGAGCCGCGCCAGCAGCCAGCGCATGGTCAAGGTGGACGGCGCTTTCATGCGCAGGATGTCGTCTTCGGCATTCAGGGTATGGCAGGCCCGCTCCAGCGCAGCGAAGCCCTCACGTACTCCGGGCAGCAGCAGGCGCGCCGCTTCGGTGAGTTGCAGGTTTCGGCCGCTGCGCTGGAACAGGCGGCAGGCGAAATGCTCTTCGAGCGTGCGGATATGTCGGCTGACGGCACTTTGCGTGATCGACAGCTCCTGCGCCGCACGGGTGAACGAGTTATGCCGGGACGCGGCTTCAAAGGCCCGCAGGGCATAAAGCGGAGGAAGGCGACGAGACATTGGGAAAGCTCCGACAGCGCAATATCGAAACCCTACCAGAATCACTCAAGCATGAGTTTTAATCATGCAAACGATCGCATTTATCGTTTTGTGCAATGCGCTCAAAGCGCCGAGAATCAACCCTTCCTCAACCCTCCGACTTTTTGAGCGTGATGATCATGCAGCATCCGGTACGTACCGAACTCTGGGCCATTCTGCGGCTGTCGGGGCCGTTGATTGCCTCACAGTTGGCACACATGCTGATGGTGCTGACCGACACCCTGATGATGGCCCGCCTTAGCCCCGAAGCCTTGGCCGGTGGTGGCCTCGGCGCCGCGAGCTATTCGTTCGTGGCGATTTTTTGCATCGGCGTTATCGCCGCCGTGGGCACCCTTGTCGCTATTCGTCATGGTGCGGGCGACATCGAAGGCGCTACTCGCCTGACCCAGGCCGGGCTATGGCTGGCCTGGCTGATGGCCTTGGTAGCTGGCTTACTCCTGTGGAACCTCAAGCCCGTATTGTTGATGTTTGGCCAGACCGAAACCAACGTGCACGCGGCGGGGCAATTCCTGACCATCCTGCCGTTCGCCCTGCCCGGCTATCTGAGCTTCATGGCCTTGCGTGGTTTCACCAGCGCCATCGGCAAGGCCACCCCGGTGATGGTGATCAGCCTGTGCGGCACGGTGCTTAACTACTTCCTCAACCACGCGCTGATAGAAGGCATGTTCGGCCTGCCCAAATTGGGCTTGATGGGCATCGGTTTGGTCACGGCCATCGTTGCCAACAGCATGGCCCTGGCGCTGATGTGGTACATCCGCAGCAATCGGACGTACGCGGCCTACCCGCTCGGCACCGGCCTGCTGCGCCTCAACACCCAGTATTTGCGCGAGCTGTGGCGCCTGGGATTGCCGATTGGCGGCACCTATGCGGTGGAAGTCGGGCTGTTTGCTTTCGCGGCGTTGTGCATGGGCACCATGGGCAGTACGCAATTGGCGGCGCATCAGATTGCCCTGCAAATTGTCTCGGTAGCGTTCATGGTGCCGGCGGGCATGTCGTACGCGATCACCATGCGTATCGGCCAGCATTACGGCGCCGGGCAGTTGCTGAATGCGCGCATGGCCGGGAGGGTCGGCATCGGATTTGGCGCGGCGGTGATGTTGGGATTTGCGGCAGTGCTGTGGCTGTTTTCCGATCCGCTTATCGGGCTATTCCTCGACCATAACGACCCGGCCTTCCACGACGTGATCATCCTCGCTGTCAGCCTGCTGGCCGTAGCGGCCTGGTTCGAATTGTTCGACGGCGTGCAGACCATCGCCATGGGCTGCATCCGTGGGCTGAAAGACGCCAAGACCACCTTCCTGGTGGGCTTGGGCTGCTATTGGCTGATCGGCGCTCCATCGGCATGGCTGATGGCGTTCACCCTGGGCTGGGGGCCGACTGGCGTGTGGTGGGGCCTGGCACTGGGCCTTGCCTGCGCGGCCATCAGCCTGACTTGGGCGTTTGAGGCGAAGATGGAGAGGATGATTCGTCGGGAGCCGCAAATAGATACGCAATTCCAGGCTATGCAACCCGACTAGAGGATGTGCTCGGTCAATGTGGGAGCAGGCTTGCCTGCGATACAGGCACCTCGGTGTGTCAGGCATAACCAAGTGATGCCACCGCAGGCAAGCCAGCCCCCAGATTTGATTGGGTTTACAACACTCGAATACTCAGCCCAAAAGCGCCTGCTCACCCTTGCCGAACGTCAGGTATTCCACCAACTCCGGCAACGGTAAAGGCTTGCTGATCAAGTAACCCTGGGCCTGGTCGCAGCCGAACAACCTCAACAGCGCAAGCTGCTCGGGCGTTTCCACGCCTTCGGCCACCACTTCCAGGTTGAGGTTGTGGGCCAGGTTGATCATGGCGTGCACCAGCTTGCGGTTTTCTTCACGCTCTTCCATACCGCCGACAAAGCTTTTGTCGATCTTCAACAAGGCAATCGGCAGGCTGTTGAGGTGCACGAACGACGAAAAACCGGTGCCGAAGTCATCCAGGGAAAACCTCACGCCTAGGCGGCCGAGGGCATCCATGGTCTGCTTGACCAGATCACTGCGGCGCATCACGGCGGTTTCGGTGAGCTCAAACTCCAGCCACTGCGCTTCCACACCACGCTCGGCAATGAGCCGGCTGAGGGTCGAGAGCAATTGGCTGTCCTGGAATTGACGAAACGAAAGGTTGACCGCCATGTGCAGCGGCGGCAGGCCGCGCTCGCGCAGGTCTTGCATGTCGCGCAGGGCTCGGGAGATGACCCAGTAACCCAGCGGTACGATCAGACCGCTCTGTTCAGCCAAGGGGACAAATTCGCTGGGCGGCAACAGGCCTCGTTCGCCGTGGCGCCAGCGCACCAGCGCTTCAAGGCCGACGATGTGCCCGTCGTCCAGGTCCAGGCGCGGCTGGTAGTGCAGTTCCAGTTCGTCACGGCGCAGCGCGCGGCGCAGTTCACTTTCCAGGTCAGCCAGGCTGCGTGCATTGCGGTTGATGCGTTCGTTGAAGATATGAAAGGTGCAGCCTTGAGTGCTTTTGGCTTGCTGCATGGCGATGTGCGCGTGCCACATCAACGGGTCGGCACCGGCGCGGGCGCGGGCATGTGCCACACCCAGGCTGCAACCGATCAACAGGCTTTCGCCGTCTACCCAGTAGGGCTCGGCCATGGCTTCGGTAATGCGTTCGGCCATCCATTCGGCGCGCTGAGGCGCGCGGCGAGTATCAATCAGCAGGGCAAATTCGTCGCTGCCCAGCCGCGCCAGTTGGTCACCGGCTTCGAGTTGGCTCTTGAGCCGCGAGACCACCTGCAGGATCAACCGATCGCCCGCCTGATGGCCCAAGGCGTCGTTGGCGTGACGGAAGTTGTCGAGGTCGAGGTGGCCAAGGGCCAAACCGCGGCCTTCGTTCTCAACCAATCGCGCCGCCAGCAAGGTCTGGAAACCCTGTCGATTGGCGATGCCGGTCAGCGGGTCCTGCTCGGCCAGGCGCTGCAAGGTGTTTTCCAGCACGCCCCGCTCACGCACGTGGCGCAAGCACCGGCGCAATGTATCGGAATCCAGGACACTCCGGATCAGCCAATCGCTGACACCCAGCGGCGCAACCAGCGGCTCCTGCTCCAGCAACAACACGCACGGCAAGTTGCAGCGCCCGGCACCGGGTTGCAAGTGGGGCGTGGTCAACAGCACGGCGGTGTGGTCGTCATCGAATAGACGACTCACCGAGTCCCAGTTGGGCGCACTGATCAGCACAGCCCCTTCGCCCATCGGCGCCAGGCACTCGCGCAACAACGCTGCCCACGCTGGCTCATCGGCCAGTAGCAGCAAACGCAAGGGTTCGACAGGCGTAGACAAGCTAGCTCCCTAGACTCTGCAAAAGTGTGGTGGCGGCGGGCATTATGACGCGCTGCCTGATAATCACCAATGATAGGGGTTATCAAATGCGCCGGCTGTAAGGTTTAGCCGCAACCTTAGCCGTAAAAGCCTCCACATCCTGCGGCAAAGTATCAAAACCGGCAAATTTAGATCGAGTGGTACGTCACACTGTCGTTCTGTCAGAGCAGAATCCTGCGAGCCTGTTAAAATGCCCGCCCTTTTGAACAACGACTCCCTGAATTCTGTATGTCCCGACTCAATCCCCGGCAGCAAGAAGCCGTGAACTACGTCGGCGGCCCTCTATTGGTGCTCGCCGGTGCCGGTTCCGGCAAGACCAGCGTGATCACCCGCAAGATCGCGCACCTGATCCAGAACTGCGGCATCCGTGCCCAGTACATCGTCGCCATGACCTTTACCAACAAGGCGGCGCGCGAAATGAAGGAGCGTGTCGGCACGCTGCTCAAGGGCGGCGAAGGCCGCGGCCTCACGGTGTGTACCTTCCACAACCTGGGGCTGAACATCATCCGCAAGGAGCATGCGCGGCTGGGCTACAAGCCAGGTTTCTCGATCTTCGACGAAACCGATGTGAAGTCGCTGATGACCGACATCATGCAAAAGGAATATGCAGGCGACGACGGCGTGGATGAGATCAAGAACATGATCGGCGCCTGGAAAAACGACCTGATCCTGCCGCCCCAGGCCCTGGAAAACGCGCGCAACCCCAAGGAACAGACCGCCGCCATCGTCTACACCCACTACCAGCGCACGCTCAAGGCGTTCAACGCGGTGGACTTTGACGACCTGATCCTGCTGCCGGTAAAGCTGTTCGAGGAACACGCCGACATCCTCGAAAAATGGCAGAACAAAGTCCGCTACCTGCTGGTGGACGAATACCAGGACACCAACGCCAGCCAGTACCTGCTGGTGAAAATGCTGATCGGCAAGCGCAACCAATTCACCGTGGTAGGCGACGATGACCAGTCGATCTACGCCTGGCGCGGCGCGCGGCCGGAAAACCTGATGTTGCTCAAGGACGACTACCCGTCCCTGAAAGTGGTGATGCTGGAGCAGAACTATCGCTCCACCAGCCGCATCCTGCGTTGCGCCAACGTACTCATCTCCAACAACCCCCACGAGTTTGAAAAGCAGCTGTGGAGCGAGATGGGCCATGGCGACGAGATTCGCGTAATCCGTTGCCGCAACGAAGACGCCGAAGCCGAGCGCGTAGCGGTCGAATTGCTGACACTGCACCTGCGTACCGATCGGCCCTACAGCGACTTTGCGATCCTGTATCGCGGCAACTACCAGGCCAAGCTGATCGAGTTGAAGCTGCAGCACCACCAGATTCCCTATCGGCTTTCTGGTGGCAACAGCTTTTTCGGACGCCAGGAAGTAAAAGACCTGATGGCCTACTTCCGCTTGATCGTGAACCCGGATGACGACAACGCCTTCCTGCGGGTGATCAACGTGCCGCGCCGTGAAATCGGCTCCACCACCCTGGAAAAGCTCGGCAACTACGCCACCGAACGCAAGATCTCGATGTACGCCGCCACCGACGAAATCGGCCTGGGCGAGCACCTGGATACGCGCTTCACCGATCGCCTTTCACGCTTCAAGCGCTTCATGGACAAGGTGCGCGAACAGTGCGCCGGCGAAGACCCGATCAGTGCCTTGCGCAGCATGGTCATGGACATCGACTATGAAAATTGGCTGCGCACCAACAGTTCCAGCGACAAGGCTGCGGATTACCGCATGGGCAACGTCTGGTTCCTGATCGAAGCGCTGAAGAACACCCTGGAAAAAGACGAAGACGGCGAGATGACCGTCGAAGACGCCATCGGCAAACTGGTGTTGCGCGACATGCTCGAACGCCAGCAAGAAGAGGAAGACGGTGCCGAAGGCGTGCAGATGATGACCTTGCATGCGTCCAAGGGCCTGGAATTCCCCTACGTGTTCATCATGGGCATGGAAGAGGAAATCCTCCCGCACCGCTCCAGTATCGAAGCCGACACTATCGAAGAAGAACGGCGCCTGGCCTACGTGGGCATTACCCGCGCGCGTCAGACCCTGGCCTTCACGTTTGCCGCCAAGCGCAAGCAGTACGGCGAAATCATCGATTGTGCCCCCAGCCGGTTCCTCGACGAGCTACCGCCGGATGACCTGGCCTGGGAAGGCAATGACGACACCCCAACCGAAGTGAAGGCCGTTCGCGGCAACACCGCCTTGGCGGATATACGCGCGATGTTAAAGCGCTAAAATCGACTACTTTTTAATCTACTTTCGGCGCACACCGCGCCATTAGAGGAAGCTTTCCGTGGAAGCACTGCACAAGAAAATTCGCGAAGAAGGCATCGTGCTTTCCGATCAGGTACTCAAGGTCGACGCCTTTCTGAACCACCAGATCGACCCGGCGCTGATGAAGCTCATCGGCGACGAATTCGCCGCGCGGTTCAAGGATTCGGGCATCACCAAGATCGTTACCATCGAAGCCTCGGGCATCGCACCGGCAATCATGACTGGCCTGAACCTCGGTGTGCCGGTGATTTTCGCCCGCAAGCAGCAATCCCTGACCCTGACGGAAAACCTGCTGTCGGCGACCGTGTACTCCTTCACCAAGAAGGTGGAAAGCACTGTCGCGATCTCCCCGCGCCACTTGACCAGCAGCGACCGCGTGCTGGTCATCGATGATTTCCTGGCCAATGGCAAGGCATCCCAGGCGCTGATTTCGATCATCAAGCAAGCGGGCGCAACCGTTGCGGGCTTGGGGATTGTGATCGAGAAGTCGTTCCAGGGTGGCCGTGCGGAGCTGGATGCGCAGGGTTATCGAGTTGAGTCGCTGGCGCGTGTGAAGTCGCTGGCGGGTGGCGTTGTGACCTTTATCGAATAATCGCTGCCTGAACGCGGTTAAACATGTGGGAGCGGGCTTGCTCGCGAATGCGGTGTGACAGTCAATGTATAAGTCGACTGATACACCGCTTTCGCGAGCAAGCCCGCTCCCACATTGGGTTTTGCGTTGGGCTGTCAGTGCGCGGTGGCCTGTAGGCCGGCGAGCAATAAACGCTGATAGAGGTCCTCTTTCAGCCCTACCGGCTTATCCAACTGCATCCGCTCCAGATGCTTGGGAAACGCCTCCGGCTCCGGTGCATCCAGCGCCGCTTTGCCCAACTCCAGAATCTCCGTCAGCTTGAATTTGCTCTTGAGCCAGTTCAACGCCCGCAACAGATCCTTTTCCTCATCCGTGAAGTCAGTGCCCAGCGGGTACTCCGGAAACAACCGGCGATGCCGTGCCTGAATGCCCTTGAGGCGCTCCGGTGTATTGTCGGCAAAGCGCGGGGCCAGCTGGAAGTCCTTGGGTAACTTGCCGGCCTTCTGCGCCTGTTCGATCAAGTCATCCTGAAAGCGCGAGTCGGTAATATTCAGCAGCGCCTCGATCACTTTGGCATCCGTCTGCCCACGCAAATCGGCAATCCCGTACTCAGTGATGACGATATCGCGCAGGTGTCGAGGAATCGTGCAGTGGCCGTACTCCCAAACAATGTTGGAACTGACCTCCCCCGCCGACTCGCGCCAGCTGCGCAGGATCAATATCGAACGTGCACCTTCCAACGCATGGCCCTGGGCAACAAAGTTGTACTGCCCGCCGACGCCGCTGAGTACACGGCCGTCCTCCAACTGGTCCGCTACACCTGCCCCAAGCAACGTCACCATGATTGCGCTGTTGATAAACCGCGCATCCAGGCGCTGCAGGCGCTTGAGTTCTTCCTGGCCGTAGAGCTCGTTGATGTAACTGATACGGGTCATGTTGAATTCGAGGCGCTTGGCGTGAGTCATTTCCTGCAAGCGCTGGTAAAAACTGCGCGGCCCGAGGAAGAAGCCGCCATGGATCGAAATGCCGTCAGGTTGGGCTGCGTCATCCAGGGTGCCGGCGTTGGCTTGCTGCTGCGTCGCCACATCCGGGTAGACCTTGCGCCGGATAATGCCGGCATCGGCCAGTACCAGCAGGCCGTTGACGAACATTTCGCTGCAGCCATAAAGGCCACGGGCAAAGGGTGCGACGCCGCCTTCGTGGCTGATCAAGGGCGCCCACTGGTACACATCGAGGTCGGTCAGCAGCAGCCGATAGGCTTCGTTATCGGCCTGGCGCGCCAGCAAGGCGGCGGTCAGCGCATCACCCATGGAGCCGATACCGATCTGCAAGGTGCCGCCATCGCGCACCAGAGTGCTGGCGTGCAGGCCGATAAAATGGTCCTGGAAGCCCACAGGCATATTCGGAGTGGAGAACAGCGTAGTGCTGTCCTTTTCGTCGATCAGGTAGTCGAATTCGCCCATGCCCCACTCGGCGTCGCCGGGCATGTAGGGTAAGTCGCTGTGCACTTGGCCAACGATCAGAATGGTTTCCCCTGCCTCGCGGCGCTTCTCGATCATGGGCAACAGGTCGAGCGTGATATCGGGGTTGCAGCTCAAACTCAGGCGATCCGGATGCTCGGTGCTGCTGGCCACCAGCTGCGCCACCAGATTCAGGCCGGCAGCGTTGATATCTCGTGCCGCGTGGCTGTAATTGCTGCTGACATAATCCTGCTGCGCCGATGCACTGTGGAGCAGGCTGCCGGGCTGCATGAAGAACTGCTGCACGCGGATATTGGCCGGCAAGCTGTCCTTGTGCAGGTCGGCGAGGAAATCCAGCTCGGGGTAATCGCCGAACACCCGCTCGATAAAAGGCTCGAGAAAGCGTTTTTGCAAGCCATCGCCCATCGTTGGTCGACCCAGGGCCAGCGCGGTGTAGATGGTCAGCGCCCGCTCCGGCAACTTGGCGACGCGCCGGTACAGCGCATTGACGAACAGATTCGGCTTGCCCAGGCCCAAGGGCATGCCCATGTGGATATGCGCCGGCAAACGCGCCAGTACGTCGTCAACTGCTTGCTCGATTGAACACAACTGCACCATCCGACCCTCCTGACATTCCATGATTAGGGGTTGGACCGAGCTTGCCGGGTCTTTGCTGCAATGAACAGCAATCAATTTGATAAGCCCATCCCTGTGCGCATGAAGAAACTGCCAAATAAAAGCCTAATTAAAACAGAAACATATCATAAAGGTTTAACCCGAGATCACGACCAAAGAAAAGCCTTACGACTCATTGAATAAAAGCCCTACGTTCATTTAGGACAAGATCAAAACACAAATTATATCCACGCACTAATATCGATTTCAGTATGAAACCATCTTCAAAAGGCTATACACCTAACGAATACAAATACCCAAGGAAGCGCAATGAAAAACATAACCATATAATAATTATCGGTTTCGGAAGCGTCGCACAAGGCCTGCTCCCACTATTATCAAGGCATTACAATGGAGTGAACGTGACAATTTTTGAGAAACACCTAAACGAGAGCCTTATCGAAATTACCACCGAATTTTCAGCCACCCTGGAAGAAAAAGTCATAACCGCTGAAAACTTCAAACCTATACTCTCACCGTACTTAAACGGAAATACTTTTTTAGTGAACCTCGCAGTATCTGTCTCAAGCCTGGAGCTTTTAGAGCTGGCTCAAAAGTATGACTCACTTTATCTAGACACCTGTATAGAGCCGTGGGCCTACAAAGACGAAAAATACCAGACGCTAACCACAAACTATCAGCTTCGCGAGGTAATGAAAACGTATCAACAGAAAACGACTGGCCCAACCGCTGTTGTCGCCCATGGCGCAAATCCTGGCTTCATCTCAATTTTATTAAAGAAAGCTTTAGTAGAAATGGCCGCAGCAAACAACATAGTAGCAGAACCGAAAAACCAGATTGAATGGGCAGCGCTTGCCAACATCCTTGAAATACAAGTTATACAAATCTCCGAGCATGACTCGCAAGTCAGTGCATCAGCCCGCGCCCCCCTAAACTTCGTCTCCACATGGTCTGTGGACGGTCTTATTACCGAATGCCTGCAAGCAGCAGAATTGGGCTGGGGCACACACGAAACAGAAATTCCTTACGGCGCAAGAAAAAATGGATATGCACTAGAAATGCTAGAGCAAGGGTGTAACGTTAGAGTTAAAAGCTGGTCACCTAACTATTTGGAATTTTCTGCCTATTTACTAACCCACAACGAAGCACTGTCAATTGCTGAATATTTGACTTTAGGCGACCCCGAGAATCCTACCTACCGCCCAACTGTTTACTATGCGTATGAACCTTGTGATCAGACACTCGATTCAATGCAACTTTTGGGTCAGAGTGAGCAATCAGAAAAAATCAAAAAAACGATTTTGAAAGACGAAATTATTTCGGGAATAGATGAGCTTGGCGTTTTCCTAATCAGCAAAAAGTTCCGCGCCTTCTGGTTAGGGTCAAATCTATCAATTGGTAAAGCCAGGAAAATGGCCAACTACAACAGTGCGACAAGCTTACAAGTTGCCTCCAGCATAATTGGCGGCATGAAATGGGCAGAATACTTTCCAAACGCTGGCGTCATAGAATCCGAAAACTTGGATTGGCGTTACGTATACGATATCACTGTTAACTATTGGGAACCCATCGTCAGTCAACAGACAGACTGGAAACCATCGGATGTCGACCACACGCTGTCTTTCAGTAACTTTTTAGTATGAAGCCGTCTACCTGAAAAATAACTTTACCAAAAGGCCGCTATCATGAATAACATGCAGAGCACCTCTAATACGCCGAAAAAATCAAGCAATGCGTCTTCAATTCTCAAGGATTTTTGCTTTCCTCCGGTAACGCTTAGCAAGGCAGAGAAGGCTACCTGGAAAGAAATTTTCTTCGACTCAATAATTACCGAATACGATGCAAGGAGGCTTTATTGGCATATCGCTGATCAGAATCCAGCTTGCATCTCTGAATCGGCAAATATCTTAAAGCCTTGGCTTAGAGATGAAATCGATCACGCGTATGGCTTCTCTCTGATTTATTCAGCCTATACAGGAATTCCGCTTGACGTTGTAGCAATGGAAGTTGAAACAAGACAATCCGACTTCAACAGCCTAACCCCCTTTATGCAGGACCCACTTAAACTTCTCATCTTGCTTGCGTATGACGAGATAATCACGACACACGTCTATCAGCGCAGCATAAAAAATTACGACACCTTTAGTTCCTCGCAATTGTCAGTCTGGATCAGAAAAATCAAAAGAGATGAAGCTAAGCATTTTTTCTTTTTCATAGAACAAGCTAAACAGCTATTCCCGAATAGGCTTCAAGAAGCCCCGTCCATACTTAAAGAGCTTTTCACATTAGATTTTGAAAAAACAGAATATACAGGAACCTTCGTGTTAGACCACAACACGCTTGATTATCCAATCACTAAAAAAGAAATACAAGAATCAATAATCCCAACCATCATCAAAAAATTGAGCCATGACACTCACACATCAAACGGAGCAAAAAAATGAAACCTCCCTTCCTCAATAAGCGTCATTGGAGCTCTAGAGCGCTATTCAAAGAAATCGCCAATAGCGATTGGGTCAATCCCGGTATTGACCCAAAATACGAGGATTTCTTTTTGGCCGACTTAGTCTCTGAGTACGACGCGATAAACCTGTACCACTACCTTTATCCGAGACGCTCTGAGTTTTCCCCCTACTTCGTGCAATATTTAGACTTATGGTTTTTAGATGAAAAAAATCATGCCGACGGCTTTATAGAACTGAATCGTTTGATATTTAATACAGACGAAGAAACTCTCTTGGACAATTTAAAATCAAGAAACAGCGACTTTAAACCCTTTGAAGAAATTTTATCAAACGAATTAAGCTTACTTACTGTGTTTGCGTACGATGAATACATTTCAGTTAAAACATACAAGAAAGATACGTTCTATAATCAGTTTGGGCACTCGGGCTTCGACACATGGATTGGTAACTTAATCGCCGACGAAGCAACCCATTTCGCAAACGCTATAAAATTATTAAGAAACAACCACTCATCTTGTCTAGAGCTGATTGAAAAAACCTTAAACCGTATTATTCAACTTGAAAGTACCCCTTACAGAAATACCTTCTTGCTCGATCATGACGGGCCACACTTTCTTCTAGGCAATAGTGATTATGCGGACGCTGCCGCGAGTGAAATACTAGACATCCTAACTAGAGATAAAAAATGAAAAACAGTCACTATTTAATAGCCTCCATGGTGCTCATGGTGTTTGGCGAAATCCTAACTATCTATAGTGAAGTGTATGCCTCAAAACTTTCTGGACGAGTTATAGAAAACCCTGAACTTTTTATAAAACCTATTTTACTCATATGCATTGCCGGCATAAGCCTGATATTCGCTTATTGGTTAGGTTACCAAGGCACAGGGAATATATGGATCGTGACAGTGGCGTCACTCACACTGCTGCTTATATTAGAACCCATCGTCATTTATGCGATGCTAAAGGAACTACCGGGGCGCGGGGCACTCATCGGATTCATTCTTGGAGCCGTAGGGCTACTGGCGACCCTGGTACTTTAAAATATGCGACAGCGCTCTTGTTATCCAAAGGTTAGCCCACTTTGCGGGCTAACCTTTTGTAAATGCTTAACTTTTTACTTCAATCCAGACATCTTCTCGATTGCACCTTTAAGCTCGTCATCCGAGCAATCGGCGCATGTGCCTTTTGGCGGCATGGCGTTCAAACCGGTGATCGCCTTGGCCAGCAGGCCGTCGAGGCCGCCCTGGTGGTCGGCGCGGTCTTTCCAGGCTGCGGTGTCACCGATTTTCGGCGCGCCCAGCAACCCGGTGCCATGGCACGCATTGCAATGCTTGGCGATCACGTCGTCCGGCGTTTTCGCACCGCCACCGCCGCCCACTGCCACCGCCACTTCCATCCCTTTGCATTCCTGGCCCTGAACACAGACTTGGCCGACAGGCTCCAGGCGCTTGGCAATTTCATCATTGGTCGCAGCTTGAGCGCTGACAGCCCATAGGGCCAGTACGGTTGCTGGTGCAGCCAGCATTTTCATAATTAGGTTCACGCGTTCACCCTCAATGGTGGCTATTCACGCCTGCGGCCACGGTTTCGCAGGCGGCGAAAGTATAACGGTTAGCCCGCCTGGCTGAAACAACCCTATTAAATAAAGGGATATTCAGCTTCGCGGATACAGCTACGGGTGTCTCTGCAACGCTGGCAGGACGCCTCTTCTGTCAGAAGTTCGCGGGTGTGGCTGCGCTGATTAGTCGCGCCGGCACATCGAACGGGTTGCGAAAACGATGAGGCTTGGTGCTTTCAAAGTAGTAGCTATCGCCAGCTTCGAGCACAAAAGTTTCAAGACCGACCACCAATTCCAGGCGGCCTTCCACCAGAATCCCGGTTTCCTCACCTTCGTGGGTGAGCATTTCTTCGCCTGTATCGGCACCCGGGGGGTAGATTTCGTTGAGAAACGCAATCGCTCGGCTCGGGTGCGCACGGCCGACGAGTTTCATGGTGACGGCGCCGTCAGAGATGTCGATCAGCTCATTGGCTTTATAGACGATCTGGGTCGGTATTTCCTGGAGGATCTCCTCGGAAAAGAACTCGACCATGGACATGGGGATGCCGCCCAGCACCTTGCGCAAGGAGCTGATCGAAGGGCTGACACTGTTTTTTTCGATCATCGAAATGGTGCTGTTGGTGACACCCGCGCGCTTGGCGAGCTCGCGCTGGGAAAGACCCTTCAGTTTACGGATGGATTGCAGTCGTTCGCCGACGTCCAATGCAGGAGCCTCCTAGGATTCAGGCTTTGTTGTAATTGAGCGTTATCATGGCGACAGCGTTCAGTATTTACAACACTTGGGCCTAAATCCCGGCCAGCTCTACTCGTAGGCGGCGTTCAAGCCCCGGAATAGAGCCTTGGCACGCGGCGCAGGTTGCAGAAGATCTGGTAGGGGATGGTCTCGGCGGCGCCCGCAACGTCGCTGGCGAGGATATTCTTACCCCACAGCTCTACGGTGGAGCCGAGGCCGGCCTGAGGCACGTCGGTAAGGTCGACACACAGCATGTCCATGGACACGCGGCCCAGCAATTGGCTGCGTTGCCCCGCCACCAGCACCGGCGTGCCGGTCGGCGCGTGACGCGGGTAGCCGTCGGCATAACCCATGGCAACCACGGCAATGCGCATCGGCTTCGACGTGATGAACTTGGCGCCGTAGCCCACCGGTTCGCCAGCCGGCAGTTCGCGCACGCAGATGACTTTCGATTCCAGGGTCATTACCGGCTGCAAGCGCGCGGCGATGGCCTGCTCTTCACCAAACGGCGTGGCGCCGTAGAGCATGATGCCTGGGCGTACCCAGTCGCTGGCCACGTTCGCCCACCCCATCACCGACGGCGAATTGCGCAGGCTGACTTCGGCCGACAGGCCTTGGCGTGCCGCTTCAAACACCTCCACCTGTTCATCGCTGCGTACACAATCGAGTTCATCGGCACGGGCGAAATGGCTCATCAGTACGATTTTCGCCACTTTGCCGCTGGCCAGCAGGCGTTGGTAGGCCTCGTGATAATCCTTGGGATGCAGGCCAACACGGTGCATGCCCGAATCCAGCTTGAGCCAGATGGTCAGCGGCTTGCTCAACCGGGCTTGCTCGATCGCTTCCAACTGCCACAGCGAATGCACCACGCACCAAAAATCGTGCTCGATGATCAACGGCAGCTCGTCAGCCTCGAAAAAACCTTCCAGCAGCAATACCGGCGCACGAATGCCAGCGGCACGCAGCTCCAGCCCTTCCTCGATACACGCCACAGCGAAACCGTCGGCCTCGGCCTCCAGCGCCTGGGCCACGCGCACGGCACCATGGCCATAGGCATCGGCCTTGACCACGGCGAGGGCTTTGGCCCCCGTGACTTCACGGGCCAGTTGATAGTTATGGCGCAGGGCTTGGAGGTCAATCAGGGCACGGGCAGGACGCATGGCGGCAGGCTTCTAGGCGGCAGAGTGAAGAAAAAACCGGCACCGACCAACAGCGTCGGTGCCGGGAGAGGGATGTTGGTTTAAGGCAGCGCAGCGACGACAGACAGCTCTACCAAAATTTCCGGTTCACACAGCTTGGCTTCAACCGTGGCACGGGCTGGGGCGACGCCTTTGGGCAGCCATTTGTCCCACACCGCGTTCATGCCGGCGAAGTCGGCGTCGATGTCTTTCAGGTAAATCGTCACCGACAGCAGCTTGGTTTTGTCGGTGCCGGCCAAGTCCAGCAACCGCTCGATATTGGCCAGGGTTTCACGGGTCTGCTGTTCAATCCCGGCACTCATGTCGTCGCCGACTTGCCCTGCCAGATACACGGTACCGCTGTGAACAACGATGTGGCTCATGCGCTCATTGGTGAGCTGGCGCTGGATGGACATGTTTTGCGGACTCCTGATGGTTGCCGTAACGGGAAATATCGAGGCCTTCGGCGCTGATCTGCGGCGTTTTCTTTGCCATCAGATCGGCCAGCAAACGACCAGAGCCACAGGCCATGGTCCAGCCGAGGGTGCCGTGGCCGGTATTCAGGAACAGGTTCTTGAACGGGGTTGCACCGACAATCGGCGTGCCATCGGGTGTGGTCGGGCGCAGGCCGGTCCAGAAAGTGGCTTCGGTCAAATCACCGCCCTGAGGATAAAGGTCGTTGACGATCATCTCCAGGGTTTCGCGTCGACGTGGGTTCAGCGACAGGTCAAAACCGGCTATCTCAGCCATGCCGCCGACGCGGATGCGGTTGTCGAAACGGGTGATCGCGACCTTGTAGGTCTCGTCGAGAATGGTCGACGTCGGCGCCATCGCCGGGTTGGTGATCGGCACGGTCAGCGAGTAACCCTTGAGCGGGTACACCGGTGCCTTGATCCCCAGCGGCTTGAGTAACTTCGGCGAATAACTGCCGAGGGCCAGTACGTAGCGGTCGGCGGTTTCAAGCTTGCCGTCGATCCACACGCCGTTGACGCGGTCACCCGCATAGTCGAGGCGCTGGATGTCCTGTTCAAAGCGAAACTCCACGCCCAACTGCTTGCACATGTCCACCAGGCGCGTGGTGAACATCTGGCAGTCGCCAGTCTGGTCGTTCGGCAGGCGCAGGGCACCGGCGAGGATGTCGGTGACGCTGGCCAGGGCCGGCTCAACGCGGGCGATACCGGCGCGGTCAAGCAGTTCGAACGGCACACCGGACTCTTTCAATACGGCGATGTCCTTGGCCGCACCATCGAGTTGGGCCTGGGTGCGGAACAGCTGGGTCGTACCGAGGCTGCGGCCTTCATAGGCGATGCCGGTCTCGGCGCGCAGCTCGTCGAGGCAGTCGCGGCTGTACTCGGACAGGCGAACCATGCGCTCCTTGTTCACGGCATAGCGGCTGGTGGTGCAGTTGCGCAGCATCTGCGCCATCCACAGGTATTGATCGATATCGGCAGTGGCTTTGATCGCCAACGGTGCGTGGCGTTGCAGCAGCCATTTGATCGCCTTGAGCGGCACGCCCGGGGCGGCCCATGGCGAGGCATAACCCGGGGATACCTGGCCGGCGTTGGCGAAACTGGTTTCCATGGCAGCGGCGGGCTGACGGTCGACCACAACGACTTCGAAGCCGGCCCGCGCCAAATAGTACGCACTGGTCACACCAATGACGCCGCTACCCAAGACCAGAACGCGCATTTTTATATCCTCATCACGGGCTTAGCCGCTGACGTGTGTTATTCGAGCAATGATGGGCGCAGTATAAAAAGCAATCACCAGTGCATTTCACTATATAAATGCCTATATTTGGCGACAATTCTCGGCAAAAACCCTTTTCACAGAGGCGTATCCCCTATGCGTACCAACACCCAGACCAAACGGGAGCTGGACAAGATCGACCGCAATATCCTGCGCATCCTGCAAACCGACGGGCGCATTTCGTTCACCGAGTTGGGGGAAAAGGTCGGGCTGTCGACCACGCCGTGCACTGAGCGGGTTCGCCGCCTGGAGCGTGAAGGAATCATCATGGGGTACAACGCGCGGCTGAACCCGCAGCATTTGAAGGGAAGTTTGCTGGTATTTGTCGAGATCAGCCTCGATTACAAGTCCGGCGACACCTTTGAAGAGTTCCGCCGCGCCGTACTCAAACTGCCCCATGTGCTGGAGTGCCACCTGGTCTCAGGCGACTTTGACTACCTGGTGAAGGCACGGATTTCCGAGATGGCGTCGTACCGCAAACTGCTTGGCGATATCCTGCTCAAACTGCCCCACGTGCGCGAATCCAAGAGCTATATCGTGATGGAAGAAGTGAAAGAGAGCCTTAACTTGCCGATCCCGGATTAACTGACCCGACTCAGTCATTTTTGACCGAGTACATCCGCTAGACCAGCACTTGCCGGGTGCTGGCCATGTAGTCGTGGATCTGCTTTTCGACCCGTGGATGAATCAGTTCCACCGGCCCGCGCCCGTTGGGGCACGGCAAGGTCTTTGTGGTACCGAACAGGCGGCAGATCAGCGGACGCTCGTCATACACCGTGCAGCCATTCGGCCCAAGGTGCACACAGTTCAGCTCGTCCATGGCCGCGTCCTGCTCGGCAGCAGTCTTACGTGGCAGGCGCGACATTTCCTCGGGCGAGGTCGTCACCGGCCCACAGCAGTCGTGGCAACCGGGGACACACTCGAACGAAGGAATCTGTCGGCGCAGCGCGCTGATTTTCTGACTGTTGCAACTCATCGAAACACGTACCGAACGGCGAATAGGCGTGGATTCTGCCGCAAAAAGCCCTGATGAGACAGCTTCGTCCGACCGCTGTATCCTGCGTCAAATTTTCCAAACAGGGATGCTCCCCATGACTGCCAGCGCCCGGCACACCACTTCCTACTACGCAGCCAGCAGCGTGCCGCAACCCGATTACCCGGCGCTGGCGGGCGAAGTGTGCGCCGATGTCTGCGTGATCGGCGGTGGCTATTCAGGGCTTAACACGGCGCTGGAGCTGGCCGAGCGCGGTTATAGCGTGGTGTTGCTGGAGGCGCGCAAGATCGGCTGGGGCGCCAGCGGCCGCAATGGCGGCCAGTTGATTCGCGGCGTCGGCCATGGCCTGGAGCAGTTCGCCAACGTGATTGGCACCGACGGCGTGCGCCAGATGAAGCTGATGGGCCTGGAAGCCGTGGAGATCGTGCGCGAGCGCGTCGAGCGCTATCAAATCCCCTGCGACCTGACCTGGGGTTACTGCGACCTGGCCAACCAACCTGACCATCTTCAAGGCTTCGCCGAAGACGCTGAAGAACTGCGCAGCCTGGGCTATCGCCATGAGGTGCGCCTGCTGCAAGCCAACGAAATGAGCAGCGTGATCGGTTCCGATCGTTATGTCGGCGGGATGATCGACATGGGCTCCGGCCATTTGCACCCGCTGAACCTGGCACTCGGCGAAGCTGCCGCCGCGCAGCAACTGGGCGTGAAGCTGTTTGAGCAGTCCGAAGTGACACGCATCGACTACGGCCCCCAGGTCAACGTGCACACAGCCCTTGGCAACGTCCGCGCCAAGACCCTGGTGCTGGCCTGCAATGCCTACCTCAATGGCTTGAATCCACAGTTAAGCGGCAAAGTGCTGCCCGCCGGCAGCTACATCATTGCCACCGAACCGTTGAGTGCGGCCCAGGCCGCCAGCCTGCTGCCGCAGAACATGGCCGTCTGTGATCAACGGGTGACGGTGGATTACTTCCGGCTCAGTGCCGACAACCGCCTGTTGTTCGGCGGTGCCTGCCACTACTCCGGACGCGATCCTCAGGATATCGGCGCCTATATGCGCCCAAAGATGCTCAAGGTGTTCCCACAACTGGCTGACGTAAAGATCGACTACCAGTGGGGCGGCATGATCGGCATCGGCGCCAACCGTCTGCCGCAGATCGGCCGATTGGCCGATCAACCCAACGTGTATTACGCCCAGGCCTACGCGGGGCACGGCCTCAACGCCACGCACCTGGCCGGCAAGCTGCTGGCCGAAGCCATCAGTGGCCAGCAGCAGGGACGTTTCGATTTGTTCGCCCAAGTGCCGCACATCACCTTCCCCGGCGGCAAGCATCTGCGCTCGCCGCTGCTGGCACTGGGGATGCTTTGGCACCGATTCAAAGAATGGGTGTAATCAGTCACGCCAGAACGGTTTCAAACCTTCATGGCGCGCCTGCTCGGCGCTGAGCCCTATGTCGAGCAGTTGCTCGTGAGTCAGGCTCAGCAGGGCCTTGCGCGTGTGGCGACGGTGCCAGAAAAGACTCCAGCGGCCGCAGGTGGGCGTCGACATCGCCCGCTCCTGCCCCGCTTCCAACTCCTGACCGTGTAATGCCAACCGCACATCGCTCATGCCGCTCATTTTGCTGCCCCTCATTTGCCTGTTGCCATGAGTGACTAGCTTGAGCGCGCGAGCAAAACCATTACAGATTCAACCCACTCTTATTAAATCAATACAGATGCTGCCTTCAGGTGGCTGAATCCTGTATTTTCTGTGTATCTGTAATGGTCCCCCGGGAGCGACCGCCATGACTCTCTACGTCAATCTCGCCGAAGTGCTGGGCACTCGCATAGAGCAGGGCTTCTATCGCCCCGGCGATCGCTTGCCTTCCGTAAGGGCCTTGAGTGTGGAACACGGGGTCAGCCTGAGTACCGTTCAACAGGCCTATCGCCTGCTGGAAGATAACGGCCTGGCAATGCCCAAGCCCAAATCCGGCTACTTTGTGCCCGTCGGGCGCGAGCTGCCGGCCCTGCCCGAAGTCGGCCGCCCGGCGCAGCGACCGGTAGAAATCTCCCAGTGGGACCAGGTACTGGAACTGATTCGCGCAGTCCCCCGCAAAGATGTCATACAGATGGGCAGAGGCATGCCGGATGTATTGTCGCCTACCCTGAAACCCCTGCTGCGCAGTCTTGCAAGGATCAGTCGTCGCCAGGATATGCCCGGACTGTATTACGACAACATCTTTGGCTGTATGGAATTGCGCGAGCAGATCGCCCGTCTGTCTCTGGATTCCGGCTGCCAACTCAACGCCGAAGATATCGTCATCACTACGGGCTGCCATGAAGCGCTGTCCGCCAGTATTCATGCCATTTGCGAACCTGGGGATATCGTCGCAGTCGACTCGCCAAGCTTCCACGGTGCCATGCAAACCCTTAAGGGCCTGGGTATGAAGGCCCTGGAAATACCAACAGACCCGCTCACCGGCATCAGCCTCGAAGCACTGGAATTGGCCCTGGAACAGTGGCCGATCAAGGTCATCCAGCTGACACCAAACTGCAACAACCCCTTGGGCTACATCATGCCGGAAGCCCGCAAACGCGCGCTGCTGACCCTGGCCCAACGCTTTGATGTGGCGATCATCGAAGACGACGTGTATGGCGAACTGGCCTACAGCTACCCGCGCCCGCGCACGATCAAGTCCTTTGACGAAGATGGCCGCGTACTCCTTTGCAGCTCGTTCTCGAAAACCCTGGCGCCCGGTTTGCGCATCGGCTGGGTTGCACCCGGCCGTTACCTGGAGCGGGTGCTGCACATGAAATACATCAGCACTGGCTCCACGGCGACACAGCCGCAGATCGCCATTGCCGAATTCCTCAAAAACGGCCACTTCGAACCGCATTTGCGGCGGATGCGCGCACAATACCAGCGCAATCGCGACTTAATGTTCGATTGGGTCAGTCGCTATTTCCCTGCGGGTACACGGGCGAGCCGGCCACAGGGCAGTTTCATGCTGTGGGTCGAGCTGCCTGAAGGTTTCGACACCCTCAAGCTCAATCGCATGCTGGTGGAACAAGGCGTACAGGTGGCCGTGGGAAGTATCTTTTCCGCTTCCGGCAAGTACCGGAACTGCCTGCGCATGAATTACGCTGCCAAGCCAACCCCGCAGATCGAAGAAGCGGTGCGCAAGGTCGGCGCTGCGGCGATAAAAATGCTCGCCGAGACTGCAGACTGACCTTTCGCAGGAATTAGCCGTCATATGCCGACAATTGCCCTGACGTGGAAGCAGCGCCCTTGATGATTCGACGGCTTTTACCGTTTTTCCTGCTGGGCGCCTTGGCCCTGAGCGGCTGCGCGACGGTCAATGCACCGCGCACGCCCAGCGATGCGCTGCCCGCTGCGCAATCGTCATTCGGCCGCTCGATCCAGGCCCAGGCCGCGCCATATCAGGGACGCTCAGGCTTTCGCCTGCTGCCCAATAGCAGCGAAGCCTTCATGGCCCGCGCCGAATTGATCCGCAATGCCCAAAGCAGCCTCGACCTGCAGTACTACATCGTGCACGACGGCATCAGCACCCGCATGCTGGTGGATGAACTGCTCAAAGCCGCCGACCGTGGCGTGCGCATCCGCATCCTGCTGGACGACACCACCAGCGACGGCCTCGACCACGTCATCGCGACCCTCGCCGCCCACCCACAGATCCAGGTTCGCCTGTTCAACCCATTGCACCTTGGCCGCAGTACCGGCGTGACGCGGGCCATGGGGCGGTTGTTCAACCTGTCGCTCCAACACCGGCGCATGCACAACAAGCTGTGGCTGGCGGATAACAGTGTGGCCATTGTTGGCGGGCGCAACCTGGGTGACGAGTATTTCGACGCCGAGCCGAACCTGAACTTCACCGATATCGACATGCTCAGCGTCGGCCCGGTGGCTGAGCAGCTCGGACACAGTTTTGATCAGTACTGGAACAGCGCGCTGAGCAATCCGATTGATGACTTTGTTTCAAACAGCCCGTCCAAAGGCGAACTGGCCGCCGCACGCGTGCGCCTGCAAGACTCGCTGGCCGAATCTCGCCAGCAGAACCACGCGCTGTACAACCGCTTGCGCACCTACCAGACCCAGCCGCGCATGGACATCTGGCGCCGCGAGCTGATCTGGGCGTGGAACCAGGCATTGTGGGATGCGCCGAGCAAGGTGTTGGCCGAAGCTGACCCAGACCCCCGCTTGCTGCTCACTACCCAACTGGCGCCGGAGCTGAACGGCGTCAGCCGTGAGCTGATAATGATCTCGGCGTATTTCGTACCCGGGCAGCCCGGGCTGGTGTACCTCACCGGCCGTGCCGATGCAGGCGTGTCGGTAAGCCTGCTGACCAATTCTCTGGAGGCCACGGACGTGCCGGCCGTGCATGGCGGCTACGCGCCTTATCGCAAGGCTTTGCTGGAACACGGCGTGAAACTCTACGAGCTGCGCCGCCAGCCCGGCGACCCAAGCGGCGTCAGCGGCCCGCACCTGTTTCGCCGGGGCGCCTTCCACGGCTCGGACTCGAGCCTGCACAGCAAGGCGATGATCTTTGATCGGGAGAAGTCGTTTATTGGCTCGTTCAACTTCGACCCGCGCTCGGTGCTGTGGAACACCGAGGTCGGCGTGCTGGTGGACAGCCCCGAGCTGGCGGAGCACGTACGCAACCTAGCGCTGCAAGGCATGTCGCCAGCCTTGAGCTACCAGGCGAAATTGCAGGACGGCCAGGTGGTATGGGTGACCGAGGACAATGGCCAATTGCACACGCTGAGCCGTGAACCCGGCAGCTGGTGGCGCAGGTTTAATGCCTGGTTCGCCACCTCAGTCGGATTGGAACGCATGCTCTAGGAACAATGAAGATCCCGTGTGGGAGCGGGCTTGCTCGCGAATGCGGTGGGTCAGTCAATATTTCCGTTAACTGACACACCGTATTCGCGAGCAAGCCCGTACACATTTGATCCCGTTTAAAATCAGGCGGGCTGCGCAACGCCAAATGCGCCCTGACGCAGCAACAAAACCACCAGCCCCAGCGCGCCGGCAGCCATCAACAACGGCAATGCATGCCCATTGATCCACTGGCTGCCCGCACCGGCCACCAGCGGCCCGATCAGGCAACCGATGCCCCACAACTGCGCCACGTGAGCGTTGGCGCGCACCAGCGCGTCGTCGCGATAGCGCTCGCCAATCAGGATCAGCGACAACGTGAACAACCCGCCGGCGCTGGCGCCGAAGATCACCCACACCGGCCAGATCAGCGGCGTGTGCAACAGCAGCGGAATCGCCAGGCTCGAGACCAGCAACAGCACCGCACAACTCAAGAACAGCGTGCGTCTCGGCAGGTAGTCAGCCAACGCGCCAATGGGCAATTGCAGCAGCGCATCGCCAACCACCACCGTACTGACCATGGCCAAGGCGATCTCGGCGGTAAAGCCTTGTTGCAGGCAATACACTGGCAGCAGCGTCAGAATCATCGCCTCGAACGCAGCGAATAACGCCACCGCCCAGGCAATCGCGGGCAGGCTCAGGCAAAAACGCCATAGATCGCCGAAGGTGACACTGAAGGAATCGGCCGTTGGCGCGCCGGAACGCCCCAGCAACAGCAGCGGCGCGACCATCAGCAGGCCCACGCCCACCCAGAAACCGTAGTCATGGTCGGTGCCCAGCACGCCCAACAGCAGCGGGCCTGACAGTTGACTCAAGGCATAGCTGCAGCCATACAGCGCCACCAATCGGCCACGCCACTGCTCCACCACCAACTGGTTGATCCAGCTTTCGCCGAGGATAAACACGATGGTCAGGATCACCCCGATCATCAGTCGCAGCACCAGCCACACCGGATAGCTGGGCAGGACCGCCAGCAACCCGATGGACACCGCGCCGGCCCACAAGCACAGACGCATCAGGTTGGCGGTGCCGAGCCATGAGGCCATGCGACTGGAGACCTTCGCCCCCAGCAGCACGCCGAAGGCCGGCATGGCTGCCATCACACCAATGGCGAAACTGCCGTAGCCCCAGCCTTCGAGGCGCAGGGACACCAGCGGCATGCTGACGCCCAGGGCCAGGCCGACGCTGAGTACCGAAGCCAGGACGGCGAAATAAGTCGCCCAACGCATTTCCACGCTCCTGTGGATAATTTCCGAGGTTGCAAACGAACTGTAGGAGCGAGCTTATGTGGGAGCCGGGCTTGCCCGCGATAGCAGATGCTTCGGTGTGTCCGTCACACCTTGGCGCTGCTATCGCAGGCAGCCAGCTCACTCACAAGCTTGCTCCTACAGGGGATCAGCGGTGTTGCTTACAGCTTGATCCAGGTCGACTTCAACTCGGTGTACTTGTCGAACGCATGCAGCGACTTGTCGCGACCGTTACCCGACTGCTTGAAGCCACCAAACGGCGCGGTCATGTCACCACCATCGTATTGGTTGACCCACACGCTACCGGCGCGCAGGGCCTTGGCGGTCAGGTGCGCCTTGGAGATGTCCGCCGTCCATACCGCTGCGGCCAGGCCGTATTGGGTGTCGTTGGCGATGGCGATGGCTTCTTCGGCACTGTCGAAGGTGATTACCGACAGGACGGGGCCAAAAATCTCTTCCTGAGCGATCTTCATGGCGTTGGTCACACCGTCAAAAATCGTCGGTTCCACGTAAGTACCGCCGGTTTCTTCCAGCGTGCGCTTGCCGCCCGCGACCAGTTTGGCGCCGTCGGCGTGGCCGGCTTCGATGTACGACAGCACGGTGTTCATCTGCTGGGTGTCCACCAGTGCGCCGACGTTAGTCGCCGGGTCCAGCGGGTTGCCCGGCTTCCAGCCCTTGAGGGCCTCAATCACCAGCGGCAGGAAGGTGTCCTTGATCGAACGCTCCACCAGCAGGCGCGAACCGGCGGTGCACACTTCGCCCTGGTTGAAGGCGATGGCGCCAGCGGCGGATTCGGCAGCGGCTTGCAAATCCGGCGCATCGGCAAACACGATGTTCGGGCTCTTGCCGCCGGCTTCCAGCCACACGCGCTTCATGTTCGACTCGCCGGAGCGAATCAACAGTTGCTTGGCAATCTTGGTGGAACCGGTGAACACCAGGGTGTCGACGTCCATGTGCAGCGCCAACGCGTTGCCCACGGTGTGGCCGTAACCCGGCAGCACGTTGAGCACGCCTTTTGGAATACCGGCCTCAACGGCCAAAGCCGCGATTCGGATCGCGGTCAGCGGGGATTTTTCAGACGGCTTGAGGATCACCGAGTTACCGGTGGACAGCGCCGGGCCGAGTTTCCAGCAGGCCATCATCAACGGGAAGTTCCACGGCACGATCGCGCCGACAACACCGACCGGCTCGCGAGTCACCAGACCCAGTTGATCATGCGGGGTGGCGGCAACTTCGTCGTAGATCTTGTCGATAGCCTCGCCGCTCCAGCTCAGCGCATTGGCTGCGCCAGGCACGTCAATTTCCAGGGAGTCGGTGATCGGCTTGCCCATGTCCAGGGTTTCAAGCAGCGCGAGCTCTTCGGCATTGGCCTTGAGCAACGCGGCGAAACGGATCATGGTGGATTTGCGTTTGGCTGGCGCCAGGCGCGACCAGACACCGGAGTTGAACGTGGCGCGGGCATTCTCGACGGCACGCTGGGCGTCGGCGACGTCACAGCTCGCAACGGTGGCCAGCAGGCGGCCATCGACCGGGCTGATGCATTCGAACGTGTCACCGGAAACAGCGGCGGTGTACTCGCCATTGATATAGGCGCGGCCTTCGATTTTCAGGTCCTTGGCGCGTTGTTCCCAGTCGGCACGGGTCAGGGTGGTCATGCGAGTGTCCTCCTCTTATTGAATACAAGGGCCAGGTGATGTCCCCCGGCAGCCTCAAAGAATTCTTGCCCGGCCAGCCTGCTGTTCGGCTCAAGGCAGCTGCCACCCTAAACCAGCGGCTGGGGATGTTTCAATATATTTGACATAACGGCGGTAAACGCCCTTGCGATGTTCATTTTAATAAACATAGACTTTGAGCTCACCAACCCCAGGCCAGACGGGACACGCACATGAGCATCCAGGACATCGTCGACTTCAGCCAAGCCAACACCGCCCCAGACCGCTACCGTCCGGCCGCCGAGAAAATCCTCAAGGGCGATCCCGAACAAACCATCTACAACCACTACAACAGTCCGTGCGGCCAGATGAGCGCGGGCGTGTGGGAAGGTGAAATCGGACAGTGGAAGGTCAATTACACGGAGCATGAGTACTGCGAGATTGTGCAGGGTGTTTCCGTGTTGCGGGATGCCGACGGCAACGCCAAGACTTTGCGCGCCGGCGACCGCTTCGTGATCCCCGCCGGGTTCAGCGGCACCTGGGAAGTGCTGGAGCCGTGCCGCAAGATCTACGTGGTGTTCGAACAGAAAGCCTGATCAAGAAATCACAGGCAAAAAAAAGCCCGCATCGTGAGATACGGGCTTTTTTTCACAAGGAAGAAAATCAATTACTTGATTTTGCCTTCTTTGTAGATCACGTGCTTGCGAACGCGCGGGTCGAACATTTTCTTTTCGAGCTTGTCCGGGGTAGTACGCTTGTTCTTGTCGGTAGTGTAGAAGTGACCAGTACCGGCGCTAGAGATCATTCGAATCAATTCACGCATGATAAAGCTCCTTAGATCTTGCCAGCGGCGCGGATTTCGGCCAGCACGACAGTGATGCCACGCTTGTCGATGATACGCATGCCTTTGGCAGATACACGCAGGCGAACAAAACGTTTCTCTTCTTCAACCCAGAAGCGGTGATGCTGCAGGTTCGGCAGGAAACGACGACGGGTTTTGTTATTTGCGTGGGAAATGTTATTCCCAGTCACCGGACCCTTACCGGTAACTTGACAGACTCTCGACATGCCTCAGCCCTCTAAAACCACATGCCCAACCCGGCATGGGTTGGCCGCTTAATCTCTCAGTCATTTGGCGCCAGGCGCCGCGTTTCTTTAGGGTCTTACCGGCTACACCTACTAGCGAAGGAACCGGGCCCCTAGAAAAGAGCGCTGCTTTATACCAGAAAGACCCTAGTGCAACAACAGCCCGTGTGTTTTTACCGGCATAAATCTTGGCGACAGACGCCTGAACCGTTGCCAGGAGGGGCCGCTGTAACAGCCGACCGCTCGTCGCACAGAATGATTTACAGCGCCCCGCAGGCACAATGAAGTGCACGGCGAAACGCGCTGAGGCGCCATCAAAACAGCATTTGCGCCAAAAGCACAGGCAAAAATGGGCTAGTCATTTATCAAACAGACCACTACGGTAGGCTTTTTCCAGACTGCACTCGCAGATGGGCCTTCGATCTGCAAAGGAAACCGAATATGCGCCTCGCTGCCCTACCGCTATTGCTAGCCCCTCTATTTATCGCGCCGCTGGCCCAAGCCGCCACCAGTTTGAGCGTTTGCACCGAGGCCAGCCCCGAAGGGTTCGATGTGGTGCAGTACAACTCCCTGACCACCACCAATGCCTCGGCCGATGTACTGATGAATCGCCTGGTGGACTACGACGCCGTCAGCGGCAAGCTGGTGCCGAGCCTCGCAGACAGCTGGGAAGTGTCGCCGGATGGCCTGACCTATACCTTCAAGCTGCACCCGGGGGTTAAATTCCACCGTACCGACTATTTCACCCCGAGCCGCACCCTGACCGCCGAAGACGTGCGCTTCAGCTTTGAACGCATGCTCGACCCCGCCAACCCGTGGCACAAGATCGCCCAGAGCGGCTTCCCGCATGCGCAGTCTCTGCAACTGCCGACGCTGGTCAAGAAGATCGACGCCCTCGACCCGCTGACCGTGCGCTTCACCCTCGATCACGCCGACTCGACCTTCCTCGCCACTCTCAGCATGGGCTTTGCCTCGATCTACCCGGCCGAGTACGCCGATAAACTGCTCAAGGCCGGTACGCCCGAAAAGCTCAACAGCCAACCGATCGGCACCGGACCGTTCGTTTTTGTGCGTTTCCAGAAAGATGCTGTCGTGCGTTACAAAGCCAACCCGGATTACTTCGCCGGCAAACCGGCTGTGGATAACTTGCTCTTCGCCATTACGCCGGATGCCAACGTGCGCCTGCAGAAACTGCACCGTGATGAGTGCCAGATCGCGCTGTCGCCCAAGCCGCTGGATGTGGGTGAAGCAGAGAAAGATCCCGCGCTCAAAGTAGAAAAAACACCAGCCTTCATGACCGCATTCGTTGCGATCAATAGCCAGCACCCGCCGCTGGACAAGCCCGAAGTGCGGCAGGCGATCAACCTGGCCTTCGACAAGAACAGCTACCTGAAAGCCGTATTTGAAGGCACCGCCGAAGCAGCCAATGGCATTTACCCACCAAATACCTGGAGCTATGCCAAGGACTTGCCGGGTTATCCACAGGACATCGCCAAAGCCAAGGCGCTGTTGGACCGGGCCGGCCTCAAGAATGGTTTCAAGACCACCCTCTGGACTCGACCCACCGGAAGCCTGCTGAACCCCAACCCTAACCTGGGCGCACAGCTGTTGCAGGCGGACCTCGCCAAAATCGGCATCCAGGCAGAGATCCGTGTGATCGAGTGGGGCGAGCTGATTCGCCGCGCCAAAGCCGGTGAGCATGACCTGCTGTTCATGGGTTGGGCCGGCGATAACGGCGACCCGGATAACTTCCTGACCCCGCAATTCTCCTGCGCGGCAGTGAAATCCGGCACCAACTTCGCCCGCTACTGCGACCCAACCCTGGACAAACTGATCAGCGCCGGCAAGACCACCAGCGAGCAAGGTGTGCGCAGCAAGCTGTATCAACAGGCCCAGGCACAGATCCAGCAGCAGGCTTTATGGCTACCGCTTGCGCACCCTACGGCGTTCGCTCTGGCGCGCAAGAATGTCGAGGGATACCAGGTGAGCCCGTTTGGACGCCAGGACTTCTCCAAGGTCAGCGTCAAGCCTTGAAAACCTGCCCCGCCCTAATGGGGCGGGGCTACATCCATCCATATTCCGCCATCGACAGCGGGTCACCGTCGCCCACAATGATGTGATCCAGCACCCGCACATCCACGACTTCCAACGCCTTTTGCAGCAACTTGGTTAATTTTCGATCAGCCGCACTCGGCTCGACACTCCCTGATGGGTGGTTATGGCACAGGATCAACGCTGCCGCGTTGTATGCAAGCGCACGCTTGACCACCTGGCGGGGGTAAACGATGGCGGTGTCGATGGTGCCCTCAAACAACGCCTCGAAGCCCAGCACCCGATGTTTTGAGTCGAGAAACAGGCAGCCGAAGATCTCGTGGGGCTCATGACGTAAGAGCGCCTTGAGGTAGTCACGCACGGCCAGCGGACTCTCCAATACCGAATCGCTACGCAGGCGCTCGGCCAGGTGGCGCCGAGACATTTCCAGCACCGCCTGCAACTGTGCAAACTTCGCCGGCCCCAACCCCAAATGCTGGATGAACAGCGTCTGGCTGGCCTCCAACAACGGTCGAAGGCCGCCGAATTGCGCCAAGAGATGGCGCGCCAGATCCACCGCACTTCTGCCCGAAACCCCAGTGCGCAGGAAGATTGCCAACAACTCGGCATCGGACAGACTCGCCGCGCCCCACTCCAAAAGTTTCTCCCGTGGACGTTCAGCCACAGGCCAATCGCGAATACTCATCCCACCTCCGTGTGCATGTGCGCCGCTGTTGCCCGACGGTCGCTGTGTTATCTTAAGCCCTCTTTTTTGCGTGCGATTTCACCTGGGGAGGGGGCATCGCAGGCGTCACTGAACTGGCATCACTGAACTGGAAAGGCAAACCAATGCAGCGTCTGTATCGGAAACGCATCGTTCTCGGCGTCGGCGGCGGCATTGCCGCCTACAAGAGCGCAGAGCTGGTTCGCAGGCTCCTGGACCAAGGCGCCGAAGTGCGCGTGGTCATGACACGCGGTGGCAGTGAGTTCATCACCCCACTGACCATGCAAGCCCTGTCCGGCCACCCGGTTCACCTGGACCTGCTGGACCCGGCGGCCGAAGCCGCCATGGGCCATATCGAGCTGGCCAAATGGGCTGACCTGGTGCTGATCGCCCCAGCCACTGCCGACCTGATCGCGCGCCTGGCCCAAGGCATTGCCGATGACCTGCTGACCACACTGGTACTGGCCACCGACGCTACCGTCGCCATCGCTCCGGCCATGAACCAGGCCATGTGGCGCGACCCGGCCACCCAGGCCAACACCCAGCTCCTGCAAAGCCGTGGCCTCAAAGTGTTCGGCCCGGCCTCCGGCAGCCAGGCCTGCGGCGATGTGGGCATGGGCCGCATGCTCGAAGCCACCGACCTGGCGCAGTGCGCCGCAGAGTGCTTCCAGCACCTGGCACTCACCGGCAAACATGTACTGATCACCGCTGGCCCGACCCAGGAAAACATCGACCCGGTGCGTTACATCACCAACCATAGCTCAGGAAAAATGGGTTTTGCCTTGGCCGAAGCCGCGGTTGAGGCAGGCGCACGCGTCACCCTCATCACCGGTCCGGTGCACTTGCCAACCCCCGATCGCGTCACGCGAATCGACGTAGTCAGCGCCAGGGACATGTTGGCGGCCTGTGAAGCAGCCATTCCCTGCGACCTGTTTATCGCCTCGGCAGCGGTTGCAGACTACCGCCCGGAAGTCGTCGCCCCGCAAAAGCTTAAGAAAGACCCTACAAGCGGCGACGGCCTGCTCCTGCAAATGGTGCGCAACCCGGACATTCTGGCGACCATCGCCACCCGCCCGGACCGGCCATTCAGTGTCGGCTTCGCGGCCGAGACCGAGCACCTGCTCGACTATGCCGCACGCAAATTGAAAGACAAAAACCTCGACCTGATCGTTGCCAATGATGTCGCAAACCCGAGCATCGGCTTCAACAGTGAGGAAAATGCTATCAGCGTGATCGACCGCGAGTTGCACGCCACCGTTTTCGCCCAGACCAGCAAAGGCAAGATTGCCCGCCAACTGATCTCATTTATCGCCCAACGGCTGAACCAGGTTTAATTTACATGCACGCTTTGCAAGCCAAGATCCTCGACCCACGCATCGGCAACGAATTCCCGCTGCCGGCCTACGCCACACCGGGCTCCGCCGGCCTGGACCTGCGCGCCATGCTCAAGCAGGACACGGTCCTTGAGCCGGGCCAGACGCTCCTCATCCCTACCGGCCTGTCGATCTACGTCGGCGACCCTGGCCTGGCGGCGTTGATCCTGCCGCGCTCCGGCCTGGGCCACAAACACGGCATCGTGCTGGGCAACCTTGTGGGCCTGATCGACTCGGATTACCAGGGCGAACTGATGGTGTCGTGCTGGAACCGTGGCAACACCTCGTTCAACATCGCCGTCGGCGAGCGCATCGCCCAATTGGTGCTGGTGCCGGTGGTACAGGCGCACTTCGAACTGGTACAGGCGTTCGACGAGACTCAACGCGGCGCAGGTGGTTTTGGGCATTCCGGCAGCCACTGACTAAGCTGAATCTTGCCGGACGCAGTTGTCCGGCAAGACGCCACCGCATGGCTATTCAGGATGAAGAATGCGCGGATTTATTCAGCGAGATTTCTACAACAAAATCAAAAGTTTACGCGACAGACCAAACGGAGCCAGCACTCCGATGGCACTTTTACACCACGAACTCTCTGCCGAAAACGCCGTCTTACCCTTCAGTTTGAGCCTGCCGGTCAGCCACTTTAAGGCCAGCCTTGCCCCCTTCAGATGGAGTTTCCCCCCGCGATGAGTACCGCAGCCCGAGTAGCCCCGACATTCCCCGACAGCATCTTTCGCGCCTACGACATTCGTGGCGTGGTGCCCAAGACCCTGACCGCCGAAACCGCCTACTGGATCGGTCGCGCCATTGGCTCCCAGAGCCTGGCCCAGGGCGAGCCCAATGTTTCGGTAGGCCGTGACGGCCGCTTGTCCGGCCCGGAGCTGGTGGAACAGCTGATCCAGGGCCTGGCCGACAGCGGCTGCCACGTCAGCGACGTCGGCCTGGTGCCAACGCCTGCGCTGTACTACGCCGCCAACGTACTGGCCGGCAAATCCGGGGTGATGCTCACCGGCAGCCATAACCCGTCGGACTACAACGGCTTCAAGATCGTCATCGCCGGCGACACCCTGGCCAACGAACAGATCCAGGCCCTGCACAACCGCCTGAAGAACAACGACCTGACCAGCGGTAAAGGCAGCATTACCCAAGTCGACATCCTTCAACGCTACTCCGACCAAATCACCGGCGACGTCAAACTCGCACGCCGCCTGAAAGTGGTAGTGGACTGTGGCAACGGCGCAGCCGGCGTGATCGCCCCGCAGCTGCTCGAAGCCCTGAACTGCGAAATCATCCCGCTGTTCTGCGACGTTGACGGCAACTTCCCCAACCACCACCCGGACCCGGGCAAACCTGAAAACCTGGTGGACCTGATCGCCAAGGTCAAGGAAACCGGTGCCGACGTAGGCCTGGCCTTCGACGGTGACGGCGATCGCGTCGGGGTGGTGACCAACACCGGCGAGAACGTCTTCGCAGACCGCCTGCTGATGCTGTTCGCCCGTGACGTGGTGGCGCGCAATCCGAATGCCGAAATCATCTTCGACGTGAAATGCACCCGCCGCCTCACCCCGCTGATCAAGAAATACGGGGGCCGCCCACTAATGTGGAAGACCGGTCACTCGTTGATCAAAAAGAAAATGAAGGAAACCGGTGCGCTATTGGCCGGCGAAATGAGCGGCCACGTGTTCTTCAAGGAGCGCTGGTTCGGGTTTGACGACGGCATTTACAGCGCCGCCCGTCTGCTGGAGATCCTCAGCAAGGAAAAATCCACGGCGCAGGAGCTGTTTCAGACCTTCCCGAATGATATTTCTACGCCAGAGATCAATATCCATGTGACCGAGGAGAGCAAATTCAGCATCATTGACGCACTGCACGATGCGCAATGGGGTGAAGGCGCCAACCTGACCACCATTGATGGTGTGCGAGTCGATTACGCCAAAGGCTGGGGCCTGGTTCGCGCGTCCAACACCACACCGGTGCTGGTCCTGCGCTTCGAGGCGGATACCGAGGCTGAGTTGCAGCGCATCAAGGACGTGTTCCACGCCCAGTTGAAACGTGTTGCCCCTGATCTCCAATTACCGTTCTGATTTTTTACCGGAGCCCTGAATGACCCTCGAACGCGAAGCCGCTGCCAATACTGCCAAGGTCCTGTCCGAAGCGTTGCCTTACATTCGACGCTACGTCGGCAAGACGCTGGTGATCAAGTACGGCGGCAATGCCATGGAAAGCGAGGAGCTGAAAACCGGCTTTGCCCGCGACATCGTGTTGATGAAAGCTGTCGGGATCAACCCGGTAGTTGTGCACGGCGGCGGCCCGCAAATCGGCGATTTGCTCAAGCGCTTGTCGATCGAGAGTCACTTCATTGATGGCATGCGCGTCACGGACGCGCAGACCATGGACGTGGTGGAGATGGTCCTCGGCGGCCAGGTGAACAAGGACATCGTCAACCTGATCAACCGTCATGGCGGCAGCGCCATCGGCCTGACCGGCAAGGACGCGGAGCTGATTCGCGCGAAAAAACTGACCGTTACCCGTCAGACGCCGGAAATGACCCAGCCGGAAATCATCGACATCGGCCAGGTAGGCGAAGTCATCGGGATCAACACCGACCTGCTGAACCTGCTGGTCAGAGGCGACTTCATCCCGGTGATCGCGCCGATCGGCGTGGGTGCCAACGGTGAGTCCTACAACATCAACGCCGACCTGGTGGCCGGCAAGGTGGCCGAGGCGCTGAAAGCTGAAAAGCTGATGCTGCTGACCAACATCGCCGGCCTGATGGACAAGGAAGGCAAGGTGTTGACCGGCCTGACAACCCAACAGGTGGACGAGCTGATCGCCGACGGCACGATCTACGGCGGCATGCTGCCGAAGATCCGTTGCGCGCTGGAAGCAGTGCAAGGCGGCGTCGGCAGCTCGCTGATCCTGGATGGCCGGGTGCCGAATGCGATCCTGCTGGAAATCTTCACAGATACCGGTGTGGGTACGCTGATCAGCAATCGCAAGCGCCCTTAAACGCTGCAAACGAAAAGGCCCCGCTCAATCAGATTGAGCGGGGCCTTTTTTGTGGGAGCTGGCATGCCTGCGATGCAGGCACCTCGGTGATTCAGTAGTACCGAGGTGATGCTATCGCAGGCAAGCCAGCTCCCACACTAGCCTGCATGGGCCGCCGTCTCAGACGCCGAACTGCTCGCGGTACGCCTTGACCGCCGGCAAATGCTGCTTGAGCTGCGGGTCATCTTCCAGGAACTGCAACACCTGGTTCAACGATACGATGCTCACCACCGGAATGCCGAAATCACGCTCCACTTCCTGGATTGCCGACAACTCACCGTTGCCGCGCTCCTGGCGATTCAGGGCGATCAGCACGCCAGCCGCCTTGGCGCCCTCCTGGGAAGCGATGATCTGCATCACTTCACGGATCGCGGTGCCGGCAGTGATCACGTCGTCGATAATCAGCACGTCGCCTTTAAGCGGAGCCCCTACCAGGCTGCCGCCTTCGCCATGGGCCTTGGCCTCTTTGCGGTTGAAGCACCACGGCAGATCAAGCCCATGATGTTCAGCCAACGCCACGGCAGTCGCGGCCGCCAGCGGGATGCCCTTGTAGGCCGGACCAAACAATACGTCGAAGGAAATACCGCTTTCAACGATGGCCGCCGCGTAGAAACGACCCAGCTGAGCCAGGGCCGAACCCGAGTTGAACAAGCCGGCATTGAAGAAGTAGGGGCTGGTGCGCCCGGACTTCAGAGTGAACTCACCGAAGCGCAAAACGCCGCGATCGATGGCAAAACGAATGAAATCGCGTTGATACGCCTGCATGAAAAAAGCCTCAGATACCACGGATTTAGCTAATTAGGTAGACGGCGTGTATCATACACGCACGCGATTTTTGGGGCCATTTATGCGGATCATCAGTGTGAACGTCAATGGTATTCAGGCTGCAGTCGAGCGTGGTTTGCTCAGTTGGCTGCAAGCACAGAATGCCGACGTCATCTGCCTGCAGGACACCCGCGCCTCCGCCTTTGAACTGGACGACCCAGCCTTCCAACTGGATGGCTACTTCCTTTATGCCTGCGATGCCGAAGTGCCCACCCAAGGTGGTGTGGCTTTGTACTCGCGGTTGCAACCCAAGGCGGTCATCAGCGGCCTCGGCTTCGAGACAGCCGACCGCTACGGGCGCTACCTGCAAGCCGATTTCGACAAGGTCAGCATCGCGACCTTGCTGCTCCCTTCGGGGCAGAACGGCGATGAAGACTTGAACCAGAAGTTCAAGCTAATGGACGATTTCGCCCGTTATCTGGATAAACAGCGACGCAAACGTCGCGAGTACATTTACTGTGGCTCGCTGTACGTGGCGCAACAGAAGCTGGATATCAAGAACTGGCGCGACAGCCAGCAATCCCCGGGTTTCCTGGCACCAGAACGTGCCTGGATGGACGAGATTGTCGGCAACATGGGCTATGTTGATGCCCTGCGCGAAGTCAGCCGTGAAGGCGACCAGTACAGCTGGTGGCCAGATAACGAACAGGCTGAGATGCTCAACCTGGGTTGGCGTTTCGACTACCAGTTGCTGACCCCAGGTCTGCGCCGGTTTGTTCGCAGCGCACGTCTGCCGCGCCAGCCACGCTTTTCGCAGCACGCACCACTGATCGTGGACTACGACTGGACACTGACCATCTGAGGTCTTTTCCCAGGCACAAAAAAACCGACATCGCTGTCGGTTTTTTTGTGGATGCCTGTCGGCTGAACCCGCGTTATTTGACCACGCGCCAGGTCAAGGGATAGCGATAGGCGATCCCTTTATTGGCTTTGATCGCACCGATGATTGTCAGCACGATGGTGGCGATTGCCAGCGCAAACATCAGGAAAAAACCGATGACCGCGAAAGCCAGCACGATGCAAGCCATCCAGGCGATGGCCACAGTGATCTGGAAATTCAAGGCTTCCTTGCCCTGATCATCAATGAACGGGTCCACTTCCTTTTTCATCTGCCACAGGATCAGCGGCCCTACGACGCTGCCGAAGGGGAACACAAACCCCAGAAACGCCGCCAAATGACACAACATGGCTCCCTGACGAACTTCGTAGGAAGGCGTAGGCACGGGTAGTTGGCTGTCATTCATGGCGTTTCTCCTTGAAGCCGACTCAGTCAGCCAGTGCGGCGTTCTGCAGCTCGAAAATTTCGGTCATGCCTTTCTGGGCCAGGGCCAGCATGGCGTTCAGGTCGGCCGGCTGGAATGGTGCGCCTTCGGCGGTGCCCTGCACTTCGATGAAACCACCGGTGCTGGTCATCACCACGTTCAGGTCGGTCTCGGCAGCCGAGTCTTCCAGGTAGTCCAGGTCCAGCACAGGCTCGCCCTGGTACATGCCGACCGACACTGCAGCAATCATCTGCTTGAGTGGGTCGCCGCCCTTAAGGCCGCCGCGCTTCTTGATCACTTTCAGTGCATCGACCAGGGCCACCATGGCACCGGTGATGGAAGCGGTGCGGGTGCCGCCGTCAGCCTGGATCACGTCGCAATCGACGTACAGGGTGACGTCGCCCAGCTTGGACATGTCCAGGGCGGCACGCAGGGAGCGGCCGATCAGACGCTGGATTTCCAGAGTACGGCCGCCTTGCTTGCCGCGGCTGGCTTCACGCTGGTTACGCTCGCCGGTGGCGCGCGGCAGCATGCCGTACTCGGCAGTCAACCAACCCTGGCCCTGGCCCTTGAGGAAACGCGGCACGCCGTTTTCGACGCTGACGGTGCAGATAACCTTGGTATCGCCAAACTCGACCAGTACAGATCCCTCGGCGTGTTTGGTGTAGTTGCGGGTGATGCGGATCGAGCGGAGCTGATCGGCAGCGCGACCACTTGGACGTTTCATAGGGGATACCTGTACGGAGGACGAAAAACTGCCGAGCATTATAGAGCCGCGAACCGATTCGGGGCACTTCTAAAAAATTCGGTTACGAATGGCTAGCCTATTGCCCATTGTTTGGGCGCGCTCGCCCCACTGCGCTACAATCCTGCGCCTTCGCAGCCTGTCGGCTTCAATTTACCCATCAGTCCGCATTTGTGGGACTGCATCGCGAGGTACCTCCATGGTGCACAGCATGACCGCCTTCGCCCGCGTCGAAAAAGCCGGCGTCCAAGGCACCCTGAGCTGGGAACTGCGCTCGGTCAACAGCCGTTACCTGGAGCCGCACCTGCGCCTGCCGGAGTCCTTCCGTGACCTCGAAGGCGCCGTGCGTGAAGCGCTGCGCCAGGGCATCTCCCGTGGCAAGCTGGAATGCACCCTGCGCTTTACCGAGGAAACCACCGGCAAGCCACTGCAAGTTGACCGCGACCGCGCCGCGCAACTGGTTGCCGCCGCCGAAACCATCGCCGGCCTGATCAAGCAGCCCGCCGCACTCAACCCTCTGGAAGTGCTGGCCTGGCCCGGTGTACTCGTGGCCGACGCCGCCGACCCGCAAGCCCTCAACGCCGAAGCCCTCGCCCTGTTCACGCAGGGTTTGAAGGAGCTCAAGGCCGGTCGCGAGCGTGAAGGCGCCGAACTGGCCCGCCTGATCAATGAGCGCCTGACTTCGATCGAAGCCGACGTAGTCACCCTGCGCGAGCTGGTGCCGCAGATGCTCGCCACCCAACGCCAGAAGGTCCTCGACCGCTTTACTGACATGAAGGCCGACCTCGACCCGGTGCGCCTGGAGCAGGAAATGGTCTTGCTGGCACAGAAGAGTGACGTGGCCGAAGAGCTCGACCGGCTGAGCACCCACATCCTCGAAGTGCGCCGCGTGCTCAAGTCCGCCGGTGCCGCCGGTCGGCGCCTGGACTTCCTGATGCAGGAACTCAACCGCGAAGCCAATACACTGGGCTCCAAGGCGTTTGATCCGCGCAGCACCACGGCAGCGGTCAACCTCAAGGTGTTGATCGAGCAGATGCGCGAACAAGTACAGAATATTGAGTAAGGCAACCTCCATGACCCACAGCACCGGCACCCTTTACATCATTTCCGCCCCTTCGGGCGCGGGCAAGAGCAGCCTGGTCAAGGCCCTGACCGACGCTGACGAGCAAATCCGCATCTCGGTCTCGCACACCACCCGCGCCATGCGCCCGGGTGAAGTAAACGGCGTGCACTATCACTTCGTCGAGCGCACCGAGTTCGTGAAGATGATCGAACACGGCGACTTCCTTGAGCGTGCCGAAGTCTTCGGCAACCTCTACGGCACTTCGCAAAGCCATTTGCAGCAGACCCTGGACGAAGGCCACGACCTGATCCTGGAAATCGACTGGCAAGGCGCTGAGCAAGTGCGTCAGTTGATGCCCAAGGCGCGCTCGATCTTCATCCTGCCGCCGTCGCTGGAAGCGTTGCACCAGCGTCTGACCAACCGTGGCCAGGACAGCGACGAGATCATCGAAGGCCGCATGCGTGAAGCCGTCAGCGAAATGAGCCACTACGTCGACTACGACTACCTGATCATCAACGACGATTTTGCGCACGCCCTGGACGATTTGAAGGCGATTTTCCGCACCAATCAGCTCCAGCAAAAGCGCCAACAACAGCGTTTCGGTAAATTACTGGCCGAACTGCTCGGTTGATTGGCTCTTCCCAAAACCGCTGCAAGGGCTTTACATTGGCACTTGTAGCGGTTTTGCGAGGGCCTGCGAAAAATCAGCGCTTCCCTAAACGCTGGTGATTTTTTAAACTGTTTAGTCCGCTCGCCCAACCGGGCAGCGCGCATCTTGCATTCGCTCCGAGGAATACCATGGCCCGCGTAACCGTTGAAGACTGCCTAGAACACGTGGATAACCGCTTTGAGCTGGTCATGCTCTCTACCAAGCGTGCCCGTCAATTGGCCACTGGCGGCAAAGAGCCCCTGGTCCAATGGGAAAACGACAAGCCTACCGTTGTAGCCCTGCGTGAAATCGCTGAAGGCCTGATGAGCTACGAGTTCATCGCCAACGCCGAAATCGTTGAAGACGAACCGCTGTTTGCAGCGTTCGAGGACGAGTCCAACGAGGCCGTCTAAGCCTATGCCTGGTCGACGTAGCACGGCGCGGGGTCACAGCCAACGGCAGGAGTTAACACTTTGCCGAGCATAGACGCCCTCGCCGATCGCTTATCGGCCTACCTCGGCCCAGACCAGGTCAACCTGGTCCGCCGAGCGTATTTCTACGCCGAACAAGCCCACGACGGCCAACGCCGCCGTAGCGGCGAGGCGTATGTCACGCATCCTCTTGCGGTGGCAAATATTCTGGCCGACATGCACATGGACCATCAGAGCCTGATGGCTGCGATGCTGCATGACGTGATTGAAGACACCGGCATCGCCAAGGAAGCGCTCAGCGCGCAATTTGGCGAAACCGTGGCCGAACTGGTCGACGGGGTCAGCAAACTGACCCAGATGAACTTCGAGACCAAGGCCGAAGCCCAGGCAGAAAATTTCCAGAAGATGGCCATGGCCATGGCCCGCGACATTCGGGTCATTCTGGTCAAGCTGGCCGACCGGCTGCACAACATGCGCACGCTGGAAGTGCTGTCCGGTGAAAAACGCCGGCGCATCGCCAAGGAAACCCTGGAAATCTACGCGCCCATCGCCAATCGGCTGGGCATGCATGCCATCCGTATCGAATTCGAAGACCTCGGCTTCAAGGCCATGCACCCCATGCGTTCGGCGCGCATCTACCAGGCGGTCAAGCGCGCCCGTGGCAACCGCAAGGAAATCGTCAACAAGATCGAAGAGTCGCTGAGCCATTGCCTGGCGATCGACGAGATTGAAGGCGAGGTCAGCGGCCGGCAGAAACACATCTACGGCATTTACAAGAAGATGCGCGGCAAGCGCCGGGCCTTCAACGAGATCATGGACGTGTATGCGTTCCGGATCATCGTCGACAAGGTCGATACCTGCTACCGCGTGCTGGGCGCTGTACATAATTTGTACAAACCCCTGCCAGGCCGCTTCAAGGACTACATCGCCATTCCCAAGGCCAACGGCTATCAGTCGCTGCATACCACGCTGTTCGGTATGCACGGGGTGCCGATCGAGATCCAGATCCGCACGCGGGAAATGGAAGAAATGGCCAACAACGGGATCGCCGCCCACTGGCTGTACAAATCCAGCGGCGACGAGCAACCCAAAGGCACTCATGCCCGCGCCCGCCAGTGGGTCAAAGGCGTGCTGGAAATGCAGCAACGTGCCGGCAACTCCCTGGAATTTATCGAAAGCGTGAAGATCGACCTGTTCCCGGACGAGGTCTACGTATTCACGCCCAAAGGCCGGATCATGGAGCTGCCCAAAGGCTCCACGGCGGTCGACTTTGCCTACGCGGTGCACACCGACGTCGGCAACAGCTGCATTGCCTGTCGGATCAACCGTCGTCTCGCGCCGCTGTCCGAACCGCTGCAAAGCGGCTCCACGGTCGAGATCGTCAGTGCACCCGGCGCGCGCCCGAACCCGGCCTGGCTCAACTTCGTGGTCACGGGTAAAGCGCGGACACACATCCGCCACGCGCTCAAACTGCAACGCCGCTCCGAATCCATCAGCCTGGGCGAACGCCTGCTGAACAAGGTGCTCAACGGATTCGACAGCGCGCTCGAAAAAATCCCGGCCGAGCGCGTGCAAGCGATGCTCCACGAGTACCGCCAGGAAACCATCGAAGACCTGCTGGAAGATATCGGCCTGGGCAACCGCATGGCCTATGTGGTCGCCCGCCGCCTGCTCGGCGAAGGCGAGCAGTTGCCAAGCCCCGAAGGCCCGCTGGCCATTCGCGGCACCGAAGGCCTGGTGCTCAGCTACGCCAAGTGCTGCACGCCGATCCCGGGCGACCCGATTGTCGGCCACTTGTCTGCCGGCAAAGGCATGGTGGTGCACCTGGACAACTGCCGCAATATCAGCGAAATCCGTCACAACCCCGAAAAATGCATCCAGCTCTCGTGGGCCAAGGATGTCACCGGCGAATTCAACGTCGAGCTGCGGGTGGAGCTGGAGCACCAGCGCGGCCTGATCGCCCTGCTGGCCAGCAGCGTCAACGCGGCCGACGGCAATATCGAGAAAATCAGCATGGATGAGCGCGATGGCCGCATCAGCGTGGTCCAGCTGGTGGTCAGCGTGCACGACCGCGTGCACCTGGCCCGCGTGATCAAGAAACTGCGCGCCCTGACGGGAGTGATCCGCATCACCCGCATGCGTGCATAGCCGTTCTCTTACAAGGAGTCACTCATGACCAAGACTGTTATCACCAGCGACAAGGCCCCGGCCGCCATCGGTACTTACTCCCAGGCGATCAAGGCGGGCAACACCGTCTACATGTCCGGCCAGATCCCGCTGGACCCAAAGACCATGGAACTGGTTGAAGGCTTCGAAGCACAAACCGTACAAGTCTTCGAAAACCTCAAGTCCGTGGCCGAAGCCGCTGGCGGTTCGTTCAAGGACATCGTCAAGCTGAACATCTTCCTCACCGACCTGAGCCATTTCGCCAAGGTCAACGAGATCATGGGCAAGTACTTCGAACAGCCGTACCCAGCCCGCGCCGCAATCGGCGTTGCTGCCTTGCCTAAAGGCGCACAGGTTGAGATGGACGCGATTCTGGTCATCGAGTAAAACACCCGGCGCAGCCCCCAAGGGCTGCGCCGACTTCGTTTCAGAAGGATTTCGTAATGCGCAAAGCGCTTGTAGCCTCTTCGTTGCTCGCCCTGTTGCTCGGCGGCTGCGCCAGCAACCCCGCCGACCTGGATGTGAGCGGCACCTGGATCAACCAGGCCGCCATCAACGCGGCAGCCAAGGGCGGCCCTTTGCGTGAAGCCCTGCAATCCTTTGGCCCGAACCTCGAGTGGGAGGTCAACACCAAGGCTTCGCAGGCGCGCTACTACAACGGTTTTGAAGTAGCGGAAGGCAAGTTGCTGGGTGAGAAATCCGGCGCCTGGAGCGTCGAGTTCTACGGCAGCTCGGCCACCGAACTCAAGCGCAAGGGCAAACAACTGCTGCAAGTGGCCAACGATAACGAGCCAGAACAAGTGTTCGCCCGCGCCAAAGACCCAGCCCCGGAGGGTGCGCCATTGGGCGCCAACTTCGAGCGGGCGCTGTATGCGGCCTATATGGGCGGCGACTGGAAGATTACCGACGGCAACGGCGACGGTGCCACGGTACAGTTCCAGGCCGACGGCAAGGTCGCTGGCCTGCCAGGCGTCGACCGGTATTCGCTGTGCCTGGCGGGAGACTGCGCCTCGATGAGCGGTGGCTATGACAGTATCTGGCTGCAACTGAACGGCCAGGGCAACCCGTGGATCTTCGTGCGCAAAGGCAAGCAGCTGGAAATTTTCCAGGCGGTGAATACCGCGCATACGGACGAAGTACCTTCGTTTACGCCCGGCCCGCGACAGTGGTTGCTTGAAAAGTAATAAATAGCATCACGTAGATCTGAGTGTGGGAGCTGGCTTGCCTGCGATGACGGTGTCACATCCAACGCCGATGTGACTGATACACCGCAATCGCAGGCAAGCCAGCTCCCACATTTTTGACCGCGCTTTAGCCTTTCAAGATCGCTGCATACCCCTCGCGATAGGTCGGATACGTCGGCGCCCAGCCCAGCGCCTTGGCTCGGGCATTGCTGCATTGCTTGCTACCAGCCCGCCGTACACTCGCGTCATCCGCCCACTCGGTCACGCCCAGGTACTCGCGCAACCAGCCCACGACTTCCGCCAATGGCGCAGGCGCATCGTCCACGCCGATGTAGATCTTATCCAGCGAACCGCCCTGCTCCACATGCCGCAACAAAAAGGCGAGCAAGCCAGCGGCGTCATCCGCATGAATCCGGTTGCCATATAAAGGTGGATCAACCGCCACGCGATAGCCTTGGCGCACCTGGGTCAACAGCCATTCGCGGCCGGGACCATAGATCCCGGTCAACCGCACGATACTCGCCGCAATACCGCTGTTGAGGGCCACTTGCTCGGCCTCCAGCATCACCTGGCCCGAATATCCCTTCGCCAGGGTGTCGGAGGTTTCGTCGACCCACTCCCCATTCTGCTGGCCGTACACACTGCTGCTGGACACAAACAGCAGGTGCTTGGGTTCCTGGCCGTAGTCGCCCAGCCACTCCAATACATGCTGTAACCCTTGCACATACGCCGCGCGATAGCCGGCTTCATCGTGGTCCGTGGCAGCAGCGCAGTACACCAGGTAATCCACCCCGCCGATCGGCCAGGTGTCAGGACAATCCTTTTTGAACAGGTCGCCGGCAATGCCGATTACACCGTCGGGAAGCCGCGAGATATCGCGTCGCAGACCATGAACCTCCCATCCCGAGGCCAGCAATTGGCTAGCCAGCCGACTACCCACATCGCCGCAACCGGCAATTACAACAGAAGGCGCAGACATCACAAAACTCCATTCTTAAAGGCGCAGATTAGCCGCCAGAGATGACCAGCGGCCAGCAAAAGGACAAATTAAGTAACTGTATTACTTTTGTTAACAAGAATTACTTGCAATAATAACCCCCCATTTGTCCTCGGCCTCCAAGGGTCTGGCAGGACGATCACTCATTTCTCTCTCAGGTCCGGCCAGCATGACACGTAATACAAACCCCGCTTCGCCAACCAAGCTTCACAGCCCATCCCGCGCCTGGCGTGCGATTGCTGCGCTGCTGTTCAGCGTACTGCTGGCACCGACCGCCGCATTCGCTGATGCCACCGCCCCAGCCACTCCGGCTGCTGCCGAGCACACGCCTGCAACCCCAACTGCGCCTGTCGCAGCGCCGGTCGCCACCGATCCTGCCCAGGCTGCAAACCCAGCGCCTGCCGACGACTCCGGTGTGGTACTCGAAGAAGACAACACCTTGGGCATGGCCCATGACCTATCGCCATGGGGCATGTACCAAAACGCCGACATCGTGGTGAAAGCCGTGATGATCGGCCTGGCCATCGCTTCGATCATTACCTGGACCATCTGGATCGCCAAGGGCTTCGAGCTGCTGGGCGCCAAGCGCCGCCTGCGCACTGAAATCGTCCACCTGAAAAAGGCCACCACCCTCAAGCAAGCCAGCGAAACCGCGACCAAAAAGGGCACCCTGGCCAACCTGCTGGTACAGGACGCGCTGGAAGAAATGCGCCTGTCGGCCAACACCCGCGAAAAAGAAGGCATCAAGGAACGCGTCAGCTTCCGCCTGGAGCGGCTGGTTGCAGCCTGTGGCCGTAACATGAGCAGCGGCACCGGCGTACTGGCCACCATTGGCTCCACCGCGCCTTTCGTCGGCCTGTTCGGTACCGTGTGGGGTATCATGAACAGCTTCATCGGCATCGCCAAAACCCAGACCACCAACCTCGCCGTCGTTGCCCCCGGCATCGCCGAAGCCCTGCTGGCAACGGCCCTGGGCCTGGTTGCCGCGATTCCTGCGGTGGTGATCTACAACGTCTTTGCCCGTTCGATTGCCGGCTACAAGGCCCAGGTATCGGACGCATCGGCAGAAGTCCTGCTGCTGGTCAGCCGCGACCTCGATCACCTGCCTACCGAGCGCAGCTCGCAACCGCACATGGTGAAAGTGGGGTAATCGGCCATGGGCCTGCATTTGAATCAAGGCGACGACGAACTCGTCGAGAACCACGAAATCAACGTCACGCCGTTTATCGACGTGATGCTGGTGCTGCTGATCATCTTCATGGTGGCGGCACCGCTGGCCACCGTGGACATCAAGGTCGACCTGCCCGCGTCCAGCGCAAAACCTGCGCCGCGGCCGGAAAAACCGATTTTCCTCAGCGTCAAAGCGGACCAACGCCTGTTCCTGGGCGAAGAAGAAGTCAAAACTGAAACCCTGGGCCCGGTACTCGACGCCAAGACCCAGGGCAAGAAAGACACGACGATATTCTTCCAGGCCGACAAGGGCGTGGACTACGGCGACCTGATGAGCGTGATGGATGCCCTGCGGGCAGCCGGCTACCTCAAGGTAGGCCTGGTCGGACTTGAGACGGCAGCCAAGAAATGATCACGACGCGCCACAAACTGACGCGTTATGGCACCAGCCTCGCCGTCGTGCTGGGCGTGCATGCCGTCGCGATCATCATCGCGCTCCAATGGTCCGCGCCACATCCGGTGCAACTGCCACCGGCGGCCATGGTCATCGACTTGGCGCCAATGCCCGCACCGCCGCCGCCGGCACCGCCCAAGGTGATTACGCCGCCGCAGCCGCCGGCACCGGTGGAAGAGCTGCCCCTGCCGAAAATGGCCGAGGCGCCCAAGCCAACAATCCAGGTACCCAAGCCGGTCAAGCCCAAACCGAAGCCTCAGCCACCCAAGCCAGTGGAGAAGAAGCCCGAGCCGCCCAAGGAAAAACCTTCCGAGGAGCCGCCGAGCGAAACCCCACCGACCAACACACCGGCTGAAAAATCGGCGCAGCCAGCTCCTGGCCCATCGCCACAACAGGTAGCGGCCAAAGCTTCCTGGGAAGGCACCCTGCTGGCGCACTTGCAGAAGTACAAGAAGTACCCGCCAGGCGCCCAACAGCGTGGCAAGGAAGGTTTGAACCGCCTGCGCTTTGTAGTCGATGCCGAAGGCAACGTGCTGTCTTACGAGTTGGTCGGCCGCTCCGGCAACGCTGACCTGGACCGAGCGACCCTGGACATGATCCGTCGTGCCCAGCCACTGCCCAAACCACCGGCCGATATGTTGAAAGGTGGCAGCGTCGAAATCGTCGCGCCGTTTGTTTACAACATCGAAAAGCGTCGCCGATAACCCTCTCCGTGGGCACTCCAGGTGCCCACGGTTGCTTTTCCCCCTCCCATCGCTTCAAACCTGAACAGAGATTGAACAGGTTAAGCGTGCGCTCGATCTTCACTTGTAACATTTCAATACGAAGCCAATTATTCGCGAATGGTTCTCATTAGTGGATATTCGGCATGCCCGACCTTGCCCGATTGACTCTCGCCCTGCTCGCGCTACCTGTCGCCGCCCATGCGGATCGACTGGTCACAGTGGGCATTCAAAACCACACCTTCACACCCTCAAGCATCGAAGTGCCGGCAGGCGAACGTTTTCGCATCCAGCTCACCAGTCATGACGAGAGCGTCGATGAGTTCGAAAGCTATGACATGAAGTTCGAGAAGATCATCGTTCCCGGCAACACCGTCACCGTTTTCGCCGGCCCGCTGCACCCCGGCACCTACACCTTTTTCGATGACTACCACCCGGACCAGGCCAAAGGCACGGTCACCGCCGTCGCGCCGAAGGAGTAGGCCATGCTCGCTTGTTTATTGATTGTGTTTCGTGAAGTGCTGGAAGCCGGGATTGTGGTCGGGATTATCATGGCCGCCACCCAGGGCCTGGCACGACGCGGCCTGTTTATCGGCGGCGGGATCGCCGCCGGCGCGCTGGGTGCAGGCCTCCTCGCCCTGTTCACCGGAGCAATCACCCAGGCGCTGGAAGGGTTCGGTCAGGAAATCTTCAACGCGGCGATTCTGATTGTCGCGGTCATCATGCTCGGCTGGCACAACCTGTGGATGGCCACCCATGGTCGCGAATTGGCGACTCAACTGCGCAGCGCTGGCAGTGCCGTACTGCGTGGCGAAAAATCACTCTGGGCATTGGCCGTCGTGATCACCGTGGCGGTGTTGCGCGAAGGCTCGGAAATCGTGCTGTTCCTTTATGGCATTGCCGCCTCGACCCAGACCGACCCGCTCACAATGCTGACCGGCGGCGTGCTCGGCATCATCGCCGGTGCAGCGCTTTCCTGGCTGCTGTATCGCGGCCTGATCGCCGTCAGCCTCAAGCGTCTGTTCTCGATTACCGCCTGGATGATCGCCCTGCTCGCCGCCGGTATGGCCGGGCGCGCGGCCGCGATACTGGCCGGTATCGACCTGATTCCTGCCTGGGGCTATCAGCTCTGGGACACCTCCTGGCTGGTTTCCGATGCCAGCCTCACCGGCAGAGCGCTGCAAGCGCTGGTGGGCTACACCGATCGACCGCTTGGCGTTCAGCTGGTTGCCTGGGTGGTCACGCTGCTACTCCTGGTGACGGGTAATCGATTGATTCATTCACGTTCCCCCTCCAAAGGAGCTGCCACATGAAATACCTGAGTAAACCATTGGCCACCGCGCTGGTGCTCGTCGGCGCTGCGTCCGTATCCGCACTGGCCCAGGCCCGCGAATACCCGATTGGCGGGCCGGTACAAGCCAACGACATGGAAATCGCATCGTCTTATCTGGTGGGCATTGAGATGGCGCCTATGCCGCCAGGTATGGTCATGAGCAAGGATTCAGTGCACCTGGAAACCGACGTCCACGCCACCGCCGACAACAAGTACGGCCTGGCCAACGGAGAATGGGTACCGTACCTGACCATCACGTACTCCCTGGTCAAGCAAGGCGCGCCGGACTACAAGGAGATTGGCACCCTGCTGCCAATGGTCGCCAAAGACGGCGCACACTACGCCAACAACGTGAAGATGGACGGCCCTGGCACCTACACCGTCGTACTGCGCTACGAAAGCCCGCAAATCAAGGGTTTCTTCCACCATGTCGACAAAGAAACCGGTGTGCCCGAGTGGTGGTCTCCCTTCACCGAAACCTTTACATTCAAGTACCCACAGAGCTAAACGCGTACTTACGACATTCGATTACTGGGTGTCGTAAACACCACCGTGTCTGATAACGTGCGTCTATCGATTGCAGCCGGTATGCTTGGCCCGCAACCTCATGGACGCCCGCTATGACTCTTACAGAATTACGCTACATCGTGACCCTCGCCCAAGAACAGCACTTCGGCCATGCGGCCGAGCGTTGCCATGTCAGCCAGCCGACGCTGTCGGTGGGCGTGAAAAAGCTTGAAGACGAACTCGGTGTGCTGATTTTTGAGCGCAGCAAGAGCGCCGTGCGCCTCACGCCAGTCGGCGAAGGCATTGTTGCCCAGGCCCAGAAGGTACTGGAACAAGCCCAAAGCATTCGCGAGCTGGCCCAGGCCGGCAAGAACCAGCTGACCGCACCGCTGAAAGTCGGCGCCATCTATACCGTCGGCCCGTACCTGTTCCCGCACCTGATCCCGCAACTGCACCGCGTTGCGCCGCAGATGCCGCTGTATATCGAAGAAAACTTCACTCACGTACTGCGCGACAAACTGCGCAACGGCGAGCTGGACGCGATCATCATCGCCCTGCCGTTCAACGAGGCAGACGTGTTGACCCTGCCGCTCTACGACGAGCCGTTCTATGTATTGATGCCGGCCTCACACCCGTGGACACAGAAAGACACCATCGACGCCGGCCTGCTCAACGACAAGAGCTTGCTGCTGCTCGGTGAAGGCCACTGCTTCCGCGACCAGGTACTGGAAGCCTGCCCGACCCTGACCAAGGGCAACGACGGCGCCAAGCACACCACCGTGGAATCCAGCTCCCTGGAAACCATTCGGCACATGGTGGCTTCCGGCCTGGGCATCTCGATCCTGCCGCTGTCGGCAGTGGACAGCCATCACTACGCCCCTGGCGTGATCGCTGTGCGCCCGCTCACGCCGCCCGTGCCGTTCCGTACCGTGGCCATTGCCTGGCGTGCCAGCTTCCCGCGGCCCAAGGCCATTGAGATCCTCGCCGACTCGATCCGCCTGTGCTCGGTGGCCAAGCCGCCTGCTGCGAGCTAAGCAAGCGTATGACTGAGCTGTCGCGAGTGTCGGTGACGGCACTCAAAGGTGTCGGTGAAGCCATGGCCGAGAAGTTGGCCAAGGTCGGCCTGGAGAACCTCCAGGACGTGCTGTTTCACCTGCCCCTGCGTTATCAGGACCGCACACGTGTGGTGCCCATCGGCCAGTTGCGCCCGGGGCAGGACGCCGTGGTTGAAGGCACCGTCAGCGGTGCCGATGTGGTAATGGGCAAGCGCCGCAGTCTGGTCGTACGGCTGCAGGACGGTACCGGCGGGCTGAGCCTGCGCTTCTATCACTTCAGCAATGCACAAAAGGAAGGCCTCAAGCGTGGCACCCGCGTGCGCTGTTACGGTGAAGCCCGGCCTGGCGCCTCGGGCCTGGAAATCTATCACCCGGAGTACCGCGCTATCACCGGCGACGAGCCGCCTCCGGTCGATACCACGCTCACGCCGATCTACCCGCTGACCGAAGGCCTGACACAGCAACGCCTGCGCCAACTGTGCATGCAGACCCTGACCCTGCTCGGCCCGAAAAGCCTGCCCGACTGGCTGCCTCTGGAACTGGCCCGCGACTATCAACTGGCGCCGCTGGACGATGCGATTCGCTACCTGCACAACCCGCCAGCCGATGCCGATGTCGACGAACTCGCGCTCGGTCATCATTGGGCACAACACCGCCTGGCCTTCGAAGAACTGCTGACCCACCAGCTGTCTCAGCAACGCCTGCGCGAGAGCATGCGTTCGCTGCGCGCCCCCGCGATGCCCAAGGCCACGCGCCTGCCGGCGCAATACCTGGCCAACCTCGGCTTTGCGCCAACGGGCGCCCAGCAACGTGTGGGCAATGAAATTGCCTATGACCTCAGCCAGCACGAACCGATGCTGCGGCTGATCCAGGGCGATGTGGGCGCGGGCAAGACCGTGGTCGCCGCCCTCGCCGCCTTGCAAGCATTGGAAGCCGGTTACCAAGTGGCGCTGATGGCGCCCACCGAGATCCTCGCCGAACAACATTTCATCACCTTCAAGCGCTGGCTCGAACCGCTGGGCCTGGAAGTGGCGTGGCTGGCGGGCAAGCTCAAGGGCAAGGTCCGCGCGGCGGCACTGGAACAGATCGCCGGTGGTGCACCGATGGTGGTGGGCACCCACGCGTTGTTCCAGGACGAAGTGCAGTTCAAGAACCTCGCACTGGTGATTATCGACGAACAGCATCGTTTCGGCGTGCAGCAGCGCCTGGCATTGCGCCAGAAAGGTGTGGGTGGGCGCATGAACCCGCACCAACTGATCATGACCGCCACGCCGATCCCGCGCACGCTGGCCATGAGTGCCTACGCCGATCTCGACACATCAATTCTGGATGAGCTGCCGCCGGGCCGCACACCAGTCAACACCGTGCTGGTCACCGACACGCGGCGTGTGGAAGTGATTGAGCGCGTGCGCGGCGCCTGCGCCGAAGGGCGTCAGGCCTACTGGGTGTGCACGCTGATTGAAGAGTCCGAAGAACTGACCTGCCAGGCCGCCGAAACCACCTATGAAGACCTCACCAGTGCCTTGGGCGAGCTCAAGGTCGGGCTGATCCACGGCCGCATGAAGCCTGCGGAAAAAGCCGCCGTGATGGCCGAATTCAAGGCCGGCAACCTGCAACTGCTGGTGGCCACCACCGTGATCGAGGTCGGTGTGGACGTGCCCAACGCCAGCCTGATGATTATCGAAAACCCCGAGCGCCTGGGCCTCGCCCAACTGCACCAGTTACGCGGCCGCGTTGGCCGGGGCAGCGCCGCCAGCCACTGCGTGCTGCTCTACCACCCGCCGCTGTCACAGATCGGCCGTCAGCGCCTGGGCATCATGCGCGAAACCAACGACGGTTTTATCATCGCCGAAAAAGACCTTGAACTGCGCGGCCCCGGCGAAATGCTCGGCACCCGCCAGACCGGCCTGCTGCAATTCAAGGTCGCCGACCTGATGCGCGACGCCGACCTCTTGCCCGCCGTGCGTGATGCGGCGCAAGCGCTGCTTGAGCGCTGGCCGGATAACGTCAGCCCGCTGCTCGATCGTTGGCTCAGGCATGGGCAGCAATACGGCCAAGTGTGACGCCTGACTCACTTATCCAACCAACAGTTGTATCAAGCTGGTTATACTTCGATGACTGTAAGAAATTGGATCAGGCCATGTCAGAAGTCGCCCTCGCCACAGCCCCACTGACCGCCCCGCCGGTCATTCGGGCTCTGCTCGCAAAGCTCGCCATCCCTTACACGGAGGTTGTCGAACAGCCTGGCCTGAATCCCGCGCAAAAAGTCCAGGCAGTGTTGCTGGAAGACGCCGTCGGCGCGCTCATGGTGTTGTTCCCGCAAAGCCAGTTGCTTGACCTCAACCGTCTCGCCGAACTGACCGGCCGCCGCCTCATAGCCGTGTCGCCGGACCGCATCGAGCGCATGTTGGCCAAGCATGATCTGAACCTGCTGCCCGGCCTGCCGGCACTGACCAGCTCGCCTTGCCTGTACGAAGGCAGCCTGCTCAGCGAGCCAAGCCTGCTGGTGCACTCAGGCGAAGCCGGGCTGCTGCTGGAAATCGCCAGCGGCGACTTCAAGACCATGCTCACCAAGGCCAGCGCCGGGCACTTCGGCGAACCGTTGAGTAACATCCGCCCCAACCTCGACCGCCCCAATGATGACCGCGAGGAAATCACCCAGGCGATGCAGGCCTTCACCGCTCGCCGAATCCAGCAGCGCCTGGAAGCAACTATCGAGATTCCACCCCTCGCCGACACGGCGCAGAAGATTATCAAGCTACGTGTCGACCCCAACGCCACCATCGATGACATCACCGGCGTAGTCGAGACCGACCCGGCCTTGGCCGCCCAAGTGGTGAGCTGGGCGGCGTCGCCGTACTACGCGTCGCCAGGCAAGATTCGTTCAGTGGAAGACGCCATTGTGCGCGTGCTCGGCTTTGATCTGGTGATCAACCTGGCACTGGGCCTGGCCTTGGGCAAAACCCTGAGCCTGCCGAAAGACCACCCGCACCAGGCCACGCCGTACTGGCACCAGTCGATCTACACCGCCGCCGTAATCGAAGGCCTGACCCGCGCCATGCCCCGCGCCCAGCGCCCGGAAGCCGGCCTGACTTACCTGGCCGGCTTGCTGCACAACTTCGGTTATCTGCTGCTGGCCCATGTGTTTCCACCGCACTTTTCGCTGATCTGCCGCCACCTCGAGGTCAACCCGCACCTGTGCCACAGCTATGTCGAGCAACACTTGCTGGGCATCAGCCGCGAGCAGATCGGCGCCTGGTTGATGCGCTATTGGGACATGCCGGACGAGCTGTCCACCGCCCTGCGCTTCCAGCACGACCCGACCTATGACGGGCAATATGCTGAATATCCGAATCTGGTGTGTTTGGCTGTGCGCTTGTTGCGCAGCCGTGGCATTGGCTCCGGGCCGGATGAGGCGATTCCGGATGCGCTGCTTGAGCGTCTGGGCTTGAGCCGTGACAAGGCTGAAGAAGTGGTCGGCAAGGTGTTGGATGCCGAGGTGCTGTTGCGTGAGCTGGCATCGCAGTTCAGCCAGGGCTGACACCGTCGCCTGATAAACCGCTATCGCAGGCAAGCCAGCTCCCACAGTTGACCGAGTTCCAACCCTGGAATGCAGTCAACTGTGAGAGCTGGCTTGCCTGCGATGAATTCATCTCGGTACCCCTGAAGAAACCCTTCAACCCTTCTTCTTTTTCTTCGGTTTCAAATACTTGGTCAGCCCCTGGAACCAGATCACCAGCGCCGGGTTGCCCTTGATCTGGATCGACTTGTCCTGAATCCCCGTCATGAACGCCAGTTGCTTGTTCTTCGCCTGCATCGTGGCGAAGCCGTAGGCCGCATCTTTGAAAGCAATGGCAAATGCCGGTGCAGGGTGAACCCCTGAACGGCTGGTGATGCGCTGGTCTTTGACGATGAAGTGACGGGCAACCTTGCCGTCGAGGGTCTGCAACTGGAACGCCAGGTCTTTGTCACCCAGTTGTTGCTGGAAAGCGGGGTTGGTGCGGCTGGCTTTGCCCATCATCAGGCCAAGCACCCACAGCAGAAGACGAAATTTCATGCACACGGCCTCGGTGTATTTATTAAGTGGCCGCAGCAGTGTAACGATTTGCAGAAGGAACGCCACCGATCTCGTGCTTTAGCAGGAGATCGGTTGGCGTTTAACGCTTATAGCAACATGTTACTTAAACGTTAGGGCAAGGCACCGGCGCCCAGTCGGCGAGGTTTGGATCGCGGCAAGTGCCTTCGATCTGTGCTTTACCGGCGCTGGCGACCTGCTTGCTTTCAGCTTGCTTGGCCTGGACGGTCTGGATGCTCTTCTCGGTGGTCACCGCTTCTTTCGGCACGGTTGGCAATACCAGCTTCTTCGCAACTTTTGCCGGCGTCTTGCCCTTCTTGGCCGGCACCACTGGCGGCGTCACGTCTGCCTGGGCAACGGTTACCACGTCGTTGCGCTGCACACCGACTTGCTGCAGGTCTTTCTCGTAGGCCTGGGTGTAGTTGTTCAGGTCTTCGCTGGCTTTACCGTTGACCGCGACGATCAGGTCATTGGATTCCTTCAAGCCTGCAACGATTTCCGCCAAGCGCTTGCGGCCTTCGGTGTCGTTGACGGTCTTGGCTTTACGATCGGTCACCAGCTTGGTGAACGCGCTCTGATAGCACTGCTGGGACGCCTTGGCGTAGGCGGTGCTCCGGTCGATGTCGGAAGCGCTTTTGTTGAAGTCCGTGGAGTAGGACGCGATGCGCTGGTTGTCATCCGTGATCTGCTTCTGACGCTCGGTGTAGTAACCCGCTGCGCCGCCGGCCAGGGCGCCGCCCGCTGCACCGATAGCGGCGTTACGGCCGCGCTTTTCGGAGTCGCCGGTCAGGGCACCCAACAGAGCACCGCCGGCCGCGCCGAGGGCCGCACCGGTCACAACCGACTTGGTCATGTTCGAATCGGTTGCGCGCAAGTGCTGCACCGGCTCGTAGCAGTTCGGGTAGTACTCGACCTTGGTGCTTGACGCGACCTTGGAGGCCGGCGACGTGGCGCAACCAGTCAACACGGTGCTAAAACCGGCTGCGATCAGCAGCAGGTGACGCTTGGAAACCGCCTTACGGGAAAAAAGCATAGGTGTGTTCTCTTTTAAGTTTGACTTGCCCAGCACGGCCCACCGCCGCCTGAGTCCCTTCCAAGCTCGCCATACAACCAGCGGTCAAGACCGCTGACCGCTCGCTGCGAGCAATTCCTTCAATATCGTTGCCGGGTCGGCCCGCTGTTGCTTGCGGTAGTTGCCGACATGGCGAACGAACAGTGTCGCGCGCGTCACCAGGCTTTTACCGAGCACTGGCTTGCGATCCAACTCTTCCTTGATACGTTGAAACTGCGCCTGGATAACCGCATCGGTGTAGCGCGTGCCGGTGGCCAGGTTGTCGATGTAGATCGCCACCGCGCCATCAAGCGCGCTGCGCCCATTGTCGATGGCCGTGGCAAACAGCTGGGCGCTGGCCGTGTCCTTGTTGTCCAAGGCCTGCTGGCGACTCTTCTGCAGGTTGGTCAGGCGAATGTTGTAGTTGCTGATGGTCTCGGCCACCAACGCGGCCGACTGGATCAGGTTGCCCGCCGCCTCTTCGCGTTGCTGGGCGATCAGCGAGACGTTGCGCTTGAGCTCTTCGTTGACCAGCCCCAGTTCGGCTTGCAGCTTGGGATCGACGCTGGCCGAGATAATGCTGTCCAGGCGCTTGGTCGGGTCCTGGGCGTCGTCAATCGCGTCGGTCAACGAGGCCAGGCGGCCCTCTTTTTGCCACTGAGCGAACAGCTCCTTGTAACGCGAGCGCGGCGCCGACAACGCCCCCACCGCCACGCGAAAACCGGTGGTCTCGTTGCTTTGCTCGGTGCCGTCAGCGGCGAACAGCGGATACTCGCGGCGCATGCCGGTGAACAGCGTGCCCTCGCCTTCCAGGTAATTGCCGCCCTTGACCACAAAGCCGCCGTAGGTGCCCTGGCGACGCCCGGCATGCACCAGCTGGAAGGATTCCTGGACCATTTCCGCCGCATTGCCGATCACGTCGAACATGCCGATCGGGTTGGGCAGTTTGGTGCCGATGGGCATCAGGCGCGCGGCCTGGCCAGTGCCGCCGGCAACCTGGTTGAATACCGCGTAATCCGCCAGCGGGCCATCGCTTTCGCTGCCTTCGACGCGCCGTGGGAACAGGCGCCCTTCCAGGTCCTGGCGGCTCACTGCCTGGCCACCGCGCGCGGCGTATTCCCATTCCACTTCGGTGGGCAGGCGCACAAAGCCCAGGCCACCGTCTTCCGCCGAGGAGCCGCGGCCGCTGACCGGCAGCAAGTCACGGTGGTATTTCATCAGCCAGGCGCTGTACACCGCCGAGAAGCGCTCGGCTTCAAAGCGCGACAGTTTCACCTTGGGCAAACGCGCGGCCATGCCGGTGGGCAAATCGCAGGCCGGGGCCGGCTCGCCGCTGGCCAACGACTGCGCCTGGGACATCACCTGGGCGTACTGGCGTGCGCTCACTTCGTACTTGCCGATGAAGTACAGCATCGGCTTGAGCGGGGTTTTCGCGTCGGTCTTCGGCATCAAGGGCGCGATGACTTTGTTCCAGTCTTTGGGCAAATCCTTGAGGGTGAACTGGCCGTTGATGAAGTCGCGGCGGTAGCCGGAAATAAACGACTGCTGATAGCCCGCCTCACCTTCGGCGAAGGGGTAGCCGAGGCTGATCTCACGGTCATCCAAGGTGCCCTGGGCCAGCACGTAGGCATAGCGGAACACCATGTTGCCTTCGCAGGGCAGCGGCAGGCTGACGTCGTCCGGCAGCGGTTTGGGGTTGTCGAGTTTGTCGCTGGCCTCATCGGCCCACGCCATCGACGCCAAGCTCAGCGCCACACAGGCGCCCAGTAACTTATACATCTCTGATTCCTTCAGAAGCCTGGATACGCGCCACTCGCCAACCACCACAGGCCGCCGCCACGGCGCTGACGCCAAGGATTGCAACCAGGGCCAGGCCGTAGTGACGCGCCAGCAGGTGACTGGCGTATTCGCCCGGCACCTGCACAAATAATTGATTCAAACCCATCTCGGCCAAGCCATAGAGCCCGGCACTCAGCCCGGCGGCGAAACTTGCGCTGTAGAGCGCCTGCATCACCACAAACAGCAACAGTGCGCCGGTGGAAAACCCCAGCAGGCGCAACACGGATAACTCCCGGCGCTTGCGCGCCACGGCGGCCAACGCCCCGGCAAAGATCGCCGCAAACGCGCCAGCCAAGGCCAGCCCGGCGATAATCCAGAACACGATCGACAGGTTGCGGCTCAACGACTGCACTTGGGCGATGGTTTGCGCCTGAGTCGAGACCAACAGATTCTGCCCGGCGAAATACACTCGCAACGGCTCTACATCGGTGAGGGTGCGTGCGTACAGGCGAAACGCCGGGTACACACGCTGCTCACTCACACCGACCGCGTCACCTTCCCAACCCAATGCGGGCACCGCTCGACCGTCGCGGTAATCTTCGGCCGCTTCCAGCAGGCCCAAATCAGCGAACAAACCATCGCGGGCAAAGTCTTCCAGCGGCAATACCGCCTGCACCTGCAACCGTGTGCGCTGGGCTTCGACGCGCCCCGCCACTTGCCGCGCAAAACTGGTCTCCAGCCAATCGCCAGGCCGCGCCGCGAGCTTTTCAGCGGCGGTGTGGCTCAGCACAATCTGGTCCAGGCCCCGAGGCATCGGCAAACCCGCCAGCAAGGGATCGCCCGGCGCCGTCGGCAGCATTTCCAAGGTGAGTGTGCCCACCTGCGCGGTCGCCGCAATCTGCCGGGTACGCGGCACGGCAAACCCGACATCGCTGCGCAGGCCGAGCTGCTCGATAAACCCGCTGCTGAATCGACCACCGCCCAACGGAATGATTTCACGGGTAGCGGGATCGGTCTCCAAACGTTCGGTCAAACTGCTAACCAGTCCAAATTTCAGGCCGAATAACACCAGCAACGGCACCATGACTGCCACCAGCGCCAGCACCGAACAGGCGGACAGCCAGGCATCGTTGCGGTAATCCTGCCAGGCCAGTGAGGCAACCAGACCACTGCGCATCAGCACGCCTCCCCGAGGGTAGCGGTGACGCCGCCGTCAGTGTCACGACGGCAAGTGATGCGCCGCACCGGCAAGCCGCTGGCACGGGCCAGGGGTTCGTCATGCGTGGCGATCACGCAGGCCGCACGGTGTTCGAGGGCCTGCGCCAGCAACGCCTGCATGACACGCTCAGCGTTAAGCGGGTCCAGGGACGCCGTCGGCTCATCCGCCAGCACCAGTTGCGGCGCATGGGCCAGGGCTCGGGCGCAGCTGACGCGCTGGCGTTGGCCCACCGACAGCGCGGCCGGTTTTTTGGCCAACTGATCGCTGATTTCCAGTTGCTCGGCCAGTCGCGCCACGCTGCCGTCGTCCTTCAACCCCAACAGTTGCCGGGACAGGGCGATATTGCCGCGCACATCGAGAAACCCCAGCAGTCCACCGGTTTGCAGCACATAGCCCAGGTGCCGGCTGCGTAACTCGGCCAACGCGGATTGCTGATCGGCACGCCACAGGCCGCCAATGTCGACCTGGTTGAAGGCAAACCGGCCAACCTGATCCGGCGCCAACACCAGCGCCAACAGATCCAGCAACGTGCTTTTGCCACAGCCACTCGGCCCGACAATTGCCAGTTGCTCACCGGCACCCAGCGTCAGCGCCGGAATCACCAGGCTATAGCGCTGGCTACCGAGGCCCCGGGTCTTGTGCACCGCGCTCACATTCAACATCACGGCAGCGTCGACAACGGCACGCGGTACAACGCATCGCCCGGTTCGGCATCGCCGAAACGGACCCAATTGGCCACGTCATTGTGGAAGGTTTCGTAGAGACGGATTTTCGAATCCAGCTCGTCAATAAAGTCTTCCTGCTCGGCGACGCTCAACGACAACCACAAGTCCTGCGTCATGTTCAGCGACTTGCTGCGGTACGGCAGGCCTTCCAGGTATTCACCGAGAAGGCCGCCATCGGCCAGGTTGCCGCCCTTGCGCAGGGCTTGCGGATCGCGGCTCATATAGGCCGAGGCGCTGGCGATTTCCTGGAAGAAGTCTTTGGGCGAAGTTTGGGTTTTGCGCGCGGCATCGACGATCAGCTTCAACGACTGCTGCAGGTCATTGAGCTGCAACTTGGTCAGCATCACGCACACCTGGAACGCCGGCAGCGCCGGGTTCGTCAGGTCACGGTCGGCGGTCCAGGCGCTGACCAATTGCGGGGCCTGGCTCGCGGTTTTGCGGCCGAGAAAATCCATGTGCATGGCGTAGCCGACAGCGGCGGACTTATCGGCCAGGCTCGGCGCGGAACTCAGCAGTGGCACCGGTTGCGGCGTATTGCTGCGCACTTGATGAACGAGGTTGGCAAACACGCTGCCGATCTCATCGACACGCTCACCCAGCTTGCGTACATCACCGCCCGGCACCGGCGTATAGAGGTCGCCGATCTGCGGGTTGGCATCGGCGGTGAGCACGCGATATTGGCTTTCCGCACCGGCATGGGTTTTCTTGCCGGCGTCGGTGCGCAGGTGCAGGGCGTAGATCTTGATCTGCTTGCCCAGTGCCGCCTGGCGCACTTCGGCTTCGTTCATTTGGGTGGCGGCAAACGGGTCGTTTTTGCGCAGCGCGCCGGCGTCGGTGACCAGCAGGATAATGCGCCCGCCGTAGCCGGACCAATCCATGTCATCCACCGCCTGCATGACCCCGGCAAACGCATCCTCGTTGAAGGAGTGGCTGGAAACGGTGGACGCCTTGACCTGGCGCGCCATGTCGAGGAAGCGTTGCGGATCGCGCCCCTGGTCGAGGGTGATCAGGGTCTTGGCCACGTATTCCAGGCCCGGGGTTTTCTTGATGCTGTTGCGGAAACCCACCAGGCCGAAGCTGACGCTGTCCAACTCGCCGCGCTCGGCAATGCGCGTTTGCAGCTCGTGTACGACGTCGCGGACTTGGTCGATATACGGCTGCATCGACACGGTGGTGTCGACCACCAACACCACGGCGGTGCGGAACGCATCGGCGTTGGTGCTGATCACACGGGCGGCCGGTTTGGCCGCGGCAGCGCTCCCGGGGTCGATGGACGCCACGTTAAGCAACTGCACCGGCTGGCCGTTTTCATCGAAGCTCTCTTTGGCGTCGAAGATCGGCAACAGGTAAAACTGGTTTTGCGGGACCGCGCTGGCCGTCGGCTCAAGCGCCAGCACTTGTTGATTGTCTTCGCTGTTTTTCTGCGCCTTGGCCAATACGGTCTTGGCGGCAGCGGGATCAGCCAGGAGCTTTTCCACCTCCGAGGATTGGCGCAGGAACATCACTGGCGCCCGGCCCGAGCGCTCGGTGAATTTAAGCACCAGGCTTTGCTTCCAGTCGCTGACCTGGGAAGCCGGCAACCAACCATCGCTGCGCCCATCGGTGGCGGCACCGACACGCACCCATGGGCTGCCATCGACGTCTTTGCGCTGGTAAACGTAGAGCACGGAAAACGCCGGCAGCGCTTCGCCGGCTGCACCACCGGCGTCATGGGACAGCTTGGCGCCCGGCTTGCTGAGCACACGCTGAAACAAGGTCTTTTTACCGGCCATCAGCAAAGGCCGCTGACCGCCATCCACATCCGCCACGGCCGGTTTTACTGGCGCAGGTGGCGGCGTCGGCGTCGCCGGTGTTTTCGGGACTACGGCGGCGGGCGGTGCCGCAGGCGTATCATCGCTGCTCAGCCACCAGTAACTGGCACCGCCTATCGCCAGCGCAACGGCCACCGCGACTGCCGCCAACGCCAGCACCGGCCCACGACGCTGTTCGGACACGGCGTTGTGCTGCGTCGGCGTCACCACCGGCTGGCGAATCGGTTGCGGCTGAGGCTTTTCAGTCGGAATTTCGATGGATACCGGCGTCATGCCCGCCAGATCAAAACTCAGCGGTATCGGCAGCGGCCGCACCAGCGTCGCTTCAGGCGAGTCCGCCGGCAGTTGATCCAGGGCCCGCAACAACGCCGCCGCATCCGGGAACCGCTCGGCCGGGTCCTTGGCCAACAGCTTACGCAGCACATCCTGATAACGGCCGTGGTGCACCGGCAACTCCGGCAGCGGCTCGGTCAGGTGAGCCAGCGCGGTGGAGAGCGCATCGGTGCCGGTGTAGGGCAACTTGCCGACAAGAATTTCATAGAGCACCACGCCCAGCGCGTACAGGTCAGCGCGGCCATCAATCTCCTGGCCCCGCGCCTGTTCCGGACTCATGTAGCTCGGCGTGCCCACGGCAAATCCAGCCTGGGTGAACTGGGTGCGGTCGTCCAGCGACTTGGCGATACCGAAGTCCGACAACACGGCGGTGCCGTCGGCGCGGAACAGAATGTTCGCCGGCTTGACGTCGCGGTGCACCAGGCCCTGGGCATGCGCATAGCCCAGTGCGGAGGCGATCTGGCGGATCAGGGTCACGCCCTGCTCCGGTGTCAGCCCGGCGGCGATGCGCTCCTTGAGCGTGCCGTTGGGCAGGTACTCCATGGCCATGTAATACAGCTCACCGACATTGCCGATGTCATGGATGGTCACCGTGTGCGGGTGGGACAGGCGCGCCAGGGTCTTGCCCTCGCGCAGGAAACGCTCGCAAAAACTTGGGTCAGCCGCCAGCGCCGCCGCCATCACCTTCAACGCCACCTTGCGCTCCAGCGAGCGCTGGGTCGCCAGGTACACACTGGCCATGGCACCTTCGCCAATCTCGCCTTCGATGTCGTAACCCGCAATCACAATGTTCATGGCGAGACCTTCACGACGATAGCGGTGATGTTGTCCGGCGCGCCGCGGTTAAGTCCCAGGTGCACCAGGCTGCGTACGATTTCATCCGGTGCGTCATGGCTGAGCACCTCGCGGATTTCATGGTCTTCGACGGTCTTGTTCAGGCCATCGCTGCACAGCAGGTAGCTGTCACCGGGGGCGATCAGCAAGTCGACCACTGCCAACTCCAGCTGCGCCTCCACACCAACCGCGCGGGTGACGATATTGGCGCGCGGGTGAACGCGGGCATCAGCCTCGCTGAGCAGGCCGCTGTCTTGCAGGTCTTGCACGTAGCTGTGGTCGCGGGAGATGCCTTCGAGCACGCCATCGCGCAGGCGGTACAGGCGACTGTCACCGGCCCACAAACACACGCCACGCAGGCCGCGCGCCGCCAATACAACGACGGTGCTGCCCATCATGGTCACGCCACGGTTGGCGGTTTCTTCACGCACGGTCGCGTTGATGCGGATCAGGTCATTGCGCAAGGCCGCCGAATACTCATCCAAAGAGCGACCCACCGGCACACTGCGCAGGCTGTCGACGATCAGGCTGCTGACGTAGTCCCCGGCCGCATGCCCGCCCATGCCATCAGCCACCACCCACAGGCGGTTTTCCGACAGGTCCAGGCACGCGTCTTCATTGACCTGGCGCACCATGCCCACATGGCTTTTGCTCGCGGATTTGAACGTCGACCCCATCTACACCACACCTTCTTGTCCGAGCAAAAACTGCGCAAAATCGCCGGCGGCAGGCAAACCCTGACACCGCAATAAACCAGGGGAAATACGTTGGGAGCCACGGCCCCACCACAGGCTGGCGCCTTCGCAGGCCTGTTCGGCGAGCGCGGTCATTCGGCTGTGGGGCACGGTGGCGGCAACCCGTTGCAGGCCTGCAAAGCGGCTGTCCACAGCGCGCGGCTCACTTGCCGGAATGCCGAGTTTGTCGAGGTCGTCGTTGAAGCCTTCAAAGGTCGCGCCAGTATCCAGAGTGCTGAGCAACAGCTCTTCAGCCTGTTCGAACCAGGTGTCCGGGCCGCCGACCAGCGACGCCGGATTGGTGTCGTGATCCAGCAAAGCGACCACCGCCAACGGAAAATACCGCCCGACCCGGTCAATGCTCGGCATCACCACGCCCGCCGCAGCGTCCGGCCCGCACACACCCGGTGCCAGCACAAAGCGCCACAACGGGCTGACCAGGTACACGTTGAGCCAGTCGCCGCCCAGGCGGTTCTGGCTGGCGAGCAAACCGGCCGCCAGCCAGCTGTCCCACGGGCCGATAAAACTCTGGGGCAAGGCGCGACTGACAAAGTCACCGCGGCTGGCCAACTTGCCGTAGAAACCCAGCGTCGTCATAACCGCTCCGGCAGGCTGAAGCCGCTGAGTACACGGCTCTTGAACGGGTTGAAGGCGCTGTTGGCGCGCAACTCGTAGGCGATACTCGCCCCGTCCACCCGCAGGCGCAGGTTGAAGCGGTCCGGCGAGTTACCGGCGGTGAGATCCGATTGCTCCAGCAGGCGGAACCAGGCCCACGGCCCGTCCAGGGTCACGCCCGAACGGCCGCTGGCCGACGGCGGCATGATAGAAATACGCACCACGCCAATGCTGCCCGGGTTCGGCCATTGCATGGCCACCGGGCGGCTTGGGCCGTGGTCGTAGCTCAATTGCTGGCCGTCCAGATCCAGCAGGAACTGAGTGATCGTCGGGTCCATCGACACCGGCTTGAGTTCGAAACGCACAATCGGTTGGGTGCCTCCAGCGCGGAAGAACGCATCACGAATGGCCGCCGCACGCTGGAAGGTTTGCAGCACGCCCGGCGCAATCCCGAGCTTCTGCGCCGCCCCCGGCTGCCAGCGCCAGGTCGGCGCAGACGTGTCCACATAAGGCTGCAGGTATTTGCGGAAGTAGTTATCCATCACCCCGCCCACACCAAAAAACTGGCCAAAGTCATCCAGCGTGGCGTCGCGCGCGCTGCCCGGCGACATCGGATAACGACCGGCCAGGGACTGGCGGTACACGTTGACCACTTCGCTGACCCACGCTGCGTTCAGTTGGTTGCGCACGCCGCCCATCATGCTGTTGGTGGTGGAGTTGACCACCGACTTGACCATGCCCTGCACCAACGGCGGCTGGCGCTCGGCATTCAGGCTGACCCGCGTGGCTGCTGCCGCCGCCTGGTTCTTCGCCTCGCCGAGCAAGGCATCGCCACTGGCACCGACCATGGCGCTGACCTGCACATACAGCGCGTTCATATCCGCGAGCAGGCCGTCGATGGCGGCCGGTTCGCCTTCATTCTTGCTGACGATGCTGTTGAGTTCAGCGAAATGCGCGGTCACCGGATCATCCGCCGCTTGCGCAGTGCTGGTGGTCTGTTGCTCCTGGCCGAGCAGGCTGCCGAGGCGCTCCTTGAGCTTGTCGACACCCCCTTCCACCGGCACGCCTTTGGCGGCCAATTGGCGCTCTTCGGCTTGCAGATCAGTTTCCTTGGCCACCGCCACCAGCAGTTTTTTCAGCGGCGACGTCGGGCCGGAAATCACTCGCAGCACATCGGCCGCCTGGGCCACGCTGGTGATCGGCACAAAGTCGATATCCGCAAGCAAGGCATCCCACTGGCGCTGGTAATCCTGGAAATACAGGCGGCGCACGTCGGCGGCGAGGCTCGCCACGTTTTGCTGGTCTGCCTGTTCGCGGCCCAGCACCCATTGCTCTTCAGCCAGGGTGCCCGTCTGATTCAAGCTGCTCAGCAGGAACGCCTGACGATAGCCCTTGGCGGTGAAAAACCCACTCAACGGCTCGCCCAGCGGCTTGCCACTTTTACGGCTGAACACCAGCGCGGCATCACGGCCTGCGGCTTCGTTGATACGGAAGTCAGGAATGCCGTCGGGCAGTTTCTGGCGTTTAACGCGGTCATAGACGCGCTGAGCCACCGGCAGTTGTTGCAGTTGGCGACGCAGGTCGTCGATCAGCCGTGGGTCGAGTCGCGCGCTCGGCGGATGGCGCTCGAACAGCGCCTGCAAATGCCCGGTCAACGCCTGGCGCTGATCGGCCGGCAGGTCACGCGGCAGGCTACGGTCCCAGTCGAGGGCGATCCAGGCCTTGATGAAGTCCGGGTCGTAATGCTCGTTGTCGGCGAGCATCAGGTAAGCCTTCAGGCCTTCATAGAGGAAGTCGGAATTGCCACCGCCGTGCAGTTGTTCTTCGATACGCGTCACCAGACGGGGGGCGAATACGGCGATCAACAGCTTGCGGTAGACACTGGCGGACTCGGCTTCGAGCATGTCGCCTTGATACAGACCCAGCCCTTCGGACCAACTCGGCGAATCACCCGCGAGGTTCTTCACCGCATTGAGCAACGGCAGCACGGCGAGGACTTCGCGCTGCGCCGGGCTGAGGTTCTGTACCGTCTGGCCCAGCGGCGCGACCTTCTGATCGACTTGGGTGATGTAGGCCTGATTGGCGCGATAACTCACCCACCACAAACTGCTCACCACCACCACCAAGGCCACGGTAGCGGCTAATACGCCGCGTGCGATCCACTTGCGCCGCCGCTCGACCTTCGGGTTCACCCCCACCAGCCCACGCTCGGCGAACGCCACGGCGGTGAACAGTTTTTCGATGAAGTAACTGCGCCCGGTACCACTCTGGCGCGCCAGGTGCTGGCGGTCCAGGTTCATGCTCTGGGCCATGGCGCCGATCAGGCGATCAATCGGGCTGCCTTCCTGGGTGCCGCTGGTGAAGTACACGCCGCGCAGCAATACGCGCTCTTCATAGGCATTGGGCTTGAACACGCCTTCAAGGAAGCTTTGCAGGCAATCCTTCAACGCACCGAACTGCTGCGGGAAGCCGTAGATCAGGTCGCGCCGCGCCGGGTCGCGCTCCTGTTGCAAGCGTTCCACCAAGCGTTCGTTAAGGCGCTGCTCCAGGCCTGCAAATTCGCTTTGCAGATGGGCCAACGGGCTGTCGCTGTTCTTGCCGTCATCCAGGGCAAAGGTCATGCCCCACACCTGGGCGCGGTCTTCCTTGCTCAGGTTGTCGAAAAACTCCATGAAGCCCGGCACCAGGTCGAGCTTGGTCAGCATCAGGTAGATCGGGAAACGCACGCCCAACTGGGTATACAGCTCCTGGATACGCAGGCGAATCGCAGCGGCATGCGCGGCGCGCTCGGCGTCGCTGCCCAGTAGCAAATCGGACAGGCTGATCGCGATAAAGGCGCCATCGATCGGGCGGCGCGAGCGCTGCTTTTTCAGCAGGTCAAGGAAGCCCAGCCACGCGGCTTTATCCACCGTGGAGTTGCTGTCCTGCGTGGTGTAGCGGCCAGCGGTGTCGAGCAAAACCGCTTGATCGGTAAACCACCAGTCGCAATTGCGCGTACCGCCAACGCCTCGCACCGCACCGGCGCCCAATTGCGCGGCCAGCGGAAAATGCAGGCCGGAATTGACCAGCGCGGTGGTCTTGCCCGAACCCGGCGGGCCGATGATCACGTACCACGGCAGCTCGTAGAGGTTGCGGCGCTCGTCACCGCCGAGCTTGGCCTTTTTCAGCAGCGTGAGGGCTTCGTCCATGCGCTGACGCAGGGTTGATAACTCTTCGGCAGTGGCGACGCTGTTGGGGTCGGCCGGTGTTTCGGCCGCTAGGCTGCGCATCACTTCGGCGGCCTGACGCCGGGCCTGGATAATGCGGAACACGCGGTAAGCGATCCACACGGCAAACACCAGGATAATCAGCGCCCAACGGCGCCCTTCCGGCACCAGGACGTCGAGCAACGGCCCGACAAACCAGATGATCAGGCTGAGGGCGATCAGGCCCAGCAATGGGATCACCCAGCGAATCATGAAACTGAAAAACGCCTTCACTCGACGCCCTCCGCCAATACGGTGATTTCAACCCGACGATTGCGGGCACGGCCTTCGGCAGTGGCATTGGTGGCCACCGGCGTGGTGTCGCTTCTGCCTTCGGCGCTGAAGCGATCCGCCTGGCCGGTCTTGGCCGCCAGAATCTCCAGCACCGACTTGGCGCGCGCCTCGGACAGCGCCCAGTTGGACGGGAACCGCAGTGTGGCAATCGGGCGGTTATCGCTGTGCCCGGTGACGCGCACCTGGCCCTTGACCTTGCGGATGGCATCGGCGATGCGCAGCATCAGCGGCTGGTAGTCATCGACAATGCTGGAACTGGCCGACGCGAACAGCTCATCACCCCGAATCGTCACGACGGAACGGTCGACCTTGTCTTCCACGGCCACGCGGCCCGCCTTGATGTCTTCCACCAGGAAGCCCGCCAGGCGTGGCCGTTCAATCACTTTCGGTTGCACCACGGGACGGTCGATGGCCTGCACCGGGATCTCGCCCAAGGCATGGATATTCTTGAACACCGGCTCGGCATCCGACGCCAGCTTCATGCGCAAACCGAACAGCAACGCCAACAGCAGCGCCAGGCCGATGGCCACGGCGATCCATGGCGGCATGAATTGCGCCAGGCGATCACGCGCCACGGTCACGCCGCGCCAATGCGGCGACAGTTCACGCTCGTGCTCGCCACGGGCGCTGCGAATGGCCGCAGCGGTGCGCTCACGCAAGGCTTCCAACTGGCTGCGACCGTCGTTCATCACGCGGTAGCGGCCCTCGAAACCCAGGCACATGCACAGGTACAACAGCTCCAGCAAATACAGGCGCTCGCGCGGGCTTTGCAGGCAGTGGTCGAGCAACTGAAAGACTTTTTCGCCGCCCCAGGCTTCGTTGTGCACGGTGATCAACAAGCTCTGTTTGCCCCAGTCACTGGTGCTGCCCCATGGCGTACTCAGCACGGCCTCATCGAGCGCGGTGCACAGCGCGTAACGCGCCAACAGCACTTCGTTGCGCGCCACACCGGCGGCTTCGGCGCGTTCTTCGAACTGGCGCAAGTAGTCCAGTAACTGCGCACGCAAGCTGGCCGGCGCCGGGTGCGCGATGGTGTTGCGCAGGCGTGTCAGCAGCGCAAGCAACGGGCCAGCAGCGCTTTCCAGCGGGTTGAGGCCTTGGCTTTTACCGGTCAGGATCGGCGCGGCCGGCATCGAAAGCGGTGCCGGCTCTGCGCGCGCAGGTTCCGGCGCGCGGCCACCCGGACGCGGCATGAACTGGGTGCGGTCATCATCATTGGGATGCATCGCGGATTATCCTCGGATCGCCCAGAAGGCCAGGTTCAAACCCGGGAACTGCCCGGCGATATGGAAGGCAAAACCGCCGGAGTTGTTCAGTTGCTGCCAGTGCTCGCTGCCCCGGTCCAACTCGTAATAGGTGCTGCCTGCGTGGTACGGGATCTGCCGTGGCGCCACCGGCAATGGCAGCAGGCCAATGCCCGGCAGTTGCAGGTTGACCATGTCGCGGATGTGTTCCACCGAACCAACCTTGCTCTGCTGGCCGAAGCGCGCGCGCAGGGTTTCGCCAGGCACGTCAGCGCGCACCACCAGGATGAAACTGGCGCTGTCGAGCAGGGTTTTATCAGCAAGCATCGCCACGTGGATGCCGTAGGCTTTCTCCACAATCGGGATGGGCGTGGCCTTGCTGTCGATCAGCATCGACAGCGCTTCACGCAGGGCCGCCATCACCGGGACGAAACTCAGGGACAGGTCGTCGTGCTGGTATTGCGGGTATTCCTGGGGGCGACGGCCCGAGGTGGAGAAGGTGGAAAACTCCCCGGCCAGGCTCACCAGCTCGCTGAAAAAGCGTTCCGGGTGCAGCGGGCTCAACTGGCTGAAATGCTGGAGCAGCGGCTGCGCGCGGTTGACCAATTGCAGCAGCATGAAATCGGCAATCTCCGACGCGCCACCGGCGCCCGAGGCGACGACACGGCCAGCCAGGGCTTCGCCACGCTGGTGCAGCAGGCCCAGTAATTCGCTGCGAAAGGCGCTCAGCGGTTTGCTCGCGGCCACGTCCAGAACCGGCGGAATGTAGGTGTCATCGAGGACCAGCGCGCGGTCAGCGCGTTTTTCCTTGATGCGTACCACGCCGATGGCAGCGTAATCGCTGATGCCATCTTGCGCGGTCAGCAAGCGCAGGGCACGGGAACCCACGGCCACCGGCGCGCGGTTTTCGAACGGCGCGTTGTCGTCACGCACTTCACGCACCTGGCTCACATAACGTGCGGCGCCAAGGTCTTCGCCCTCGTCGACCGTGTCACGGGCACCCGCGCGCTTGAGCGGCAAGGCCAGGTACACCAGGCCATCGCGCAGGTTATCGTCGATGTTCAGCGGGCTCGGCGCCAGGTCGTCCTGGGGGATATTGAACGGCGTGCCATCAGGCAACAGGCCGCGCGCCGAAACGATCGCCAGCTTGCCCTGCGCCAGCAGGCCTTGGTCGATCAGCAACTCGGAAAAGCCCCACGCGCCAGCGGATAACGGACGACTGCGGGCGTCGATCAGGTTTTCCAGATAACGGTCATGTTGCTGGAAGTGCTGCGTTCCAATGAACATGCCTTCCGACCAGACCACGCGATTGTTCCAGGACATGGGGGCTCCGATTGCTTCTTATTGGGCAGGGCTGGATGGGGGAACCACGACGTCGGCGCGCACGGCGCGCACATCGAGGCTGATCTGGTATTCGGTGTACTGGCGAGCCGGCACGTTGAGCACCGTGCGCCATTGCGCGCGGTCCAACTCGCGATAGCCCACCAGCAAACCGATTTGGCGTGTGGAGGGGTCGAGGTCGCGTTGAATGCTCAATTGCTGGCCGGGTTGGACCATCACTTCGTCCTGGTCCAACAGGTCCAGGCCGAGGGTGGATTGCGCGCGGTCAGCCAGCGCGAAGTAGTCGGAGCGGCTGAAGGTGGCGGCGTTTTTCAGTTCGAAGATGCGCACCCGCACCGGCGCTGCCAGGCCGTTGGCGCCGGGGTTGAGCCCGGTAATCGCGTGAAAGTGCAACTCGACGGCGGCGGTGTCCGCCTCGGCCTCGGCAACCGCCTGGGGTTTGGCGGCATCCTTGGCACACGCCGTCAGCAGCAACGCGGTGGCTGCTGCGAGTAAAAACCTGGGAATCATCCTGCGTCCTCAATGACGTACTTAGCTATCCGTTTTATCCATTACTGCGGCGCGATTTAGCGTCGCTGTCGTGCGCTGTGTTCTTCGTAGGCCCGGCTGAATTCGCGGCCGAACAGGTCCTGGAAATCTTCCTGGGCCTCGCGGGAAATATTGCTGTAAAGCTCGGTGAACTGCTGCCAGTACTGGGCCTGGCGCGAGCCGTTAAAAAGGCTCGACAGCCCGCCGGGCTTGCCCATGCGCTCTTCCAGCTGTGCCGGCTCAAAACGCGTGAGCAGGTGTTTGATCGCCGCTTCCACACCGGCCATTACTGCCAGTTGGTGGGCGCGCAAGTCGTCGAAACTGTCGCGCACGGCGATGTCCGGCGCCATAAACGCTTGGTTACCGTGGCGAAGCAGCAGCAGTAAGGCTTCGTCGGCATTCGGCGCGAATTTCAACGGATTGTTTTCGGCTGGCCGGATCATCGTCTGCTGCATGCGGAACTCGCCCTTGAGGCTGGCACGGGCACGCAAGACGTCGATCAGGCCTTCGACCATCAGCCGGTAGCTGCGGCCGATGCTTTCCATTTGCGCGCAGGCGTCGGCTTTGTCGAGGCGCAGTTGGTCAAGGCCGGCGCCGCGCAGGAAGGCTTGCAGCAGGTCGGGCTGCTGGGTGTCCGGGGCGGCTGGCGGGAGGATCGGCGCAGGTGGCGGTTCGGGCGGCGCAACAGGCTGGGGGGCTGTGACGACAGGCGCTGGCGTGTCGCCAAACAGGTCCCAGTCTTCGGGAATGACTGAACCGGATACGACCGGCTTCTCGACCACCGGCACGGCCACCGGCGTCGGTGGACGGAAGTCGTGTTGCTCGCAGGGTACGTGGTCCGCCACAGTCGGCGGCGGTACGGTGGTCGGGGTGAGGAAGTCGAACAGATCCGGCAGCGTGTCCATCGACGAGGCGCCCTGGAACTGCGGCGCAATTGCCGGCGTCGGCGCAGGCGCTGGCGAGCTCACCACCGCCCCCATCAGCGCCTCAAAGCTGTTCGGCGAATCGCCAGCAAACAACTGGCTATCAACCGCTTGCACGTTGAAGTCGATACGCGCCTGGATTTCGTAATCGCCGATGCGGATCAGCTCACCATCTTGCAACGGCTCGCTGTTACCCCGGCGCATGCGAATACCGGCGTTAACCAGCTCCACGCCGTTTGTACTGTTATCGGTTAAATAGTAACGGCCATCTTTGTATTGAATAACGCAGTGCTGCGAAGAGACAAGGCGCTCTGGGTCGGGCAATACCCAGTCATTATCGGAACTACGGCCAATAGCCATCACGCCCTGATTCATGGACTTTTCAGGGCATTGCCCAGGGGTAATTTTGTGATAACTAGTGATAGTCAAACACAGCGACATCTTGCCTCCTTGCTGATACATCGCGCGCGGTCTATCCAGGGGCTACCCAAAGGGACCCGTCTTCCCGAGAGATCACCGCCAGGTCGTGCAAACGACCTTGAAAACCTGCTTTTGTCAGCATGATCGCTGATCTTACTCGGCCTCTATGACAAAAATCCTGCCTTGGGGCGCCGTTAGACCCGTCAGTCGCGCAGGGTGTTAAACACCGCACATCTGTCACAGAGGGCGAATAGCTTACCTTGACAAGGCGTAACTACTACACCAAAAATGCACAACTTCTTGAACATCGGTAGTGGCACATTAGTGGCACCGCTGCATATATGACCAAGAACCCATGCAAAGTTCATTACGCAACTATTGCATGAATTGCCCGATATCTAACGGGCCGATAGGGAGATCGAATCAAGTGGATGTGCCGTTGCTGCTCGCCGCCGTTTCCGCGACTTCGCCGTGTGGCGAAGACATGGAATATGACGCGGACTTTCTCCACCTGGAGCGTGCCGCCAAGGGCCAACCCGAGCGCAGCATGGGCGACTCCATCCTGCCCGCTGAACCGCCGGACTGGCGCAGCATCCAGCAGCAAAGCCTCGACTTGTTGCAGCGCAGCAAAGACCTGCGTATCACCCATTTTCTGCTGCAAAGCTCCCTCGCCCTGCAGGGTCCGGCCGGGCTGGCCGAAGTCCTCACGCTGATCAACGCGCTGCTGCGCGAATACTGGGCCGACCTGCACCCGCGCCTGGATGCCGACGACGATAACGACCCCACCGTGCGCATCAACGCCCTCTCGGGCTTGACCAGCGACGCGACCATTCGTCTGCTGCGCGAAAGCATCCTCACGCGCTCACGCACGTTCGGGCCGGTGAGCCTGCGCGCCGCGCTGAACGCCAGCGGCCTGATGAGTTTCCCCGATGAACAACTCGGCGCCCAGCAACTGAACGCCGCGTTCCTCGACAGCGACCCGGAACAACTGCAGGCCACCCACGACGCCCTGAGCGCTGCGCGTGCCGCCTGCGAAGCCATCGAACAACAGGTTAGCGACCAGGTCGGTTCGGCCCAGGGCGTGGACCTCAGCCTGTTGAAGCAACCGCTCAAGCAGGCGCTGCAAGTCCTCAACCAATTCGTACCGAATAGCGATACCAGCAGCGAGCCCGAGGCCGTCAGTGACGACAATGCCCCCTCGGTTGAATACGCCGCTGCCCCCGCCGCACCGCGCCCAACGGGTGACATCGCCAGCCGCGATGACGTGCTGCGCAGCCTCGACAAGATCCTTGCGTACTACACCCGGCACGAGCCTTCGAGCCCGCTGCCGGTGCTGTTGAACCGGGCGAAAAATCTGGTGCATGCCGATTTTGCGGCCATCGTGCGCAATCTGATTCCCGACGGCATGTCCCAATTTGAAAACCTGCGCGGCCCGGACGGCGAGTAAGCCGCTCGACTGTGCAGTAACAACACCGTCGCTCAAGCGACCAGGAGCAGCAACGTGGCGAAGCAAAGTTCTCAGAAATTCATCGCGCGCAACCGTGCGCCTCGAGTGCAGATCGAGTACGACGTCGAGCTTTACGGCGCCGAGAAAAAGGTCCAGCTGCCCTTCGTGATGGGCGTGATGGCCGACCTCGCCGGCAAGCCTGCCAAACCGCTCGCACCTGTGGCCGACCGCAAGTTCCTTGAAGTGGACGTCGATAACTTCGACTCGCGCCTCAAGGCCATGCAGCCGCGCGTGGCGTTCCATGTACCGAACGAGTTGACCGGCGAAGGCAACCTGAGCCTGGACATCACCTTCGAAAGCATGGACGACTTCAGCCCGGCCGCCGTGGCGCGCAAGGTCGACTCGCTCAAACAGCTGCTCGAAGCCCGCACCCAGCTCGCCAACCTGCTGACCTACATGGACGGCAAGACCGGCGCTGAAGAAATCATCATGAAAGCGATCAAGGACCCGGCATTGCTGCAGGCCCTTGCAAGCGCGCCTAAGCCGGCAGGGGACCAGTAATCATGACCGAGAATACCGTCCGCGAAGGCTCCCAGATCCTGGGCGCTACCGAAGAAGCCAGCGAGTTCGCGAACCTGCTGCTGCAAGAATTCAAACCCAAGACCGAACGTGCCCGCGAAGCCGTGGAAACCGCCGTGCGCACCCTGGCCGAACAGGCTCTGGCGCAGACGGACCTGGTGTCCAATGACGCGATCAAGTCGATTGAATCGATCATCGCCGCCATCGACGCCAAGCTGACCGCCCAGGTTAACCAGATCATCCATCACCAGGATTTCCAGCAACTGGAAAGCGCCTGGCGTGGCCTGCACTACCTGGTCAACAACACCGAGAGCGATGAGCAGCTGAAGATCCGCGTGCTCAACATCTCCAAGCCGGACCTGCACAAGACCCTGAAGAAATTCAAGGGCACTGCGTGGGACCAGAGCCCAATCTTCAAGAAGATGTACGAAGAAGAATACGGCCAGTTCGGCGGCGAACCCTACGGTTGCCTGGTGGGCGACTACTACTTCGACCAGTCGCCACCCGACGTGGAGCTGCTGGGCGAGCTGTCGAAAGTCTGCGCCGCCATGCACGCCCCATTCATCGCTGCGGCTTCGCCGACCGTGATGGGCATGGGCTCCTGGCAGGAACTGTCGAACCCGCGCGACCTGACCAAAATCTTCACCACCCCGGAATACGCCGGCTGGCGCTCGCTGCGTGAATCGGAAGACTCGCGCTACATCGGCCTGACCATGCCGCGCTTCCTGGCACGCCTGCCGTATGGCGCCAAGACCGACCCGGTGGAAGCCTTCGCCTTCGAAGAAAACACCGACGGTGCGGACAGCTCCAAGTACACCTGGGCCAACGCCGCGTACGCGATGGCGGTGAACATCAACCGTTCGTTCAAACACTACGGCTGGTGCTCGCGCATCCGTGGCGTGGAGTCCGGCGGTGAAGTGGAAAACCTGCCTGCTCACACGTTCCCGACCGATGACGGCGGCGTGGACATGAAGTGCCCGACCGAAATCGCCATCAGCGACCGCCGCGAAGCGGAACTGGCGAAGAACGGCTTCATGCCGCTGCTGCACAAGAAAAACACCGACTTCGCTGCCTTCATCGGCGCCCAGTCGTTGCAGAAACCGGCCGAATACGATGACCCGGACGCCACCGCCAACGCCAACCTGGCCGCGCGCCTGCCGTACCTGTTCGCCACCTGCCGTTTCGCTCACTACTTGAAGTGCATCGTGCGCGACAAGATCGGTTCCTTCAAAGAGAAGGACGAGATGCAGCGCTGGTTGCAGGACTGGATCCTCAACTACGTCGACGGCGACCCGGCGCACTCCACCGAAACCACCAAGGCCCAGCACCCGTTGGCAGCTGCCGAAGTGATCGTGGAAGACGTCGAAGGCAACCCGGGTTACTACAACTCGAAGTTCTACCTGCGCCCGCACTATCAGCTTGAAGGGCTGACCGTGTCGCTGCGCCTGGTATCGAAACTGCCTTCGGCGAAAAGCGCATAAGTAAAAGCGAACTCGCTCTACTGTGGGAGCCGGGCTTGCCCGCGATTCAGGCGACGCGGTCTGTCAGTCAGACCGCGTTGATGCGATCGCAGGCAAGCCTGCTCCCACAGAAAAGCACTGCCCCATTGGCGGTAACCAAATCGAGTGGCGCACGCCACACAGGGAGAAAACATGGCTGTTGATATTTTCATCAAGATCGGCGACATCAAGGGCGAGTCCATGGACAAGGCCCACAAGGACGAAATCGACGTGCTGAACTGGAGCTGGGGCATGGCCCAGTCCGGCAACATGCATGTTGGCGGTGGCGGCGGCGCAGGCAAGGTGAATATCCAGGACCTGTCGCTGACCAAGTACGTCGACAAGGCGTCGCCGAACCTGATGATGCACTGCGCCAGCGGCAAGCACATCGACAAGGTCAAGCTGACCGTGCGCAAGGCCGGTGGTGAAAGCCAGGTCGAGTACATGGTGATCAACCTGGAAGAAGTGCTGGTCACTTCCCTGAGCACCGGCGGCTCGGGCACTGATGATCGCCTGACCGAAAACGTCACCCTCAACTTCGCCCAAGTGATGGTCGACTACCAGCCGCAGAAAGCCGACGGCACCAAAGACGGCGGCGCGATCAAGTTTGGCTGGAACATCCGTTCCAACACCAAACGCTGATAGCCCTGGAGGCCGTGGCCCTGCGCTACGGCCCCTGGCACCTGCCCCGCTGCAAATACGTCCCTCTCACAACCCGTCCGTGGAGCTGCTTTGGTGGTAACTGAAATCGCTTCCCGCGACCGTCTGCAGCCGTCCTTGCTGGACCGGCTGACCGACGACGACCCAACCAATCCCAAGGAAAGCGCCGACAAACGCGTGCTGTCCCTGACCCAATTGAAAGCCTCGGTTCTGCGCGACCTGGCGTGGCTGCTCAACACCACGTCGTTGCTGGATGCCGATGCCACGCTGCACACCCCGGCCGGTACGTCGGTGGTCAATTACGGCCTGCCGGCACTGGCGGGCAACAGCGTTTCCAGCGTCGACATTAAAGCCCTGGAAGCCCTGATCTACCAGGCAATCGCCACCTTTGAGCCACGTATTCTGCGCCACACCCTGCGCGTCAAAGCCCGCGTCGGCCATGGCGAGATGAACCACAACGCCCTGAGTTTCGAGATCGAAGGCGACCTGTGGGCACAGCCGGTGCCGTTGCGCCTGTTGCTGCAAACCGACCTCGACCTGGAGTCCGGCCATGTGCGCGTGGTGAATGCCGACCAACGGAGGCGCCCATGAACCCGCGCCTGCTGGAGCTGTACAACCAGGAACTGCACCACGTGCGCGAAAGCGCCGCCGAGTTCGCCAAGGAATACCCGAAGATCGCCAGTCGGCTGACCCTGTCCGGTATGGACTGCGCCGACCCGTACGTCGAACGCTTGCTCGAGGGTTTTGCCTACCTCACGGCCCGCGTACAGCTCAAGCTCGACGCCGAGTACCCGACCTTCACCCATAACCTGCTGGAAATCGCCTACCCGCACTACCTGGCGCCGACGCCGTCGATGACCGTGGTGCAATTGCAGACCGACCCCGACGAAGGCTCGCTGGCCAGCGGCTTCCCGCTGCCCCGCGACACGGTTTTGCGGGCCGCACTGGGCCGCGAAACCCAGACCTGCTGCGAGTACCGCACCGCACACCCGGTGACGTTGTGGCCGTTGCAGGTCAGCGGCGCCGAGTACTTCGGCAACCCCGCCGCCGTACTCGGGCGCCTGGCTGCCAGCGAGCCGAAAGCCAAGGCCGGCTTGCGCCTGACCCTGCGCACCGGCGCCGAGTTGCCGTTCAACAGCCTCGACCTCGACAGCCTGCCGCTGTACCTCAGCGGCGCCGATGAGCAACCGTTTCGCCTCTACGAACAATTGCTCGGCAACGCCTGCGCGGTGTTTGCACGCAAGCCCGGCGGTGACTGGGTTGAACGCCTGCCGCAAGACGCGCTGCGTTCACGGGGTTTTGACGATGCCGACGCGGCCATGCCGGTGGTGGCGCGCGCGTTTCAGGGCTACCGGTTGTTGCAGGAATATTTCGCCCTGCCCCATCGCTTCCTGTTCGTCGAGTTCGCCGAACTGGGCCGCGCAGTCAAACGCTGCGACGGCCAGGAGCTGGAACTGATCGTGTTGTTCGACCGCCACGAACCGAGCCTGGAAGGCAGTGTCGGCGCGGCGCAGTTCATGCCGTTCTGCACGCCGGCGATCAACCTGTTCCCGAAACGCGTGGACCGTATCCATCTGTCTGAGCGCGTCAACGAACACCATGTAATCGCTGACCGCACCCGGCCGATGGATTTCGAGATTCACTCGCTGAGCGGCATCACTGGGCACGGCACCGGGCCGGAGCAGCCGTTTCTGCCGTTCTACGCGGTGCGCGACCCATCGCGCTATGGTCGCGACAAAGCGTATTACACCGTACGCCGTGAACCACGCGTACTGTCCAGCGACCAACGCCGCAACGGCCCGCGCTCCACCTATGTGGGCAGCGAAACCTTCGTCAGCCTGGTCGACAGCCAGCAAGCGCCGTACCGCCACGACCTGCGCCAACTCGGCGTGACCGCACTGTGCACCAACCGCGATTTGCCGTTGTTCATGAGTACGGGTAACGGCAAGACCGACTTCACCTTGGCCGACAGCGCGCCTGTGTTGTCTGTGCGCTGTGTGGCCGGCCCAAGCCGCCCGCGCGCCAGCCATGCCCACGACGCCAAGGCCTGGCGCCTGATCAGCCAGTTGTCGCTCAATTACTTGTCGCTGAGCGAGCAAGGCCAGGGCGCCGGCGCCTTGCGCGAACTGCTGCGCCTGTACGGCGATAGCAATGACGCTGCCCTGCAATTGCAGATCGAAGGCCTGCGCGAAGTCAGCAGCAAAGCCGTGACCCGGCGCTTGCCGATGCCTGGCCCGATCGTGTTTGGCCGCGGCTTGGAAATCACCCTGGAATTTGATGAAAACGCGTTTCGCGGCACCGGCGTGTTCCTGCTCGGTGCGGTGCTGGAACGCTTTCTGGCACGTTACGTGTCGATCAACAGTTTTACCGAGACGGTGATCCGTACCACCGAACGCGGCGAGATCATGCGATGGAAAGCCAAGCCCGGGCGTCGTCCGACCCTGTGAACACACTGGATGCGATGCATCATGAGCCCTGGGAATACGATTTCTTCCAGGCGCTGCGGCGTATCGAGTGCGAGTCGCCAGAGCTGCCGCGCCTGGGCCATTCCCTGCGCCTGGCGGATGACCCATTGCGTCTGGGGCAGCAAGCCGATTGCACCTTCGCCCCGGCCACCTTGGCCTCGGTCGATCCCGGCGGCGACGGTAAGCCTGCGCGACTGGAACAGTTCTTCTTCGGCCTCGGCGGCCCCAACGGCCCGTTGCCGCTGCACATCACCGAGTACGTGCGCGAGCGTCAGCGCAACAACGCCGACAGCACCAGCAAACAGTTTTTGGATGTGTTCCACCATCGCCTGCTCAGCCTGTTTTACCGGGCCTGGGCCGAAGCGCGGCCGACGGTCAGCCACGACCGACCGGACGATGATTACTGGTCGGCACGCCTGGCAGCACTGAGCGGCCGAGGAATGCCGAGCCTGCTGAATCAGGGGCTGATTCCCGATACGGCGAAGCTGCATTACAGCGGCCACTTGTCGGCACAGACCCGCTACCCGGACGGTTTGAAGGCGATCCTCAGCGAATACTTCGGCTTGCCGGTTGAGATTGAAGAATACGTCGGCCAGTGGCTGGAACTGCCCGAGCGCAGCCGCGTCAGTGTCAGCGCCAACCAACTGGGCGTGGACTTTTGCCTGGGCAGCCACGTGTGGGACCGCCAGCATAAGTTCCGCATCCGCCTGGGCCCGCTCAAGCTGGATGACTACATGGGCATGCTGCCTGGCAGCCAGCCATTCAACGAGCTGGTGGCGTGGGTGGCCGAGTACCTGGGCCATGAATTGGACTGGGACTTGAACCTGGTTTTGCAACAACCTGAAGTCCCGAAGCTGCAGCTTAACGGCCAGTTCCGCCTGGGCTTCAACACATGGCTCGGCTGCCCCGCGCACGACGCCAACGACCTAATCCTGGCCCGGCATTACGCCGATCACGCCACCACCTCAAGGAATCCAGAGCATGGGTGAAATCAGTCGCGCCGCACTGTTCGGCAAACTCAACAGCGTGGCCTACAAGGCCATCGAAGCCGCCACCGTGTTCTGCAAACTGCGGGGCAACCCGTACGTGGAACTGGCTCACTGGTTTCACCAACTGCTGCAGTTGCAGGACTCGGATCTGCACCGCATTGTTCGCCAGTTCAACGTGGAGCCGGCGCGCCTGGCCCGCGACCTGACCGAAGCCCTGGACCGCCTGCCGCGCGGCTCGACGTCAATCACTGACCTGTCGTCCCACGTGGAAGAAGCCGTGGAACGCGGCTGGGTTTACGGCAGCCTGTTGTTCGGCGAGAGCCAGGTGCGCACCGGTTACCTGGTGCTCGGTATTCTCAAGACGCCGAGCCTGCGCAATGCGCTGCTGGGCTTGTCTTCCGAGTTCAACAAGATCAAGGCCGACACCCTGAGCGAACGCTTTGACGAATACGTCGGCGACTCGCCGGAAAACGCCCTCAGTGCCAGCGACGGTTTTAACGCCGGTGCAGTCCCGGGCGAGGCCAGTGGGGCCATGGCGCCGAGCGCGATGGGCAAGCAGGAAGCGCTCAAGCGCTTTACCGTCGACCTGACCGAACAGGCCCGCAGCGGCAAGCTCGACCCGATCGTTGGGCGTGATGAAGAGATCCGCCAACTGGTGGACATCCTGATGCGTCGGCGCCAGAACAACCCGATCCTCACCGGTGAAGCCGGTGTGGGCAAAACTGCCGTGGTCGAAGGTTTCGCCCTGCGCATCGTCGCCGGTGACGTGCCGCCCGCACTCAAAGACGTGGAGCTGCGCAGCCTCGACGTGGGCCTGTTGCAAGCCGGCGCCAGCATGAAAGGCGAGTTCGAACAGCGCTTGCGCCAAGTCATCGAAGACGTGCAGGCCTCGCCCAAACCGATCATCCTGTTTATCGACGAAGCCCACACCCTGGTGGGTGCCGGTGGCGCTGCCGGGACCGGTGACGCGGTCAACCTGCTCAAGCCCGCCCTCGCCCGTGGCACCTTGCGCACCGTAGCCGCCACGACCTGGGCCGAGTACAAAAAACACATCGAAAAAGACCCGGCGCTGACCCGCCGCTTCCAAGTGGTGCAAGTCGCCGAGCCGTCGGAAGACAAGGCGCTGCTGATGATGCGCGGCGTGGCCTCGACCATGGAAAAACACCATCAGGTGCAGATCCTCGATGAGGCCCTGGAAGCCTCGGTGAAGCTGTCGCACCGCTACATTCCCGCCCGCCAGTTACCGGATAAATCCGTGAGCCTGCTGGACACCGCCTGCGCCCGTGTTGCCATCAGCCTGCACGCGGTGCCCGCCGAAGTGGACGACAGCCGCCGCCGTATCGAAGCGCTGGAAACCGAGCTGCAAATCATCGCCCGCGAGCATGCCATCGGCATCGTGATTGGCGCGCGCCAAAGCAACAGCGAAGCCTTGCTGAGCGCTGAACGTGAACGCCTCGCGACGTTGGAAAGCCGCTGGGCCGAAGAGAAAGCGCTGGTGGATGAGCTACTCGCCACTCGCGCGACGCTGCGTGAGAAAGTCGGTGAAGTCGACAGCGGCAACGATGCATTGCGCGCACAGCTGGTGGACCTGCAACAACGCCTCACCGCCCTGCAAGGCGAAACCCCGCTGATCCTGCCGACCGTGGATTACCAGGCTGTGGCCTCGGTGGTCGCCGACTGGACCGGCATTCCAGTGGGCCGCATGGCGCGCAACGAACTGGAGACGGTGCTTAACCTCGACCAGCACCTGAAAAAACGCATCATCGGCCAGGACCACGCCCTGCAGATGATCGCCAAGCGCATCCAGACCTCTCGCGCCGGTCTCGACAACCCGAGCAAGCCGATTGGCGTGTTCATGCTCGCCGGCACGTCCGGCGTGGGCAAGACCGAAACCGCCCTGGCCCTGGCCGAAGCCATGTACGGCGGTGAGCAGAACGTGATCACCATCAACATGAGCGAGTTCCAGGAAGCCCACACCGTGTCGACCCTCAAGGGCGCGCCACCGGGCTATATCGGCTACGGCGAAGGCGGCGTGCTGACCGAAGCGGTACGGCGCAAACCCTACAGTGTGGTGCTGCTGGACGAGGTGGAAAAAGCCCACCCGGACGTGCATGAAATCTTCTTCCAGGTGTTCGACAAGGGCGTGATGGAAGACGGTGAAGGCCGCGTGATCGACTTCAAGAACACGCTGATCCTGCTGACCACCAATGCCGGCACTGAACTGATCTCCCGCGTCTGCAAAGACCCGGCGAACATGCCCGAGCCGGAAGAGATCGCCAAGGCGTTGCGCCAGCCGTTGCTGGAGATTTTCCCGCCGGCACTGCTGGGCCGTTTGGTGACGATCCCTTACTACCCGCTGAGCGACGAGATGCTCAAGGCAATCACCCGCCTGCAACTCAACCGCATCAAAAAGCGCGTGGAGAATACGCACAAAGTTGCCTTCGACTACGACGACGCGGTGGTCGACTTGATCGTCTCGCGCTGCACCGAAACCGAAAGCGGCGGGCGCATGATCGACACCATCCTCACCAACAGCCTGTTGCCGGACATGAGCCGTGAATTCCTCACGCGCATGCTCGAAGGCAAGGCACTGGCGGGTGTGCGCATCAGCAGCCGGGACAATGAATTGCACTACGACTTCAACGACGCCGATTGACCTGACGAAATGCGATCACAACTGTGGGAGGGGGCTGTGTGGGAGCCGGGCTTGCCCGCGATAGCATCACCGAGGTGTGTCTGGCACACCTCGGTGATGCTATCGCAGGCAAGCCAGCTCCCACACAAGGCAGCGCCCACAGTGGATTCGGTTTCTTCAGGTATTAAGTCATTTACGGGTTAACCGATGCTATTCAACCAAGCCTCACGCCTGGCCAAGATCACCAGCCCCCTCGGGCCGGATGTGCTGTTGCTCAATGAAATGGGGGGCGGCGAAGAGCTGGGCAGGTTGTTCAACTATGAGCTGCAACTGACGTCGCTCGACGCCAACATCGACCTCAACCAGCTGCTGGGCAAGCCGATGAGCGTGGGGGTGCAACTGGCGGACGGTGGCGAGCGGCATTTCCACGGCATCGTCGCGCGGTGCAGCCAGAACATCGACCAGGGCCAGTTCGCCAGTTACCAGGTGACGCTGCGCCCATGGTTCTGGCTGCTGAGCCGCACCTCGGACTGCCGGATTTTCCAGAACCTGAGCATCCCGCAGATCATCAAGCAGGTGTTTCGCGACCTGGGTTTTTCCGACTTCGAAGACGCCCTGAGCCGCCCGTACCGCGAGTGGGAATACTGCGTGCAGTACCGCGAAACCAGCTTTGATTTCGTCAGCCGCTTGATGGAACAGGAAGGCATTTACTACTTCTTCCGCCATGAACAGGACCGCCATGTGCTGGTGCTGGCTGACGCCTACGGCGCCCATACCACGGTGCCGGGCTACGCGTCGATTCCGTACTACCCCAAGGACGAGCAGCAGCGCGAACGCGACCATATGCACAACTGGCACCTGGCGCACGAAGTGCAGCCGGGGTCGCTGGAGCTGAACGACTACGACTTCCAGCGCCCCAGCGCCAGCATCGACGTGCGCTCGGCGATGCCGCGCCCGCACACTGCCGGCGACTACCCGCTGTACGACTACCCCGGCACTTATGTGCAAAGTGAAGACGGCGAACACTACGCGCGCACCCGCATCGAAGCCCTGCAAACCCTGCATGAGCAGATCGAGTTCAGCGGCAACGCGCGAGGCCTCGGTGCGGGCCACTTGTTCAGCCTCACCGGCTTCAGCCGCCAGGACCAGAACCGCGAATACCTGATCGTCGGTTGCCGTTACTACATCGTCCAGGAAAGCCTGGAAAGCGGCGGCGGCTCGGGCTCGGCGCAATTCGAAAGTAGCCTTACCTGTATCGATGCCCAACAAAGCTTTCGACCTTTAGCCAGCACGCACCGGCCCATTGTCAAAGGCCCGCAGACTGCACTCGTGGTCGGCCCCAAAGGTGAAGAAATCTGGACCGACCAGTATGGCCGCGTAAAGGTGCACTTCTACTGGGACCGCCATGACCAATCCAACGAAAACAGCTCGTGCTGGATTCGTGTATCGCAATCCTGGGCCGGTAAGAACTGGGGCTCGATGCAGATCCCGCGGATCGGCCAGGAAGTGATCGTGAGCTTTCTGGAAGGAGACCCGGACCGGCCGATCATTACCGGCCGGGTATACAACGCCGAGCAGACGGTGCCTTACGACCTGCCGGAGAATGCCACCCAGAGCGGCATGAAAAGTCGCTCCAGCAAGGGCGGCACCCCAGCCAACTTCAATGAAATCCGCATGGAGGACAAGAAGGGTCTGGAGCAGTTGTATATCCATGCCGAGCGCAATCAGGACATCGTGGTGGAAGTGGATGAAAGCCACTCCGTCGGGCATGACCGCAACAAGAGCATCGGGCATAACGAGACGGTGACCATCGGGAATAACCGTACGCGCATCGTCAAGCAGCAGGACGTTCTCTTGGTCGGCCAGAGGAAGACCGACAGCATCAGCCAGAGCTACATCATCGAAGTGGGTGAAAACCTACGCCTGGTCTGCGGCAAAAGCATCCTGGAGCTGAACGCCAGTGGGCAGATCAACCTCACCGGCGTGAATATCAGCTTCTATGCCAGCGGCGATGCCGAGTTCAACACCGGCGGCGTACTGCATCTGAACAACGACCACGGCCCCGGCGCCACGCCCGATGGCCAGGGCATCAAAAAAAGCATCGACGCCAATATTAAAGCCGTCTTCCCCGCGCCTAAAAGCTCCTGACGAGACCGTTTGCCATGACGTACCGAATCAACGAATTCCAGTTCCAACTGCCTGCGGGCGAGCTGCAAGACGCGTCGATCAATATCCTCAAGTTCCCTGAGCTGGGCACCTCCTTGATCATCAGCCGCAGCTTCCTCACCGACGGCGAAACCCTGCACAGCAACTTCGACGACCAGCTCAAGCGCCTGGAAAAACAGGTGCAGGACTTGCGCTGCCAACCGAGCGTGACCGTGCGTTTGGGCGCCGCCCAAGAGGTGGAAGGCATTGAGCTGCGCAGCCAGTTCAACAAGGGCAATGACAAAGTGTTCCAGTACCAGCTGGCGCTGGTGCTGCCGGGCACGCGCAAGATGCTCGCCTTGAGTTATGTGAAGGCTGACACGCTTGGTGATGCGGAAGCGGCGCATTGGGCGACGATTAAAAATTCGCTGTCGTTCGACGCTATTTCTTGATGAGCAGCCTGCATGTCTGACGCGTTATGGGCGGCCCGAATGGGCGATGCGCTGTCCCACACCTCGATGATGGCGGACATCCTCGGCGGTGTGCTGGAAGTGGCGGCCAATATCGCGATCACTGCGGTGGCGACCGCTGCCGTGGTGGCAGCCACCGGCATTACTGTGGCCACCGGCGGCCTCGGCTGCTTCCTGCTGGGCGCGGTAGTGGGCACGATTGTCGGCCTCGCCATGAGCAAGAGTGGCGCGGACAAAGGCCTGACCAAGATATGCGATGCCTTTAGCAACGCCCTGTTTCCGCCCTCGGTGCAGGCGAACATTCTCACCGGTTCCACCGATACCCTCACCAATAACCTGCCTGCCGCCCGCGCGGCCGGGGCGATCAGCTCCCATGTCACACCGGCCGGCACCGAGCTGGAAGCGTCCAAGCCTGAACCAGAACCCAGCTACCTGGACATGGCCGAAGGTTTCTTCTCGCAGATGTGGCGCCCCACCGTCGCGACGCCCGCGCCGGGCGCCGTGCCGAAGCCGCTGGACCTGGTCGTGTGCATGAAGCACCCGCCAATGCCGCCGCAGTTTCTTGCCGAAGGTTCGGAAAAGGTTACGGTCAATGGTCAACCTGCCGTGCGCAGCGGTGATCGCAGTACCTGCGATGCGACGGTGGTGTCGTCCGGCTTGATCTCATCCAACGTGGCCATCGGCGGCGGCTCGGTGGTGGTGCGTGAAATTCGCAGCGGCAAGACCCCGGGTGTCGGCCTGGCGGTCACGGCGTTGTTGATGCTCAAGGGCAGCAAGGGCAAGTTCTTCAGCAAGTTGCCGTGCATGTTGGTCAGCGGCGCGACCTCGATGGCCATCAGCAGCGCGATGGGGGCTGCGGCCAACGCCGCGATGGGCTCGTCGAACCCGGTGCATGCTGCGACGGGCGCGAAGATACTCGGCGATGTCGAGGAACTGGATTTCGTGCTGCCGGGCATTTTGCCGATCGGCTGGCAGCGCTTTTACAACAGCCGCGACGAACGCCAAGGCAGCCTGTTCGGTGCCGGTTGGAGCGTGGCCTACGAGGTGTGCGTCGACATTCAGCCGCATCCCGAGGGCGGCGAAACGCTGGTCTACACCGATGAACAGGGCCGGCCCATCGACATGGGTTCGATTCCGTTGGGCGGCGCAGTATTCAGTGCCGGTGAAGGGCTCGCGGTGCGGCGACACCTGAATGGGCAGTTGCTGATCGAAAGTGACGACGGCGTGTACCGCTTGTTCGAGCCGACACCGGCAAACCCGTCGCGACTGCGCCTGAGCCAGTTGGGTGACCGTAACGACAACCGCATTTATCTCGACTATGACGACGCCGGGCGCCTGGTGCGTCTGCGCGATACATTCGATCTGGTGCAGGTTGAGCTGATTCGTGATCAGGGCCATGTGACCCACATCGAACGCCTCTATCCGGATCAACATCGTGAATTGCTGGTCAGTTATGGCTATGACGCCGAGGGCAATCTGGCACAGGTGCGCGACGCAACCGGCCAGGTGCAGCGGCGCTTCGCCTACGATGCCGGGCGGCGCATGGTTGAGCATCAATTGCCCACCGGGTTGCGCTGCTTCTATGAGTGGGCGTTGATTGAAGGCCTGGAATGGCGTGTGGTCCGGCACTGGACCGATGAGGGTGACGCCTACCAGTTCGACTACGACTTGCAGGCGGGCCTGACCCGCATCACCGACGGTTTGCAACGCGTCAGCACTCGACACTGGAACACTCAGTACCAGATCATTCAATACAGCGACAATCTCGGCCAGACCTGGCTGTTCGAATGGAACGACGAACGCCAGTTACTCAGCGCCACCGACCCGCAAGGCGGCCGCTATGAGTACAGCTACGATGAGAGCGGCAACCTGATCGGCGAAACCGACCCGCTCGGGCGCAGCGACTCCACCTTATGGCTGGAGCACTGGGCGTTACCGCTGGTGGAGACCGACGCTGCCGACAACAGTTGGCAGTATCGCTATGACCCGCGCGGCAACTGCATCGCCGAGACCGATCCGCTGGGTTACATCACCCGCTATCGTTATGACGCCCACGGCCAGGTCGTGGAAATCATCGACGCCACCGGCAAAAGCAAACAACTGCGCTGGAACCCGTTCGGGCAACTGGTCGAGCATATTGATTGCTCGGGCTACCCAACGCGCTTCAGCTACGACGAGCGCGGTTATTTGCAGCTCATCACCGATGCCCTCGGTGAACGTACCCAATTCAGCTACGACGCCCAGGGCCGATTGCTCAGCAGCCAACTGCCGGACGGCCGCACCGAACATTTCCAGCGCGATGCCAGCGGGCAGTTGGTGGGCTATACCGATCCCGCCGGGCACACCACGCTCTATCAACATAACCGGCGTGGCCAGGTGCGCCAGCGCACCGACGCCCATGGTCGCCAGGTGCAGTTCGGCTACGACAGCTACGGGCGTCTGCAAGCGTTGGTCAATGAAAACGGTGAAAGCTATCGGTTTGCGTGGGATGCCGGCGATCGGCTGGCTGAACAGCAAGACCTCGACGGCAGCGCCAAGCGCTACGACTACGACCGGCTGGACAACATCACAGCGGTGACTGCCGTTCCGGCGCCTTATGGCAATGGCTTGGCGGTGGTCCCCGAAACGCCGCCAGCGCCCATCGTTCATCGGCTGGAGCGTGATGCGGTCGGCCGACTGGTCGCCAAGACCACCGACGATGGCCGCACTGAGTACAGCTACGATGCGGTGGATCAGCTCACGGCGGTCACTTTCACTGATCTGCAAGGCAATGCCCAGGCGCTGGGTTTCGCCTACGACGCTGTCGGCCAGTTGCTTGCCGAACAAAGTGCCGGCGGCAAGCTGCAACATCACTACGACGAACTCGGCAACCTGATCCAGACCCAACTGCCGGACGGGCGCTGGCTCAATCGCCTGTACTACGGCAGCGGCCACCTGCACCAGATCAACCTCGACGGCCAGGTCATCAGCGACTTCGAGCGCGACCGCCTGCACCGCGAAGTGCTGCGCACCCAAGGCCAGCTCAGCACCCGCAGCGAATACGACCGCAGCGGCCGCCTGCGCTCACGCCAACGCCGCCTTAACAGCCAGCCATCGCTGATGCCTGCGGCGACGCAAAAGCAGTTCGAATACGACCCCGCCGACAACCTGATCGGCAAACTCGACCAGCAACCCGCGGCACAACACCGCCAACTGCTGCACTACGACGCCACCGGCCGCATCATCGCCAGCCAGGACAACCTGCACGGCCAGCGCGAAACCTTCGCCTACGACGCCGCCGCCAACCTGCTCGACGGCCCGCAGACGGGCGCCGGGTTAGTGGTGCATAACAAGCTGCTGACCTATCAGGACAAGCGTTATCGCTACGATGCGTTTGGACGGATGATCGAAAAACGCAGCGCCAAGCGCGGTGTGCAGCGGTTTGCGTATGACGCAGAAAGCCGGTTGGTTGAGGTGCGTAATGAAAGCGGCAGCGTGGTCAGAATGGTCTACGACCCGCTGGGGCGACGGGTTGAAAAAACCGAGCATGGCAGCGATGGGTATCCGTTGGGGGAAACCCGGTTCACGTGGGATGGGCTGCGGTTGTTGCAGGAGCACAAGCACAGTCAGACGAGCCTTTACGTCTATGAAGACGAAGGCTACCAACCTTTGGCTCGCGTCGACGGTGCCGGGCCGTTGCAGAAGATTCGTTATTACCACAACGACCTGAACGGGTTGCCGGAGCAACTGACCGAAGCTGACGGACACAGCGTCTGGCAGGCGACTTATCGGGTGTGGGGCAGCACGCTGGAAGAGGCGCGCGAGCCTTATTACATCGAGGAACAAAATCTACGGTTTCAGGGGCAGTATCTGGACCGGGAGACGGGGCTGCATTTCAATACGTTCAGGTTTTATGATCCGGATGTGGGGCGGTTTACGACGCCGGATCCGATTGGGTTAAACGGAGGATTGAATTTCTACGCATACGCGCTCAACCCGTTCGGTTGGAACGACCCACTAGGGTTGTCCTGCCGCCTGAACTCAGTGGGTAGAACACCAGGTAAAGGCAGCCGCACAGGAAAAGCCGTAATTGCTAGGATGAGAGCTGAAGGCAAAATAATTGGCTCCGGAAAAAACATGCGGTTCCAGAGTACTGATAAAAAATGGTATTCGATCAAAGACGCGGATATGGCTCATAAAACCGACGCCGTTAAGTATTGGAACAGCAAAGGCGGTTATCACGGAGCTAAAACAAAAGAAGTACGGGGTTGGATGCGTGACCCTGATAACTACGAGCTGGAATATTATTCCCACAACCGATCCAAAGGCGCGCTGCTGACTGACAGGTACAAAGACCCCGGTGACTTTATCGGCCCCGCAGAAAAGCCTAAATATTATTAAGGATTATTGTATGAAAGATTTGGCGGACGAGAATCCAACACTGGCAGATGAGATCATGGCCACTATGGCGGCAGGCAACGATCTCGATGAACAAAACCGTAAAACTGAAGCGCACGCCCTATACCAAAAGGCATGGAGTTTACTGCCGGAACCAAAGCTTGAGTGGACCCCCTTATCGTCTTGGGTCACTGGCTCCCTCTTCAACCTTCACTTCGAAAATGGCGAGTTCAACGCAGCCGAGCCATGGGCTCAAAAGACTCTTGAGGGCCGAGAGTCGGATATAGATACTGGTCCATTAATTAATGTGGGGATGGTATCTCTCGAACTGGGAAGAAGTGCCGAGGCGTATAAATACTTTGATGAAGCTTATAAATTCGGTAAGGCACGCGCCTTTCAAGAAAGACCAAAGAAATATTTGAATTTCTATCTGGATGAAAAGAAAAAGAAGCATTGATTGCTCGTCCCCACAAAAAATGGGCACCCGACCCAGTCGGCGTGCCCATTTTTTTCCAACCCGCCTCCCTTCAGACGGTACCGCTCTTACGGGTTGACGCTGTCTTTGAGCGACTTGCCCGGCTTGAACGCAACGGTGTTGCTCGCCTTGATCTTCACAGGCTCACCGGTTTGCGGGTTTTTGCCGGTGCGGGCGCCGCGGTGGCGTTGCAGGAAGGTACCGAAGCCAACCAGTGTGACGCTGTCCTTGCGGTGCAGGGCGCCGGTGATTTCTTCGAGAACGGCGTTGAGGACGCGGTTGGCCTGTTCTTTGGTGAGATCCGCTTTTTCAGCGATGGCGGCTGCGAGTTCTGGTTTACGCATAAGTGAAGCCTCTTTGACGGTTTTTTGTTGTTATGTCCGTGCTGCTCTCTTATGGAGCAACGCCCAAGGCGCCGCAGGCTCTACTCTGCGGCAGACGGGAGTGAGGATGGCATGCCCTCGCACGCTCCGCCAGTCTCGCTGCGACCTTTCTAGAGCGAAAAACAGGGTTATTCCGACAGAACGACCGGTATTTACGCCAGCAACGGCGGAAGTTCTTTGTTCAGGGCCAGTTTTTCCATCACCGCACTGCCGGTCAGCGCGTAACCCAGCAGGCGGCCGCTGGCGTCGCGGCACAAGGCCTTGATGTTGGCGCCCTGCCCTTCGACACTCCACACGCCTTCGGTGCCGCGTGGCGGGGGCGAGACCACCAGCGGGCAGATCGGGGTTTTCACGGTGATCGGCATCGGCCCATAGCTGACGGCCGTAGCGTTGCCGGCCAGGGTCTGGGCCAGGGCGCGGGCGCAACTCATCAGTGGCATGACGTAGAGCAGGTTCAGGCCATCAACCTCGGCGCAGTCGCCCAGGGCGTAGATGTTGGCGTGGGAGGTCTTGAGGTGGCGGTCCACCATGATCCCACGGTTGATTTGCAGGCCGGCGGCAGCCGCGAGGTCGACGCGCGGGCGCAGGCCGATGGCCGAGACCACCAGGTCGCAGTGGATGACTTGACCGTCCGACAGGTGCGCTTCCAGGCCGTCAGCGGTGCGCTGCAGGCGGTTGAGCACCGGACCCAGGTGGAAACGCGCGCCAAGGCCTTCCAGCCCGGCTTGTACCGCTGCAGCAGCGGCTGGGTGCAGCAGGGTCGGCATGACCTGCTCGCACGGCGCTACCAGGTTGATTTCGTAACCACCGAGGATCAGGTCGTTGGCGAACTCGCAGCCGATCAGGCCCGCGCCCAGCACCAGCACGCGGCGTTTGCCGGCGGCAGCGGCGCGAAAGCGTGCGTAGTCCTCGAGGTCGTTGATCGGGAAAATCAGCTCAGCCGCATCACCCTCAACCGGAACGCGCACAGTTTCTGCGCCCCAGGCCAGGATCAGGTCACGGTAGGCCACTGCTTCCTCGCCGATCCACAGGCGCTTGTGGCCAGGGTCGATGCCGCTGATGCGGGTGTGGGTGCGCACTTCGGCCTTGAGTTGCTCGGCCATGGCACCCGGTTCAGCCATGCTCAGGCCATCGGCTTCCTTGTTCTTGCCAAAACCGGTGGAGAGCATGGGCTTGGAGTAGGAGCGCCCATCATCCGCAGTGATCAGCAGCAATGGGGTCTCGCTGTCGAGCTTGCGAAACTCCCGGGCCACGTTGTAACCGGCCAATCCTGTGCCGATGATCACGACAGGTGCGTTCATTCCTTTCTCCTTGTAGTACGTTTCTTAAATCGATGATTAACCGATTTCGATCATTTCGAAATCCATTTTGCCCACGCCACAGTCCGGGCACAGCCAATCTTCAGGGACGTCCTGCCACAGGGTACCCGGTGCGATACCGTCATCCGGCCAGCCGTCTTTTTCGTCATAGATCAGGCCGCAGACTACACATTGCCACTTCTTCATTACTTGCTTCCTCAGGGTCCAGGCATCTTGGCCGACGGTCGATAGACCTACGTTGCCGTGCGGCTCAGGGCGTTTTGTACTGATCGGGGCCGGCAGATGCAAGCGCGATCGACGCATGGGGCCGGTTCAGCACGGCAAAAGCCCAGGACGCCATGGTAAGCTCGCCGCCTCTTTTGCTGCCAATACTCACTCACCGTGCCGCACTCAATCGCCCTTCCCGATGCTTGCCAATGGCTGACCCAGAGCCTCCTGAGCCCATTGCCCGCGCCCTTGACCCTTGATTGGCTGTTCGACGAAGGCTCGCTGACGCGCCGGCTCACGTGGCTGTCCAACGATGGGTTCAGCGTGACGCCGTTGTTCGAAGGCTGGCAGCCGTTGCGCGAGGATGAATGTACGGCGCTCGGCCTGGCCTCGGCCACTGTCGGCTGGGTGCGCGAGGTGTATCTGCGCGGGCATGGCCAGCCATGGGTGTTCGCCCGCAGCGTGGCGGCGCGCAGTGCCTTGCAGGGCGACGGGTTGCACATGGACGAACTGGGCAGCCGTTCGCTGGGCGAGTTGCTGTTTTGCGATCACGCCTTCACCCGCCAGGCCATCGAGGTGTGCCATTACCCACGGCAATGGCTGCCGACCGTGAACCAGGCCGACGGCTTGTGGGGGCGCCGCTCGCGCTTTGATCGCGGGCCGCTGAGTGTGCTGGTGGCGGAAATTTTCCTACCGAGCTTCTGGCACGCGTTGCATGACCATCCGGAGAACTGCTGATGTATCAACGCCTGCTCAAATCCTTGAACCGCCTGAACCCCAGGGCCTGGGATTTCATTCAGTTGACCCGCATGGACAAGCCCATCGGCATCTACCTGCTGTTATGGCCAACGCTGTGGGCGCTGTGGATCGCCGGCAAGGGCTCGCCGTCCTTGATCAATATCGTGATTTTCGTACTGGGCGTGGTGCTGACCCGTGCCGGTGGCTGCGTGATCAATGATTGGGCGGACCGCAAGGTCGATGGCCATGTGAAACGCACCGAGCAACGCCCGCTGGTGAGCGGCAAGATCAGCGCCAAAGAGGCGCTGGTGTTTTTTGCGGTGCTGATGGGCATCAGTTTCCTGCTGGTGCTGCTGACCAACGCCACCACCATCCTGCTGTCCCTCGGCGGTTTGGCGCTGGCGGCGAGCTACCCGTTCATGAAGCGCTACACCTATTACCCGCAAGTGGTGTTGGGCGCGGCGTTTTCGTGGGGCATGCCGATGGCGTTCACCGCCGAGACTGGCCATCTGCCGGCCACTGCGTGGCTGCTGTACATCGCCAATTTGCTGTGGACGGTGGGTTACGACACGTATTACGCGATGACCGATCGGGACGATGACTTGAAGATCGGGGTGAAATCCACGGCCATTCTGTTTGGCGATGCCGACCGCGTGATCATCCTCACTCTGCAAGGCCTGTCGCTGGCCTGCCTGTTGCTGGCGGGCGCGCGGTTCGAGCTGGGAGGCTGGTTCCACCTGGGGTTGCTGGCGGCGGCGGGCTGTTTTGCCTGGGAGTTCTGGTACACCCGCGACAAAGACCGCATGAAATGCTTCAAGGCGTTTTTGCACAACCACTGGGCCGGGTTGGCGATTTTTGTCGGGATTGTGGCGGATTACGGGTTTCGATGAGGGGCCAGGCCCCTCATCGCCAGCGGGTTTAACTAAGGCTTGGCGACCTTCCAGGCGCCTTCCATTTTGCCTTCACCGGTCATGTCACCGGCCTTCTTGTCCATGACGAAGGTGTAGAGCGGTTTGCCGCTGTAGGCCCACTGGCTCTTTTGATCGTCACGGGTGATGACGGTCCATTTGCCCATCGGCTTGTCGGTGGATTCGGCCATCAACGGCGGCCAGTTGGTGGCGCACTTGTCGTTGCACATGGACTTGTCAGCAGAGTCCTTGGCAAAGGTGTAGAGCGTCATACCCTCGTGGTCCACCAACATGCCGTCTTTGACCGTAGCCGGGTCGGCCGCAAACGCCAGTGTCGGCAGCGTCAACGCGGCCGTTACCAGCAGGGCTTTCCAGGAAAAAGTACTGTGAGTCATCGGAACCTTCCTTTTGTGGTTGTCAGGATTCGGACCCAAAGGGTAGTCCAGAGTGCCAAGAATTGCCCAAGCGACTAAATTACTGTCACACGACTGCAATAATTCCGTTATCTAATGCGGCGCAAGACAGTTAAATGACAAGAGGATTTAGGCATGGTTGGCAGGAGCATTCTGATCGTTGACGACGAAGCGCCCATTCGCGAGATGATCGCCGTTGCGTTGGAAATGGCCGGCTATGACTGCCTGGAGGCGGAGAACTCCCAGCAGGCCCATGCCATTATCGTCGACCGCAAGCCGGACTTGATCCTGCTCGACTGGATGCTGCCCGGCACTTCCGGTATCGAGTTGGCCCGCCGTCTCAAGCGTGACGAGCTGACCGGGGATATCCCGATCATCATGCTCACCGCCAAGGGTGAAGAGGACAACAAGATCCAGGGCCTGGAAGTCGGCGCTGATGACTACATCACCAAGCCATTTTCCCCACGTGAACTGGTCGCCCGTCTGAAAGCTGTATTGCGCCGCGCCGGCCCTACCGATGGCGAAGCGCCGATCGAAGTCGACGGCCTGATTCTGGACCCGATCAGCCACCGCGTGACCATCGACGGCAAGCCGGCCGAGATGGGCCCGACCGAATATCGCCTGCTGCAATTTTTCATGACTCACCAGGAGCGCGCCTACACCCGTGGCCAATTGCTCGACCAAGTGTGGGGCGGCAATGTGTACGTGGAAGAGCGCACCGTGGACGTGCATATCCGCCGCCTGCGCAAAGCCTTGGGCGATGCCTACGAGAATCTGGTGCAAACCGTGCGCGGCACCGGCTACCGCTTTTCCACTAAAGGTTGAAAGCAGCTAAAGCAGTTAGCTACAAGCGGCAAGTTGAAGCCCATCCGCTTTGACTTGAAGCTTGCAGCTTGAAACTTTTCACTGTCCGAAGGACCGATTGTGAACCAAAACTGGCATGGCACCCTGATCCGCCACATGCTGCTGTTGATCACCGGCTGCCTGGTGGTAGGCCTGGTCAGCGGCTATTACGGCTGGAGCCTGGCCGTCGGTATCGGCCTGTATCTGGGCTGGACGCTCAAACAGCTGCTGCGCCTGCATGAATGGCTGCGCCAACACAAACCCGATGAAGCACCACCCGATGGCTACGGCCTGTGGGGCGAGGTGTTCGACAGCATCTACCACCTGCAACGCCGCGACCAACGGGTACGCGGGCGCCTGCAAGCGGTGATCGACCGTGTGCAGGAGTCCACCGCCGCGCTCAAAGATGCGGTGATCATGCTCGACAGCGACGGCAACCTGGAATGGTGGAACCGCGCCGCCGAGACCCTGCTGGGCCTCAAGACGCCTCAGGACAGCGGCCAGCCGGTGACCAACCTGGTGCGCCACCCGCGCTTCAAAGAGTATTTCGAGCAGGAAAACTACGAAGAAGCCCTGGAAATCCCTTCGCCCACCAACGACCGCGTGCGCATCCAGCTGTACCTGACACGCTACGGCAACAACGAACACCTGATGCTGGTGCGCGATGTCACCCGCATCCACCAGTTGGAACAGATGCGCAAAGACTTCGTCGCCAATGTGTCCCACGAGCTGCGCACACCGTTGACGGTGATCTGCGGCTACCTGGAGACGTTGCTGGACAATGTCGACGAGATCAACCCGCGCTGGAGCCGTGCCCTGCAGCAGATGCAACAGCAAGGTTCACGCATGCAAACACTGCTCAACGACCTGTTGTTACTGGCCAAACTGGAAGCCACGGATTACCCGTCGGACAACCACCCCGTGGCGGTACAAAGCCTGTTGCAGACTATCAAGAACGATGCCCAGGCACTTTCCGGCCAGCGCGAGCAACAAATCACCCTGGAAGCCGACCCGTTGGTGCTGCTCAAAGGCAGCGAGGGTGAGTTGCGCAGCGCATTTTCCAACCTCGTGTTCAACGCCGTGAAGTACACCCAGGACAAGGGCAATATCCGCATCCGCTGGTGGGCCGACGAGCACGGTGCGCACCTGAGCGTGCAGGATTCCGGCATCGGCATCGACGCCAAGCATCTGCCCCGCCTGACCGAGCGTTTCTACCGCGTCGACTCCAGCCGCAACTCCAACACCGGCGGCACGGGGCTTGGCCTGGCGATCGTCAAACACGTGCTGCTGCGCCACCGTGCACGGCTGGAAATCAGCAGCGTGCTGGGCCATGGCAGCACTTTTACCTGTCATTTCCCACCCGTGCAGGTGACCCGCTCGCGGGTGATCGGCACAGATGAATAACCCGAAAACGACGCTGGACTAAGGTGGGAGCGGGCTTGCTCGCGAAGGCGGTGGGTCAGCTATGAATGTGTTGGCTGACCCACCGCATTCGCGAGCAAGCCCGCTCCCAAATTGGACATGCAGCGTGTGGACGAATGTATTCCAGGCCCCGCCCGGCAGCGGGCACTAGGCAAGCGCCCTTTCAGCCGCTACATTGGCCGACTTGCGCCTGCTTTTCAGGCCCTCCTGTCACCCCTTATTGAACACACGGAACCTGCAAAACCCCATCATGGACCCTTCCCCTGGTATCACCCTCGCCACACTCTTCGCCGACTTTGGCATGATTCTTTTTGCACTGATCCTGGTACTGCTCAACGGTTTTTTCGTTGCGGCGGAGTTTGCCATGGTCAAATTGCGCGCCACCCGGGTCGAGGCCATCGCCCATAAAAACGGCTGGCGCGGACAGATCCTGCGCACCGTGCACAGCCAGCTCGACGCCTACCTGTCGGCCTGCCAGCTGGGTATCACCCTCGCCTCCCTGGGCCTGGGCTGGGTCGGTGAGCCGGCCTTTGCGCACATCCTCGAGCCGTTGCTGGGCGCCGTGGGCGTGCAATCGCCCGAGGTGATCAAGGGCGTGTCGTTCTTTGCCGCCTTCTTCGTGATTTCCTATCTGCACATCGTGGTCGGTGAATTGGCACCCAAATCCTGGGCGATTCGCAAACCCGAGCTGCTGTCGCTGTGGACGGCAGTGCCGTTGTACCTGTTCTACTGGGCGATGTACCCGGCGATCTACCTGCTCAACGCCAGCGCCAACGCCATCTTGCGTATCGCCGGCCAAGGCGAGCCCGGCCCACACCATGAGCACCATTACAGCCGCGAAGAACTCAAGCTGATCCTGCACTCCAGCCGTGGCCAGGACCCGAGCGACCAAGGCATGCGCGTGCTGGCCTCTGCGGTGGAAATGGGCGAGCTGGAAGTGGTGGACTGGGCCAACTCCCGGGAAGACCTGGTGACCCTGGACTTCAACGCCCCGCTCAAGGAAATCCTGGCGCTGTTCCGCCGCCACAAATTCAGCCGCTACCCGGTGTACGACGCGGTGCGCAATGAGTTCGTCGGCCTGCTGCACATCAAGGACCTGCTGCTGGAACTGGCGGCCCTGGACCACATCCCCGAATCGTTCAACCTGGCCGAGCTGACCCGCCCGCTGGAGCGCGTGTCGCGGCACATGCCGTTGTCGCAGCTGCTGGAGCAGTTCCGCAAAGGCGGCGCGCACTTCGCCCTGGTGGAAGAAGCCGACGGCAAGATCATCGGCTACCTGACCATGGAAGATGTGCTGGAAGTGCTGGTCGGCGATATCCAGGACGAACACCGCAAGGCCGAGCGCGGCATCCTCGCCTACCAGCCGGGCAAACTGCTGGTGCGTGGCGACACGCCGCTGTTCAAGGTGGAGCGCCTGCTGGGCGTCGACCTGGACCACATCGAAGCCGAAACCCTGGCCGGTTTGATCTACGACACCCTCAAGCGGGTGCCGGAAGAGGAAGAAGTGCTGGAGGTTGAAGGCTTGCGCATCATCATCAAGAAGATGAAAGGGCCGAAGATCGTGTTGGCCAAGGTGCTGTTGCTCGATTGATCAGATCAACGCAGGAGCGAGCAACTCGCTCCTGCGCCGTTGATTATGCCGGCAGCGGGGAGAAGCAGATGTCGACCTCCAAATGCGCTGCGGCAGACAAATTGACCAGCGCGTCCAGTGAGAACTTATCGATCTTGCCATTCAGGATGTTATTGAGCCGAGGCTGACTGATATTGAGCCGCTCGGCGGCCGCTTTCTGCGACAACTCCCAACTGCGAATGGTGTTGCACAGTTCCAGCAGCAACTTTGAGCGCAGCCGCATGTTGGCGGCTTGCTGCGGAGTATCCTCCAAAGCATCCCAGACACTACTGAAACGTTCGGTTTGAATTTTTGAGTCTGTCATAGGCTTAACCTAACTCCTGCAATCTGGCACGAGCCAGTTCGATATCCCGCCCTTCGGTTTTCTGTGTGGTCTTGCGCAGCGCGTGCAGCACATAGACAGCTTCCGGCCGATTGACCACATAGAAGACTCGAAACGCTCCCGATTCCTCCGTGATCCGAATCTCGCTGACGCCCCTCCCGATAGTTTTCATCGGCTTGCAATCAAAAGGCTGTTCACCCTGTTGCAAAAGATCCAACTGAAAACCGGCTGCCCTTCGGGCGTCGAGAGGAAACTCCTTGAGGTCCTTGAGCGAGCTACCTAGAAACACCACGTCCTTGTGCCTTGGCATTGGCTTCTCCTTTCCTGGAAAGAAAAAGCGTAATAGACGACTCAGGCGAAGGCGGTGCAGCTTTGTTTCAAGGCATAGCAAAAGCGCGATCGCACTGATGCGCTATCGAAAGACTATATCGAAACAGATATAAATCAAGTCACCTGACGGGAATCAGACAGTCGGTCGATTCCCGTTATTCAGGCGATCACGCACCCGGCACAAAGTGCTTCTGCGCCGTGCCGCGCGCGATCAGGCGGGAGATGTAGTCGAGCTTCTGCGCATCCTGGTCGATAAACCGGAAGGTCAGTTGCAGCCAGTCGCTGTCGGGCCTCGGCTCATAGGCGACGATCGCGTGCAGGTAGCCGTTGAGGCGTGCGACTTCGGCGTTGTCGCCTTGCTCAAGGTCCAGTACCGCGCTTTCCAGCACCTGAGGCAGGACTTCGCCACGACGCACCACCAGCAGTGCTTCCTTAATGCTCAGCGCCTTGATCACGCATTGCTGGGTGCCGCTGGACAGGCGCAGTTGGCCCTGACCGCGCCCACCAGCCGGAGCCGCCTGCACAGGCTGGCTGTTAAGCAGGCCGTTGCTCGGCGCTGCCACAGGGGCAGCTTTGACGGCTTCAGGCCTGCCGCCAGTCAAGGCGCTCAGGGAATCGTTGCCGAAGGCCGAGTTCATCTTGGTCGGCGCGCTGGCGACCAGCGCGTCAAGGCGGCCGACTTTGTGCAGGGCCTGTTTGACCTTGCTCAGCAACTGTTCGTTGGTGAACGGCTTGCTGACATAGCCGGAAACCCCGGCCTGGATCGCCTGGACTACGTTTTCCTTGTCGCCACGGCTGGTCACCATCACGAAGGGCATGGCCTTCAGATGGGCTTGCTCACGGCACCAGGTCAGCAATTCAAGACCGGACATCTCGGGCATTTCCCAGTCGCACAGCACCAGGTCGAAGGTCTCGCGCATCAGGATGGTTTGCGCCTTTTTGCCGTTCACCGCGTCTTCAATCTTGATCCCAGGGAAGTAGTTGCGCAGGCACTTCTTCACCAGGTCGCGGATAAACGAGGCGTCATCCACCACCAACACACTGACTTTACTCATCGACCCTTCATCCTATAAAAACTTCGGCACGCAAAACGCCTGACTGATGGCATTTTGCCAAAACTCGCTGGTCGCAGAAGGACTATATTGCTCCTGCTGCGCAAAATATTCAGATACCTCAAACGAAAACGCCCGACCAAAGGCCGGGCGTTAATTTCTCGGGCAACCTTACTTATCGTCAGATTCGCCCGGAACATTAGGGATTTGATCAGCGGTGCCTTCAACTTCGGCCTTCATACGCTTGAGCCCCATGTGCCGTACGTCGGTACCGCGCACCAGGTAAATCACCAGTTCCGAGATATTGCGCGCGTGGTCGCCGATACGCTCCAGGGAGCGCAGCACCCAAATAATGTTCAAGACCCGCGAGATAGAGCGCGGGTCTTCCATCATGTAGGTGGCCAGCTCACGCAGTGCGGTCTTGTATTCGCGGTCGATGGTCTTGTCGTACTGCGCCACCGACAACGCCAACTCGGCGTCGAAACGGGCAAACGCGTCGAGGGCGTCGCGCACCATGTTGCGTACCTGGTCACCGATATGGCGCACTTCCACATAACCGCGCGGTGCTTCGCCTTCTTCGCACAGCTGAATGGCACGGCGGGCGATTTTGGTCGCTTCGTCGCCAATGCGCTCCAGGTCGATTACCGACTTGGAGATGCTGATGATCAAACGCAGGTCAGACGCCGCCGGTTGGCGACGCGCCAGAATGCGCAGGCATTCTTCGTCGATATTGCGTTCCATCTGATTGATCTGGTCATCGATCTCGCGCACTTGCTGGGCCAGACCAGAGTCGGCCTCGATCAGCGCAGTGACGGCATCGTTGACTTGCTTCTCCACCAGCCCGCCCATCGCCAGGAGGTGGCTGCGCACTTCCTCAAGTTCGGCGTTGAACTGCGCGGAGATGTGATGGGTTAAGCCTTCCTTCGAAATCATGGTTTTGCTCCACAAAAGCTGTATGCCGCAAGCTACAAGCTGCAAGTTGATATGTGTCGTTGCATTGAACTGCTTTTACTTGCCGCTTGAAGCTTGCGGCTCGCAGCTGCTCCAACTAGCCATAACGACCGGTGATGTAGTCTTCGGTCTGCTTCTTCGCCGGATTGGTGAACAGGGTATCGGTGTCGCCGAATTCCACCAGCTTGCCCATGTACATGAACGCGGTGTAGTCGGAAACCCGCGCCGCCTGTTGCATGTTGTGGGTCACGATGACGATGGTGAACTTGGACTTGAGCTCGTAGATCAGTTCTTCGACTTTCAGCGTCGAGATCGGGTCAAGTGCCGAGCACGGTTCGTCGAGCAGCAAGACTTCCGGTTCCACGGCGATGGTACGGGCGATCACCAGACGCTGCTGCTGGCCGCCGGACAGGCCGAGTGCCGAATCGTGCAGGCGGTCTTTGACCTCTTCCCACAGTGCCGCGCCTTTCAGGGCCCACTCCACCGCTTCGTCGAGGATGCGTTTTTTGTTGATGCCCTGGATGCGCAGGCCGTAGACCACGTTTTCGTAGATGGTCTTGGGGAACGGGTTGGGCTTCTGGAACACCATGCCCACGCGACGACGCAGCTCGGCCACGTCTTCGCCTTTACGATAGATGTTGGTGCCGTAGAGGTTGATCGCGCCTTCTACGCGGCAACCGTCGACCAGGTCGTTCATGCGGTTGAAGGTACGCAGCAGCGTCGACTTACCGCAGCCGGACGGACCAATGAAGGCGGTCACGCGCTGTTTCGGGATGTTCATGCTGACGTCGAACAGCGCCTGCTTTTCACCGTAGTACAGGCTCAGGCCTGGCACTTCGATGGCCACGGTTTCCTGGGCCAGGCTCAGGCTCTGCTTGTCGCGACCCAGGGCCGACATGTTGATGCCGTGGGTGTGGGTTTCATGTTGCATGGTCTCACTCCGTTCGTAGCTGCCAGCTTCTAGCTGCAAGCTGCAAGATTTGAGCAAAAGCGGCTTGTAGCTTGCCGCTTGTGGCTAATAGCTTTAGCTGTCCAGCGCTTTGTATTTTTCGCGCAGGTGGTTACGAATCCACACCGCCGACAGGTTGAGCGTGGCGATCACCAGCACCAGCAGCAAGGCGGTGGCGTATACCAGCGGTCGTGCGGCTTCGACGTTGGGGCTCTGGAAGCCGACGTCATAAATATGGAAGCCCAGGTGCATGATTTTCTGGTCCAGGTGCAGGTACGGGTAGTTGCCATCCAGCGGCAGCGATGGCGCCAGTTTCACCACACCTACCAGCATCAGCGGTGCCACTTCACCGGCGGCACGGGCCACGGCGAGGATCATGCCGGTCATCATCGCCGGGCTGGCCATTGGCAGCACGATCTTCCACAGCGTTTCCGCCTTGGTCGCGCCAAGCGCCAACGAACCTTCACGCACCGTGCGAGGAATCCGCGCCAGGCCTTCTTCGGTCGCGACGATCACCACTGGCACCGCGAGCAACGCCAGGGTCAGCGAGGCCCACAACAGGCCAGGCGTGCCGAAGGTCGGTGCCGGCAGGGCTTCGGCGAAGAACAAACGGTCGACCGAGCCGCCGAGCACATACACGAAGAAGCCCAGGCCGAACACGCCGTAGACGATGGCCGGTACGCCGGCCAAGTTGTTCACGGCGATACGGATAATCCGGGTCAGGGTGTTCTGCTTGGCGTATTCACGCAGGTACACCGCTGCCAGCACGCCGAACGGGGTCACGATCATCGCCATGATCAGGGTCATCATCACGGTGCCGAAAATCGCCGGGAAGATCCCGCCTTCGGTGTTGGCTTCCCGTGGGTCATCGCTGAGGAATTCCCAGACCTTGCTGAAGTAGAAGCCGACCTTGGTCAGCGTGCCCATGGCGTTCGGCTGGTAGGCATGCACCACTTTGCCGATGCCGATTTCCACTTCTTTGCCGTTGGCGTCGCGAGCGGTCAGGCTGTCGCGGTTGAACTGGGCGTGCAAGTCGGCCAGGCGCGCTTCGACGTCCTTGTAGCGGTTGTTCAGTTCGGCACGGCCTGAATCCATGTCCGCTTGGGCGGTAGCATCGAGCTTACCTTCCAGCTCAAGCTTGCGACCGTGCAGGCGGATGCGCTCCAACCCGGCGTTGATCGCGCCGATATCGGTTTTTTCCAGGCTCTTGAGCTGCGCAGCCAACTTGTTCACGCGGTCGACGCGGGCTTGGAGCTCCGGCCAAGCGGCTTCGCCTTCGGCGATGACCTTGCCATCCTGCTTGACGTTGACCAGCGTGCCGTAGAAGTTGCCCCACTCACGCCGCTCGATGGTCATCAGGTTGGCAGGCTTGGTCTGGTCCTTGAGCCACTCGCCGACGATCCAGGTGAAATCGTTGCCGTTCAAGTCACGGTTGCCGACCTTGATCAGCTCGCGGGTCATGAATTCCGGGCCTTGGTCCGGTACCGGCAAGCCAGCGCTTTTCAGGCGCTCGCGCGGTACTTCTTCCTTCTGTACCACTTCGCCGATGACGATATGGTTTTCCTGGCCCGGCACGTTGTAGTTGGCCTGGATCAGGTCAGCCGGCCAGAAGTGGCCCAAACCGCGCACCGCAATCACAGCCAGCAAACCAATGGTCATGATGACCGCGATGGACACCGCGCCACCGCTGATCCAGACGCCGGGGGCGCCGCTCTTGAACCATCCATTCAGGGAGTTCTGTTTCACAGACTTCTACCTTTCTTAAAGCGACGAGTATTTCTTGCGCAGACGCTGACGAATCAGCTCGGCGAGGGTGTTCATGATGAAAGTGAACAGCAGCAGCACCAGCGCCGAGAGGAACAGCACGCGGTAGTGACTACCACCGACTTCCGACTCAGGCATTTCCACCGCGACGTTGGCCGCCAGGGTGCGCAGGCCTTCGAACAGGTTCATCTCCATCACCGGAGTGTTACCGGTGGCCATCAGCACGATCATGGTCTCGCCGACGGCGCGGCCCATGCCGATCATCAGCGCCGAGAAAATCCCCGGGCTGGCGGTCAGGATGACGACGCGCGTCATGGTCTGCCATGGCGTGGCGCCCAGGGCCAGGGAACCCAGGGTCAGGCCGCGCGGCACGCTGAACACGGCGTCTTCGGCGATGGAGTAGATGTTCGGGATCACCGCAAAGCCCATGGCCAAACCGACTACCAGGGCGTTGCGCTGGTCGTAGGTGATACCCAGGTCATGGGAAATCCACATGCGCATGTCGCCGCCGAAGAACCAGGTTTCCAGGTACGGGCTCATGTACAGCGAGAGCCAGCCCACAAACAGGATCACCGGAATCAGGATGGCGCTTTCCCAGCCATCGGGAACGCGCAGGCGGATCGATTCAGGCAGGCGGCTGAACACAAACCCAGCGACCAGGATGCCAATCGGCAGCAGCATCAGCAGGCTGAAAATCCCCGGCAAATGCCCTTCCACATATGGCGCAAGGAACAGGCCGGCGAAGAAGCCGAGGATCACCGTCGGCATCGCTTCCATCAATTCGATCACCGGCTTGACCTTGCGGCGCAGGCTCGGGGCCATGAAGTAAGCGGTGTAGATCGCAGCGGCGACGGCCAGTGGCGCGGCCAGCAGCATGGCGTAGAACGCGGCTTTCAGCGTACCGAAGGTCAGCGGCGCCAGGCTCATCTTGGGTTCGAAGTCGGTGTTGGCGGCGGTCGATTGCCAGACGTATTTAGGCTCGTCGTAGTTCTCGTACCAGACCTTGCTCCACAACGCGCTCCAGGACACTTCCGGGTGTGGGTTGTCCAGTAGCAGCGGTTGCAGCTTGCCACCGGCTTCGACGATCACACGGTTGGCGCGTGGCGACATGCCGAACACACCCTGGCCATCGACCACCGGGTCCACCAGCAAGGTGCGATGCGCCGTGCTGTGGAACACGCCGAACTTGCCGGACGCATCGAGCGCCGTGAAGCCTTTGCGACGTTCTTCAGCGGTGATTTCCACAATCGGCGCGGTGCCCATCTGGAAGGTACGGATCTGCTTCAGGCGCTGTTCGCCATCCGGGTCGCGCGCCATGAACCACTGGGCCAGGCCACCCTTTGAGTTGCCGACGATCAGCGAGATACCGCCCACCAGCTGGGTGCTGGCGGTGATTTCGGCGTTGCCGTCCTCGAGCAGTTTGTAGCGACCGTTGAGGCTCTTGTCGCGCAGGCTGAACACATCGGCCAGGGCGCGACCGTTGATCACATACAGCCACTGCTGGCGTGGGTCGATGAAGATCGCCTTCACCGGCTCGGTCATTTGCGGCAGCTCGATGCGCTTCTGCTCGCTGGTGACTTCACCCGTCATCATGTTTTCTTCGCGGCTCAGGGCCAACACGTTCAAGTGCGAACCGGCCGAACCGGCGACCACCAGCGACGAGTCGGTGGCATTGAGGGCGACGTGTTCCAACGGACGACCGGCTTCATCCAGCACGATCGGCGTTTCGCCGTAAGGGTATTCAACCGCAGGCGTAATGGTTTTCTTGCCGTCCGGGTAGGACACCTTATAGGTGTGGCGGAACACCAGGGACTGGCCATTCGACAAACCGAGGATCACCAGCGGGCTGCCCGGCTGGTCTTCACCAATGGAGGCAACACGGGTGCCTGCCGGAAGCGGCAAGTCGACACGCTTGAGCTCGGCACCCGTGTCCACATTAAAGAACAGCGCCTGGCCCTTGTCGGAAACCCGCATGGCGACCTGGTTCTGTTCTTCGAGAGAGATCATCAACGGCTTGCCGGCGTCCTGGATCCAGGCTGGCGTCAGCGCGTCTTCCTTGGTCAGCGAGGCACCTTGGAACAACGGCGCAACGACATAAGCGAGGAAGAAGAAAATCAGGGTAATGGCGCCGAGGACGGCGAGGCCGCCGATTAACACGTACCAACGGGTCAGGCGATCTTTCAGCGCGCGAATACGGCGCTTGCGTTGCAGCTCAGGCGTATTGAAATCAATGCGCTTGGGGGGAGAAGTCGTCGTCATGGTGGAATTGGCCAGATCATTCATGCGCACACCCTAGCGATCCTGTATGACAGAAAGATGACAATGCAGTGACGCAAGAAATCCGCCGCGGAGCAGAGCTGGCAGCGGACTAAAAAATTAGGGGTGTAGACGGTGAGTGGGGGAGCGGTTTTGCCCGCGATGGCGTCATACGGTTTCAACTCTAAACCGCGTCGCCAGCATCGCGGGCAAGCCCGCTCCCACAGAAAAACATGCGTCTACACCAGGTCTTGCAGGCTTAGTTGCCTTCTTTCAAACCCAGGTCAGCCAGGGCCTTGGCGGCAACTTTGGCTGGCAGTGGGATGTAGCCGTCTTTGACGACCACTTCCTGGCCCTGTTTGGACAGAACCAGTTTCACGAACTCAGCTTCCAGCGGGGCCAGAGGCTTGTTCGGGGCTTTGTTGACGTACACGTAGAGGAAACGCGACAGCGGGTATTTGCCGTTCAGGGCGTTTTCTTCGCTGTCTTCGATGAAGTCAGTGCTGCCTTTCTTGGCCAGGGCCACGGTCTTCACGCTTGCAGTCTTGTAGCCGATGCCCGAGTAACCGATGCCGTTCAGCGAGGAACTGATCGACTGCACGACCGACGCCGAGCCTGGCTGTTCGTTCACGTTAGGCTTGTAGTCGCCTTTGCACAGGGCTTCTTCTTTGAAGTAGCCGTAGGTGCCGGATACCGAGTTACGACCGAACAATTGCACCGGCTTGTTGGCCAGGTCGCCGGTCACACCCAGGTCGCCCCAGGTTTTCACGTCGGCTTTAGCGCCGCACAGACGAGTAGACGAGAAGATCGCGTCAACTTGTTCCATGGTCAGGTGCTGGATCGGGTTGTCCTTGTGCACGAATACAGCCAGGGCATCCACAGCCACCGGAATAGCGGTTGGCTTGTAGCCGTACTTCTGCTCGAAGGCCGCCAGTTCGGTGTCCTTCATTTTGCGGCTCATCGGGCCCAGGTTGGAGGTGCCTTCAGTCAGCGCAGGAGGTGCAGTCGCGGAGCCGGCAGCCTGAATCTGGATGTTGACGTTCGGGTATTCCTTTTTGTAGGACTCAGCCCACAGGGTCATCAGGTTAGCCAGAGTGTCGGAACCAACGCTGGACAAGTTGCCCGAGACGCCGGTGGTCTTGGCGTAAGCCGGAATTGCCGGGTCAACACCAGCGGCCACCGCGTGGGCGGTCGCAACGCCAGCAGCGACAAAAGTCATTGCCGCCATCAAACGCTTCAGTTTCATGCCTTGCTCCTAGCAGATAGGGATAGTTGGATCGGGGCCAAGTATCGGTAGGCCGTGTGAACACTCTATGTCCGCAATGTGACAATTAGATGAAAGGCCAGCATTTATGAAAAACCTGACAGGAAGGGGAAAGATCAATAAATACGGGGCTTGCGAGGAGGTTGACGCGCTTGAAGCGGTGTTTCAGAAATACTCTGTAATCTATGACCGTTCCTACACAGCTGCGTAGGAACGATCTTCAAATATCGGCTTACCGCCCGCGCTTCCACAGGTACCCACCGACCAACGTCCCCATCACGCACAACACGGCGACATAGTAAGCAGGGCCCATGGGGCTTTCCTTCATCAGCAGCGACACCGCCAGCGGCGTCAACCCCCCAAACACGGCGTAGGCGACGTTGTAGGAAAACGACAACCCGCTGAAACGCACTACCGGTGGGAAGGCTTTCACCATCACGTAAGGCACCACGCCGATCACACCGACAAACAGACCCGTCAGGGTGTACAGCGGGAAGAGCCAGTTCGGGTGATCGATCAGGCTGTGGTAAAGCGTCCACGACGTCGCCAACAGCAACAGGCAACCGATGACCAGTACGCGGCCGGCGCCAAAGCGGTCGGCCAGGGCGCCGGAGGCGACGCAGCCGAGGCTGAGGGTGACGATGGCCAGGCTATTGGCTTGCAGCGCGATGGTCGGGCTGAAGTGATAGACGGTTTGCAGCACGGTCGGGGTCATCAGGATGACCACGACAACACCGGCCGACAGCAACCAAGTCAGCAACATCGACAGCACGATGGCGCCACGGTGGTCGCGCAACACGGCGCGCAAGGGCAGTTCGGCAGCCAGGGTTTTGCGTTGCTGCATTTCGGCAAAGATCGGCGTTTCATGCAGCCAGCGGCGCAGGTAAACCGAAAGCAGGCCGAACACGCCACCCAGCAGGAACGGGATTCGCCAGGCGTAATCCGACACTTGCTCCGGGCTATAAAGGGTGTTGATGGCGGTGGCCACCAGCGAGCCGAGCAGGATGCCGGCAGTGAGGCCGCTGGTCAGGGTGCCGCAGGCGTAGCCGATATGGCGCGGCGGTACGTGTTCGGAGACGAACACCCAGGCGCCCGGTACTTCGCCGCCAATCGCCGCGCCCTGGATAACGCGCATCAACAGAAGCAGGAGCGGCGCCCACAGGCCGATCTGCGCATAGGTCGGCAGCAGGCCCATGATCAGGGTCGGCACGGCCATCATGAAGATGCTCAAGGTGAACATTTTCTTGCGACCCAGCAAGTCGCCGAAGTGCGCCATGATGATGCCGCCCAACGGCCGCGCCAGGTAGCCGGCGGCGAAGATGCCGAAGGTCTGCATCATGCGCAGCCATTCCGGCATGTCGACGGGGAAAAACAGTTTTCCGACCACGGTGGCGAAAAACACAAAGATGATGAAGTCGTAAAATTCCAGCGCCCCGCCCAAGGCAGACAGTGACAGGGTTTTGTAGTCGTTGCGGGTGAGCGGGCGCGACGGTTGCGCACTGCTTGCGGGCACGGAGGACATGGCAAGGCTTCTCTTATAGTAGTGACGGCAAGCCCGGGACTTGCGGCGGGTCTGGCAAGATAGCAAATCGCTTGAAAAAGCACAGCGCCCTCCGAATAACAGTTTAAAGGCGCGCGTTATTCCCCGTTCCTGCGCTTTATTAGCCATCAGAAGCACAGTTGCGGGAAAAAGCCGCATTACAGCCGCGATTTGCCGACCAAATGAGTGCCGGGAGGTCGTCGCGGCGCCAGGGTCTCGATATACTCGGCCCGTGCAAGCGCCAAACCCGCTGTCTTGACGGGCTGCTGTGCCAAAACGTCGTTGGGTGCCATCCAGCCGATTTGGCAGAGTTTCCCTTTAGTACGCCTTATGAGAAACGTATCGAGCGGTGTATGTTGGTGCTGAAACGTTTTTCCGGAAGACGGCTATCCACTTGAAATACCCATGAAGCGTCACGGGTCAGAGGCACCCTCGGCATGATCGAACTCGAACAAGAAGATCCTATCCCGCAAGGCGACCTCGCCCTGCAAATCACCGCCCTCCCGCGTGAAACCAACGGTTTTGGCGATATTTTCGGCGGCTGGCTGGTCGCGCAGATGGACCTGGCCGGTACGGCCATGGCCAGCAAGGTAGCGGGCGGACGTGTGGCCACCGTGGCCATCGATCGCATGGCGTTCCTGGTACCGGTGGCGGTGGGCGCGCAATTGTCCTTCTATACCCAGGCTCTGGAAATCGGCCGCAGTTCGATCCAGATGATGGTCGAAGTCTGGAGCGACGACCCGCTGTCCAGCGAATGGCGCAAAGTCACCGAGGCGGTGTTTGTGTTCGTCGCGATTGATGGCAGCGGCCGCACGCGTTCAGTGCCGTCACGCGCACGTTAAACCTCGCCGGGTTTTGACGGTCAATTGCCCCATTGCCTGCCATAAAGAGTGCTCTGTATGCCTACGCCCCACGTTGAAACCGTGAAAATCGACGAGCTGGACTGCTGGCGCATCCGTCACAACGGCGCCGAACTGCTGGTGGCCCAACAGGGCGCACATATCTTCAGTTACCAGCGTCAGGGCGAGCAGCCGTTGATCTGGCCGAACCCCGAGGCGGTGTTCAAGCAGGGCAAAGGCATTCGTACCGGCGTGCCGGTGTGCTGGCCGTGGTTCGGCGTGTTCGACCGCAACCCGCAAAGCGTACAAACGATGCGCCAGAGCGATCAACCTGCCGGCGCCCACGGTTTTGTACGGACTGCACGCTGGGAATTGGCCGGGACCACGATTGAAGGCGATGCAGTGCGCGTCGACCTGGTATTGCCAGTGCCTGCAGGCGGTTTCCCCGGCTGGCCCCATCAGGTCGACCTGAAGCTGAGCCTGTTGCTGGACGATCAACTGCATATCCAGCTGACCAGCCACAACCGTGGCACCGATACGGTAACCCTCAGCCAGGCGCTGCACACCTATTTCGCCGTGAGCGACGTGCGCAACGTACAGGTCGAAGGCCTGGACGGGCTGGCGTATATCGACACCGCCGACGGCTGGAGCAACAAACAGCAATCCGGGTTGCTGCACTTCACGGCCGAGACCGACCGTATCTACCTCAATACCCCGGCGCAGTTGAACATTGTCGATAAAGACTGGCAGCGCCGCATCCAGCTCACCAGCCAGGGCTCGAACTCGACGGTGATCTGGAACCCCTGGACCGAACGCGCCAAGGCGTTCGACGACATGGCCGATGATGGCTGGCAGGGCATGCTGTGCATCGAGACGGCGAATGTGCTGGATGATGTGGTGAGCTTGGCGCCGGGTGAAAGCCATACGCTTGGCGTAAGCATCACCGGTATCGCCCTGTAAACGCCGATCAAAATGTGGGAGCTGGCTTGCCTGCGATAGCATCGCCGCAGTGAACCAGTGAAACCGAGGTGCCTGTATCGCAGGCAAGCCAGCTCCCACATTGATGGGTGTTGTGGATTACAGATCCGATTCCTTCACCACCCGCACTTTCCCCGCATCCAGCGCATACGCCGCATCCGCCAAATCGTTATTCACCTTCTCCACCTTCAACGCGCCCGTGACCCACAGCGGTGTGTAGATATCATCCAGCTTCAACCCCTTGGGATAACGCACCAGCACCAACTGGTTAGGCGGCGGTGGCGGCACATGGATGCAGGCGCCCGGGTAAGGCACCAGGAAGAACAGCGTGCTGCGGCCTTTGGCATCGGTTTCCAACGGCACCGGGTAACCGCCGATACGGATGTTCTTGCCGTTCATGGCGGCCACGGTCTTGGTCGAATACATCACCGCCGGCAAGCCTTTGCTTTGCTTCAAGCCACCTTTGTCGGTGAACGTGCCTTGGGCTTCGGGGGAGTTGTGGTCGATCTCGGGCATGGCTTCGAGGGCTTTCTGATCCGACAGCGGCATCAGGTCGAGCCAATCGGTTTCTGGCAGTTCGCCAGCGTGGGCCAGGCCGGAGCCCAACAAAAGGAGAGTCAAAAGAAGGCGGCGCATGGAGAGGCTCGGCAATTACAAGTGACGAGCATTCTAGCCCTCTGCGCCTGCGCAGCGCAGAGGGCTTTGTCGCTTAATTATTTTTTACGCAGCAGACCGTAAATCACCAGCAACACGATGGCGCCGATCAGCGCACCGATAAAGCCTGCGCCTTGACCCGCCTGGTAGATGCCCAGGGCCTGACCGCCATAAGTGGCGACCAGGGAACCTGCGATACCCAACAGGATAGTCATGATCCAACCCATGCTGTCGTCGCCAGGCTTGAGGAAACGCGCGAGCAGACCGACGATCAGGCCGATAAAAATGGTTCCGATGATACCCATGGCATTTCCCTCTGAATTGAATGTGAGTCATGCCAAAGCCTAGTCAGGCTTTGCCATCCTGCAATCAGAGAGACGGCGGCAACCAATGGTTCCCGCCGCCCCCCGGGTTATTGCTCGGCGATCAGCGCTTCGACCTTGAGGATCTGCCCTTGCAGGGTCGCGCGGTCCTTGCAGCGCAGGTTGGCGTGGCCGACCTTACGCCCGGCCTTGAAGGCCTTGCCGTAGTGATGCAGGTGGCAGTCGTCGATGGCGATAACTTTTTCCACTGGCGGTACAACACCAATGAAGTTGAGCATGGCGCTCTCACCGACCTTGGCCGTGGAGCCCAACGGCAAGCCCGCCACCGCCCGCAGGTGGTTTTCGAACTGGCTGCACTCGGCGCCTTCGGTGGTCCAGTGCCCGGAGTTGTGCACGCGCGGGGCGATTTCGTTGGCCTTGAGGCCACCGTCGACTTCAAAGAACTCGAACGCCATCACGCCGACGTAATCCAGCTGCTTGAGCACACGGCTGGAATAGTCTTCAGCCAGGGCCTGCAACGGATGGTCAGTGCTGGCCACGGACAGCTTGAGGATGCCGCTGTCGTGGGTGTTGTGCACCAACGGGTAGAAGCGGGTTTCGCCATCACGGGCACGCACGGCGATCAGGGAGACTTCACCGGTGAACGGCACGAAGCCTTCCAGCAGGCAGGCAACGCTGCCCAGCTCGGCGAAGGTGCCGACCACATCGGCAGCCGTGCGCAGGACTTTCTGGCCCTTGCCGTCGTAACCCAGGGTGCGGGTTTTCAGCACGGCCGGCAGGCCGATGGAGGCAACGGCGGCGTCCAGGTCGGCTTGGGACTGGATGTCGGCGAACGCCGGCGTCGGGATGCCCAAATCCTTGAACATGCTCTTCTCGAACCAGCGGTCACGCGCGATGCGCAAGGCTTCGGCGCTCGGGTACACCGGTACGAACTGCGAGAGGAAGGCCACGGTTTCGGCCGGGACGCTTTCGAACTCGAAGGTCACCAGGTCGACTTCGTCGGCCAGTTGGCGCAGGTGATCCGGGTCGCTGTAGTCAGCCCGCAGGTGCTCGCCGAGTGCCGCCGCGCAAGCGTCGGGCGCCGGGTCCAGGAAAGCAAAGTTCATCCCCAGCGGGGTTCCCGCCAAGGCCAGCATGCGGCCCAACTGGCCGCCACCGATTACACCGATCTTCATCGTCAACAACCTCAGGCGATGCGTGGGTCTGGATTGTCCAGCACGCTGTCTGTCTGCTCAGCACGGAATTTTTTCAGCACCGCATGGAACTGCGGGTGCTTGGCGCCCAGGATGCTGGCGGACAACAACGCGGCGTTGATCGCGCCGGCCTTGCCGATCGCCAGGGTCGCCACCGGGATACCGGCCGGCATCTGCACGATGGACAACAGCGAATCCACACCCGAGAGCATCGACGACTGCACCGGCACGCCGAGCACCGGCAGGTGGGTCTTGGCCGCACACATGCCTGGCAGGTGCGCCGCACCGCCGGCACCGGCGATGATCACCTCGATGCCACGGGATTCTGCTTCATCGGCATACTGGAACAGCAAATCCGGGGTGCGGTGGGCAGAGACCACTTTCACTTCATACGGAATGCCGAGTTTTTCCAGCATATCGGCGGTGTGGCTAAGGGTGGACCAATCGGACTTGGAGCCCATGATCACGCCAACCAATGCACTCATCGTCGTGCCTCTTCTCTCTGGGCGCCCGCAGGCGCGTCAAAAAACAACAAGCCACGCGGGAAATCCGGCGTGGCTTGTTGTACGAAATTTGGCCGGTTGGACCGGCCGAAGGCCGCGCAGTATACCGTAATAATCCAGATAAACAGCCCCTGGAATGACCATCTGTCCAGCGGCGCAAACCGGCGGTTTTATTGACTTTCAGGTCAGCGAAAACACCGCCGATCAACCATGGGACTTGGAACAATGTGGGAGCTGGCTTGCCTGCGATAGCATCACCTCAATATGCCTGATGTATCGAGGTGCCCGCATCGCAGGCAAGCCAGCTCCCACATTTGATCTTCATCCCTTTCAGGTGCCTTGTGCAGCACCACCTTCTAACTTACGCCACAACAACCGCACGTTCGCCTTGCGCACCAACGCGCAGCGATACAGGCGAATTTCCAGCGGTACATGCCATTGCGGCCCGCCGCAGACCACCAGTTCGCCGCGCGCCAGTTCGGCCCGCACGCTCAGTTGGGGCACCCAGGCAATGCCGAGGCCTTCCAGCGCCATGCTCTTGAGGCTGTCGGCCATAGCGGTTTCGTACACCGTGGTAAAACGCAGTGCGCGTTGGCGCAGCAACAGGTTCACCGAGCGACCGAGAAATGCCCCGGCGCTGTAGGCCAGCAGCGGCACACTGCCCTCGCCTTCCAGGTCGAACAACGGCTTGCCGTCGGCATCGGCAGCGCACACCGGGAGCATTTCGGTATTGCCCAGGTGCAGCGACGGGAAGATCTCCGGATCCATCTGCATCGCCGCATCCGGGTCGTAGAACGCCAGCATCAAATCGCAGCCGCCTTCACGCAGGGCGTGCACCGCGTCACCGACGTTGGTGGCGACCAGCCGTGTAGCAATATTCAGCCCTTCGTTACGCAGTTGCGCGATCCAGCGCGGGAAGAAGCCTAAAGCCAGGGAGTGAGCGGCCGCCACTTGCATGACTTCGCCCTGCCCGCCTTCCAAGTGATGCAAATGGCGCAGCACTTCACCGAGTTGCTCGACCACCGTGCGCGCAGTCACCAGGAACAACTGCCCCGCCGCCGTCAATTCGACTGGCGTGCGCGAGCGGTTGACCAGGGTCAAGCCGAGCGCAGCTTCCAGGCTGCGAATACGACGGCTGAACGCTGGCTGGGTAACAAAGCGCCGCTCCGCCGCTTGGGAAAAGCTGCGAGTCGCCGCCAAGGCGCTGAAGTCTTCCAGCCATTTGCTCTCAAGGTTCATCACTTCCTCCCACGGGTACGCACCATTTTGGCACACACGCCCGCCATGATAGCTGGGTCACACCTGCATTATGCCGTTTGTGCATAGGCCAGTGTTTAACAGCATTGGCTCAAAAACTCCCACAAGCCTAGCATTCGCAGCGTTCCGGCCAGTTCCGGGTCCATATCGAGATGATTTCCGTCATGTCCTCCGCTGCATCATTCCGCACAGAAAAAGACCTGCTTGGCGTACTCGAAGTACCTGCTCAAGCGTATTACGGCATCCAGACCCTGCGAGCGGTGAATAACTTCCGCCTCTCGGGCGTTCCGATTTCGCATTACCCGAAATTGGTGGTCGGCCTGGCAATGGTCAAGCAAGCAGCCGCTGACGCCAACCGCGAGTTGGGCCAGCTCAGCGAAGCCAAGCACGCTGCCATCAGCGAAGCCTGTGCCCGCCTGATCCGTGGCGATTTCCACGAAGAATTCGTGGTGGACATGATTCAAGGCGGCGCTGGCACTTCAACCAACATGAATGCCAACGAAGTCATCGCCAACATCGCGTTGGAGGCCATGGGCCACAACAAGGGCGAATATCAGTACCTGCACCCCAACAACGACGTGAACATGGCGCAGTCGACCAACGACGCCTACCCGACCGCGATCCGCTTGGGTCTGCTGCTGGGCCATGACGCGCTGCTGGCCAGCCTCGACAGCCTTATCCAGGCGTTCGCCGCCAAGGGCGTCGAGTTCAGCCACGTGCTGAAAATGGGCCGCACCCAATTGCAAGACGCCGTGCCGATGACCCTCGGCCAGGAATTCCGCGCCTTCGCCACCACCCTCGGTGAAGACCTGGCCCGCCTGAAAACCCTGGCGCCTGAGCTGTTGACCGAAGTGAACCTGGGCGGCACCGCCATCGGCACCGGCATCAACGCCGATCCGCGCTACCAGGCCCTGGCCGTACAGCGCTTGGCACTGATCAGCGGCCAGCCGCTGGTACCGGCTGCCGACTTGATCGAAGCCACCTCCGACATGGGCGCCTTCGTGCTGTTCTCCGGCATGCTCAAGCGTACCGCGGTGAAACTGTCGAAGATCTGCAACGACCTGCGCCTGCTGTCCAGCGGCCCACGCACCGGCATCAACGAGATCAACCTGCCGGCACGCCAGCCAGGCAGCTCGATCATGCCCGGCAAGGTCAACCCGGTGATCCCGGAAGCTGTTAACCAGGTGGCGTTCCAAGTCATCGGTAACGACTTGGCCCTGACCATGGCAGCCGAAGGCGGCCAACTGCAGCTGAACGTGATGGAGCCGTTGATCGCGTTCAAGATTTTCGACTCGATCCGCCTGCTGCAACGCGCCATGGACATGCTGCGCGAGCACTGCATCGTCGGTATCACCGCCAACGAAGCACGCTGCCGCGAACTGGTGGAGCACTCCATCGGCCTGGTGACCGCGCTGAACCCGTACATCGGTTATGAAAACGCCACCCGCATTGCGCGCATCGCCCTTGAAAGCGGTCGTGGTGTGCTGGAGTTGGTGCGCGAAGAAGGCTTGCTCGACGACGCCATGCTCGACGACATCCTGCGCCCCGAAAACATGATTGCCCCACGTTTGGTCCCGCTGAAGGCCTAAGCGTTTGTTGCACCGCTCACCAGGTTGAGGGACTAGACACCTCTCACCTTTTGAGGGCTTGGAGAACCATTCTCCAGGCCCTTTTTTTTGCCTGTCGTAAAGCCTCGACAGATACAAAAGCAAGCGCCCTCTTTTTCGTGTGTGAAGTCCTGCGCGGACGTTGCAGACACAGATGCTTTCTCCTTGCCAGGGCTGGAAACCTGATAGCAGGAGCACTCAGTACGGAGGATGGAGCCTTCCAGCGCAATCTATGGTTTTTGAATGTGCTGTTAGCTATGGTGGGCGCAGGGCTTGTCGCACTCACGGCCAGGGTCAAATTCTTTAGTAAAATGGAACTTTATAATGAAAAAGAATGATGATTTTTTTACTGCTGAGGGCTACCGCTTGAACGCAGACAAGCGCCTGCTGGACCTGGACTTTATCCATGGGTTTCTCGTCCAGTCGACGTGGGCCAAAGGCATTACCCGTGACCGTGTGCAATTAAGCATTGATAACAGTTTATGCATGGGCGTCTATCACCATGAGCGGCAAGTCGGTTTTGCCCGGCTGGTGACGGATTTTGCGACGTTCGGCTATTTGTGCGATGTGTTTGTCGACGAACAATATCAAGGTAAAGGCCTCGGCCGCTGGGTGTCCGAAGGCATACTGGCGGGCCCCGAGGCCGAGCAGCTGCGCCGCATCATACTGGCCACTACGACAGCGCCGTGGCTGTATGAAAAGATGGGCTTTGTGCCGGTTAACCAACCGAACTACATCTGGCAAGTCTTCCGCTCCGATATCTACCAGCGCTGAAACCTCGTTAAACCCCGCCTGGGGAACCACCCCAGGCGTGAGCGTTCATCGGTCCATAAGCCGGTGGTCACTGACCGCTGCATCTTCCTTTAATCGCCTCATGCAGACGTATGCCGTTCGGCTAGGTATAGTGCGGCCCCTCTTCGCGTCTGCGGCCGTCGGTAACGAGGCCCGGATACAACGCGAAAGCGCATGAATAACAACACCCGCAAAAGGATTGGGGCGAAGCGTCGTGCACTGCCTGGTGCCGAGCGACGCGTCGGACCGTCCTGCGTTTGCCATTAGAAAAATCAGCGAGGAACACTCCATGCTCGAAGTCATCAACGACTTCCTCTCAGGGAAAGTACTGATCGTGCTCATTGTCGGGCTCGGCGGTTATTTCACGATCCGCTCGCGTTTCGTTCAATTGCGTCACTTTTTCCACATGTTCTCGGTGTTTAAAGACAGCCTGAAGAGCAGCGCCGGCCAACTCAGCTCGTTCCAGGCGCTGATGCTCAGCCTGGCCGGCCGCGTCGGTGCCGGTAACATCGCCGGTGTCGGCATTGCCGTCACCCTGGGTGGCCCGGGTGCCGTGTTCTGGATGTGGGTCACCGCGTTGGTGGGCATGTCCTCGAGCTTTATCGAATGCTCGCTCGGCCAGCTGTATAAGCGCACCGACGCTGAAGGCACCTACCGCGGTGGCCCGGCCTACTACATCCAGCACGGCCTGCATAAGCGCTGGCTGGGTATGGTCATGGCGTTCCTGTTGCTGGTGACCTTCGGTTTCGCCTTCAACGGCCTGCAAGCCCACGCCGTGACCCACTCGCTGAACAATGCTTTTGGCCTCGACACCACCTACACCGGCCTCGCGCTGGCCGTATTGCTGGGCCTGGTGTTCATCGGCGGGATCAAGCGTATCGCCTCGATCGCCGACCTGCTGGTACCGGTCAAGACCCTGGTCTACATCGCCGTGACCCTCTACGTGATCGTGCTGCAATTCGACCACGTGCCGGCCATGCTCGCGACCATCGTCAAGAGCGCTTTCGGCCTCGACCAAGCCTTTGGTGGCCTGGTGGGCAGCGCAATCATCATGGGTGTGAAGCGCGGCGTGTTCGCCAACGAAGCCGGTTTGGGCAGTGCGCCTAACGTGGCAGCCGTGGCCTCGGTAGAACACCCGATCGCCCAAGGCGTGGTCCAGGCATTCAGCGTGTTCCTCGACACCTTCGTGATCTGCACCTGCACCGCGTTGCTGATCCTGCTCTCCGGTTTCTACACCCCAGGTTTTGAAGGCGACGGCATTGCCCTGACCCAGAACTCCCTGGCAGCCGTGGTCGGCGACTGGGGCCGCATGTTCATTTCGGTGGCCCTGGCGTTGTTCGTGTTCACCTCGATCATGTACAACTACTACCTCGGTGAGAGCAACCTGCGCTTCCTGGTGGGCAACAACCGCAAGGTGCTGATGGGCTACCGCGCGTTGGTGCTGGTGCTGATTTTCTGGGGTTCCATCGAGAACCTGGGTACCGTGTTCGCCTTCGCCGACATCACCATGACCATGCTGGCGTTCGTCAACCTGTTCGCCCTGGCGTTCCTGTTCAAGATCGCCATGCGCATCCTGAATGACTACGACGGCCAGCGGGCTGCGGGCATCAAGACGCCAGTGTTCGATTCCAGCAAATTCCCTGACCTGGACCTGGACCGCAAGGCCTGGCCGGCAAATCCAGCGAAGCCTGAGCCTGGCGCTCAAGCATCGGCTGAACTGAACGCTCAAGCGCAACGCTGAGCGTAGAAGCCTAGATAGATGACACGCCGCCCGGCCTTGGGCATGCTCTGGGCCCGGCGGCGTTTTTCGTTCAGGAGAATTCTCGATGTCCAAAGCTAACAACATCATGGTGCTCTACACCGGCGGCACCATCGGCATGCAAGCCAGCGCCAACGGCCTGGCCCCGGCTTCCGGCTTCGAGGCGCGCATGCGCGAACAGCTTGCCGACCGGCCAGTGCCTGCCTGGCGCTTCCGGGAAATGGCGCCGCTGATCGACAGCGCCAACATGACCCCCGCCTACTGGCAGCGCCTGCGCACCGCTGTGATTGAAGCCGTGGATGACGGCTGCGACGCCGTGCTGATCCTGCACGGCACCGATACGCTGGCCTACAGCGCGGCGGCGATGAGTTTCCAACTGCTGGGCCTGCCCGCACCGGTGGTTTTCACCGGCTCGATGCTCCCCGCTGGCGTGCCTGACAGCGATGCCTGGGAAAACGTCAGCGGCGCCCTGCTGGCATTGGGCGAAGGCCTGGCACCGGGCGTGCAGCTGTACTTCCACGGCGCGCTGATGGCACCGACCCGATGCGCGAAGATTCGCAGCTTTGGTCGCCATCCATTTGCTGCCTTGCAGCGTAATGGCGGCGTAGCCAAGGCCGATTCACTGCCGCCAGCCCTGGATTATCGCCAACCCAAAGCGCTGGCCAACGTCGGCGTGCTGCCGCTGGTGCCGGGTATCGCCGCCGCGCAACTGGACGCACTGATCGACAGCGGCATTCAGGCGTTGGTGCTGGAATGCTTCGGCAGCGGCACTGGGCCGAGCGATAACCCGGCGTTCCTCGCCAGCCTCAAACGCGCGCAGGACCTGGGCGTGGTCGTGGTGGCGATCACCCAATGCCATGAAGGCGGCGTGGAACTCGACGTCTACGAAGCCGGCAGCCGTCTGCGCGGCGTGGGCGTGCTGTCCGGTGGCGGCATGACGCGCGAAGCGGTGTTCGGCAAGCTGCAGGTGCTGCTGGGTGCCGGGCTGGCGACCAGCGAGGTACGCCGCCTGGTAGAACTGGACCTGTGCGGCGAACTGAGCTGACCGGCATGTAACTTGCTCCACTTCCAGCCATCCCCTGGCTGGAAGTTCCCATGCTGCACTCCCACCTCACCACCCTCAATGCCGTTTCCCTGGTCCTCAGCACGTTCAAGGCCGAAGGCTTGCCTTTTGAAGCGCTGCTGGCCGGCAGTGGCATCTGTGCGGCGGACTTGAGCCGCGCGGACACGCGCATCACCACCAATCAGGAAATGCGCGTATGCGCCAACGCCGTGGCCCTGCGTCGGGATGTGGGCCTGGAGTTGGGCCGGCAGATGCATGTCTCGGCCTACGGCATGCTCGGTTACGCCCTGCTCACCAGTGCCACCTTCGGTGACGCTTTGCGCCTGGCGTTGCGTTATCCGGCGCTGCTGGGAACACTTTTCGAGCTCAGCCTTGAAGAAGACGCTGAGCGCATCTGGTTCACCGCCAGCGACTACCGGGAAAACCCGAGCCTTGCGATGTTCAACGTCGAACTGTGCCTGGCGTCGCTGAAGGTCATCTGCGACGACTTGCTCGGCCAACCGCTGCCGCTGCTCGCCGCGCGCTTTGAACACAGCGCACCGGATTATCACGCACGCTACAGCGAGTGCTTTGCATGCTCGCTGCATTTTGAAACCACCACCAACGCGTTCGCCTTCGACAAACGCTGGTTGGACCACCCCCTGCCTCTGGCCGACGCGGTCACTCACCAGGCCATGGCCGAGCGTTGCCGCAAGCAGAACCTGGAATTCACCGGTCGCCAGGCCTGGCTCGGCAGAATCCGCCAACTGCTCGCCAGCCAACTCGGCGCGGCGCCGGGGATTGAAGGCCTGGCCGAACAGATGAACTGCTCGGCCCGTACCTTGCGTCGACACCTGCATGACCTGGGCTGCAGCTACCAGGAACTGCTCGACGAGCTGCGCTTCGAGCGAGCCAAGCAATGGCTGGCCGAAGATGAACTGCCCATCTACCGGATCGCCGAGCAACTCGGCTTCAGTGAAACCGCCAGTTTTCGGCACGCCTTCGTGCGCTGGAGCGGCGTGGCGCCCAGCCAGTTCCGGCCCTGATGCCTGTTGAGAGAGCATGGCCGCGCCATTTCGGGGCGAATTGAGGACAGATAATTTGGCCAGATTTATCCCCTTTTGGCCGCTCCTGCCATTCTCATAAAACCCGCCCGCCGCAAGACTGCATCCACCGATACAGCCTGCGGAGAACAATAAATGCTGACGATCTACTCGGACGATCACCACCTGCATCACGGCCGTTGCGAATTGATGGACGGGCAACTGATGCCCTGCTTCGAAATGCCATCACGCGCCGATCATGTGTTGCAACGGGTCAAGGACCGCGAGCTGGGCCCGGTTCAGGCACCGCAGGACTTTGGCCTGGCACCGCTGCAACGCATTCACAGCCGCGACTACCTCGACTTCTTCAAAGGTGCCTGGGCGCGCTGGACCGAGTTCGGCCAGGACGGCGACTTGCTGCCCTACACCTGGCCTGCCCGCACCCTGCGCCGGGTACTGCCTGCCAGCCTGCACGGCCAACTGGGTTATTACAGTTTTGACGGCGGCGCACCGATTACTGCCGGCACTTGGCAAGCGGCCTACAGCGCCGCGCAAGTCGCCCTGACGGCGCAACAGGCAATCGCACAAGGTGCAAACGCCGCCTTTGCCCTGTGTCGCCCGCCGGGGCACCACGCCGCCAGCGACTTGATGGGCGGTTATTGCTACCTCAACAACGCGGCCATTGCCGCTCAGGCATTTCTCGACCAAGGCCATAAAAAGGTCGCGATTCTCGACGTGGATTACCATCACGGTAATGGCACGCAGTCGATTTTTTATGCCCGCAGCGACGTGCTCTTCACCTCGATCCATGGGCACCCAGAAGCGGAGTTTCCGTTTTTCCTGGGGTATGCCGACGAACTGGGAGAAGACGCCGGCGAAGGCTTCAACTTCAACTACCCGTTGCCGGCAGGTTCCGGCTGGGATCGCTGGAGCGCGGCACTTGAAGAAGCCTGCACTGAGATTGAGCGCTACGGCGCCGACATCATCGTCGTTTCCCTGGGTGTGGATACATTCAAAGACGACCCCATCTCGCAATTCAAACTCGACAGCCCGGACTACCTGGCGATGGGTGCGCGCATCGCCCGTTTGGGCAGACCCACGCTGTTTGTGATGGAAGGCGGCTACGCCGTGGAAGAAATCGGCATCAACGCCGTCAACGTGCTCGAAGGTTTTGAGGAGTCCGCCCAATGAACATGCTCAAGTCACTCGTCCTCTGTGCAGCCGTTCTCGGCGGCGCGGCCCACGCCGAAGAGAAAACCCTCAAGGTCTACAACTGGTTCGACTACATCACCCCCAAGGCGCTTGAAGACTTCAAGGCACAGCACCCGCAGGTCAAGCTGGTGTACGACATCTTCGACACCAACGAAGCCCTTGAGGCCAAGTTGCTCACCGGCAACTCGGGCTATGACGTGGTGGTGCCGTCCAACGTGTTCCTGGCCAAGCAGATCGAAGCCGGCGTGTTCCAGCCGCTGGACCGGAGCCAGTTGCCCAACTGGAACCACCTCGACCCCAAGCTGATGAAGCTGATCGAAGCCAACGACCCCGGCAATAAATTCGCCGTGCCCTATATGTACGGCACCATCCTGATCGGCTTCAACCCGGCCAAGGTCAAAGCGGTGTTGGGCGATAACGCGCCGGTGGACAGTTGGGACCTGATCTTCAAGGAAGAGAACATCAGCAAACTCAAACAATGCGGGGTCGCCCTGCTGGATTCGCCCTCGGAAATCCTGCCCCTGGCCTTGCAACACCTGGGCCTGGACCCCAACAGCAGCAACCCCAAGGATTACGTCAAGGCTGAGGCGCTGTTGATGAAAATCCGCCCCTACATCACCTACTTTCACTCGTCCAAATACATGGCTGATATCGCCAACGGCGACATCTGTGTGGCCGTGGGTTATTCCGGTAGCTTTTCCCAGGCCGCCAACCGCGCCAAAGAGGCCAAAAATGGCGTAACCGTGGACATGCGCCTGCCCAAAGAAGGCGCGCCGATCTGGTTCGACATGCTCGCCATTCCCAAGGGCGCGCAAAACCCGCAGGACGCCTACACCTTTATCAACTACCTGCTGCAACCCCAGGTGATCGCGCCGATCAGTGATTTTGTCGGCTACCCCAACCCGAACAAGGACGCCACCGAGTTAGTCGACCCGGCAATTCGCAATAATCCCAACCTGTACCCAACCGAGGCGGCCATGGCCACGCTGTATACCTTGAAGCCATTGGGGCGTGATGCGGAACGGGCCAGAACGCGGGCCTGGACCAAGATCAAGTCGGGGACCTGAACCGACAGGCAAACTCAGCCAGGGCGGGCGCCCCATGCCTGCCTTAAGCGCGACAGCGCCACGGCGATATCCGCTTCGGGCACGGCGGCGAAGCCCAGCACCAGCCCGGCACGCTGATCGACCGGCGTGGTGGACTGGGGCAGCCAATAGCTGCTCAAGCCGTTGACCTCGACGCCTGCCGCGTGGGCCTGGGCCAGCAATTGCTGCTCGCGCGCCAGGCTGTCCACGCGCACCGTCAGGTGCAACCCCGCCGCAACGCCGAGCAGTTCGCTGACACCTGGCAACCCATTGGGCCAACCGGCGAGCAAGGCGTTTCGCCGACTCAACGCCGCACGCCGCATGCGGCGGATATGCCGCTGGAAATGCCCGGCGGCCATAAACTCCGCCATCACCGCCTGGGTACTCACTTCGGAATGGCGCATGTCCACGGCGCGGCGCCGGGTAAAAGCGTCCACCAGGCCGGGTGGCAATACCAGATAACCGAGGCGCAGCGCCGGGAACGCCACCTTGCCGAAGGTGCCGACATACAACACTCGCCCACTACGATCCAGCGCCGCCAACGGCGAGAGGGGCGCGCCGCTGTAGCGGTACTCACCGTCATAGTCGTCCTCGATGACCCAGCCGCTCGTACGTTCAGCCCAGGCCAGCAGCTCCAGGCGCCGCGCCAGGCTCATCACCACACCCAGCGGGTACTGATGAGAAGGCGTGACATACGCCACACGACAGTCATCCAGTGTGTTGAGCACTTGGCAATCAATCCCCTCGCCGTCCACCGGTACGCCTTGCAGTCGCCCACCCGCCAGGGCAAATGCATGCCCAGCCGCGCGATAGCCCGGGTTTTCCACCGCCACCCGGTCTCCCGGCTCCACCAGCAACTGTGCACAAAGGCTGATTGCCTGTTGCGCACCACAGGTGATTACAATTTGCTCAGCCGAACACTGCATGCCCCGCGAGCTGCGCAGGTAAGCGGCGATCAAACCGCGCAGACGGCCGTCACCTGCCGGGTCGCCATAGCAAAGCTGTTCCAGGTCAGGCTTGCGCCAGAACGCCCCATTCAGCTTGGCCCAGACCTCAAACGGAAACAGATCAAAGGCCGGCACACCCACGCGAAATGCCCGAGGCGGCCCCGAGGGAGGCAGGGAAAGATGGTTATTTTTGACCCGCGCCACGCCCGCACTGTGGATAACTTCATTGTCGAGATCTTCCGGCAAATCCGCCCATTTTGTGGATAAGGCTGTGGGTAAGCCTGTGTAAAACCCTGTGGATACTTTTGTGGATAGTTTTTTTGGCGTGGGCAATTGGGCGACATACGTGCCATCACCCACCCGGCTCTCAATAAACCCCTCCGCATACAACTGATCGTAGGCGCGCACCACACTGTTGCGGGAGATCGACAGTGCTGCCGCCAAGTCGCGGGTGGCGGGCAACCGCGTGCCACTGACCAGCCGCCCGTCCAGCACCCGCTGGCGCAACGCGCCGTAGAGTTGGCGAGTCAGGCCCTGACGGCGATCCAGCTCAATGCCTGCGGGGTTGAATAACAGCGGCGGCGAAATAGGCGGCATATTGGACCCATGAAATTGGCGCTAGATGGCTCTTACAACGAACCATTAGCCTGCCTACGATGCAGGCATTCGCCAAGGAAAATTTCATGTACACACCACGCGCCTTTGCCCTCGAAGATTTGCCTGAACTGCAGCAACTGATCCAGCACACCCGCCTGGCGCAGTTGGTGACCTTTGGTGAACAAGGCTTGCAAGCCAGCCACTTGCCGCTGCTGCTCAACCCCGACGAAGGCCCGTATGGCACGCTCTATGGGCACCTCGCCAAGGCTAATCCGCAGTGGCGCGAGCTGCAAAATGGCAACGAAGCCCTGGTGATCTTTGCCGGTGCCGAAGGCTATGTCAGCCCGGCGTTTTACCCGTCCAAGGCCGAGCACGGCAAAGTGGTGCCTACCTGGAATTACCTCGCTGTACATGCCTATGGCAAAGCCGAGGTGTTTACCGACGCCGAGCGCCTGCTGACCGTGGTCAGCGCCCTCACTGACCGTCACGAAGGCCGCCGCGCCCAACCCTGGAAAGTCAGCGACGCGCCGGCCGACTACATCGACGGCATGCTCAAGGCCATCGTCGGCTTCGCCCTGCCGATCGAGCGCCTGCTCGGCAAGCGCAAACTCAGCCAGAACCGCAGCCCGGCCGACATCGCCGGTGTGCGCGAGGGCCTGGCCGCCAGCGTGGATATGCGCGACCAGACCCTCGCCCGCTTTATTCCCCAAGGAGTTTCAGAATGAGCCAGATCGACATCCGCCAGGTGACTGCCGCCGACCACGGCGCCTGGTTACCGCTGTGGCAAGCGTATTTGACGTTTTACAACACCGAACTGCCGGACGCTGTCAGCCAAAGCACCTGGCAACGCCTGATCGACGCCAACGAGCCGACTCACTCGGCCCTCGCCTGGCAGGACGGCAAGGCAGTGGGCATGGTCAACTTCATCTACCACCGCTCAAACTGGAGCATCGAAAACGCCTGCTACTTGCAGGACTTGCTGGTGGACCCGGCGCAACGCGGCACCGGCGTGGGGCGTAAGCTCATCGAATTCGTCTACGCCACCGCCAAGGACGATGGCTGCTGCAAGGTGCATTGGCTGACTCACGAGACCAATGCCACGGCGATTCAACTGTATGAACGCATTGCCGAACGCCCCGGTTTCATTCAATTTCGCAAAGGTCTTTAAGGAGCGCAGCATGCCTATCTCACCCGCCGACTGGAAAGGCGTCCCCGCGCCCACGGTTCAATTGCTGGAAGGGCGCTACATCCGCCTGGAAAAACTCGACCCGGCCCGCCATGGCGACGAACTGTTTCAAGCCCTTCATGGCCCCGGCGCCGACCCCAAGCTGTGGGACTATTTGCCCTACGGCCCGTTTGCCGAACGCGCCGCGTTTGATACCTGGCTCAACAACCATGCCCAGCACAACGAACCGTATTTCTTCAGCGTAATCGACCGCGCCAGCGGCGACGTCCAAGGCATCCTCAGCCTGATGTCCATCGTCCCGGCCCAGGGCCGTATCGAAATCGGTCACGTCACCTTCGGCGCGCCGATGCAGCGCTCACCGAAAAGCACCGAGGCCGTGTACTTGCTGGCCAAGTACGCTTTCGAACAGGGCTACCGTCGCCTGGAATGGAAGTGCAACAACGGCAATGCTCGCTCCAAATACGCGGCCGAGCGCTTGGGGTTCAGTTTTGAAGGCGTATTCCGCCAGCACATGGTCGTGAAGGGGCAGAACCGCGATACGGCGTGGTATTCGATCCTGGATTCGGAATGGCCAAAGGTCGCGGCTGGCTTTGAAGCGTGGTTGTCCGAGGCGAATCAGAGTGGGGACGGCCAACTGAAAACACTGGCCGAGTGCCGAGCCTGACGCTCACTGACAACACAGAACCACACTTTAGATCGTCAGCGATTTCAAACGATGGGTTCAGCCGCCTTTGCCCACCTTGCAGTCCAACGCCTTCAAGGCATCACACCCATCCGCAACAACAGATGCGCTGACGGGGCAATGGCAGATGAGTTTTTAATCGCGCCGGACTAGAGAAAGCTCCCGCAAACCAAGGGTCGATTACCTGACAGTTATCACCCCGCTATCTCGCTAAATTCCCGGCCTCATTCATCAGAGGTCGGGATTACATGCCCTTTACACATCACAGACTTGCCCTTCTCATGGCCCTCGCGATCAGTGCCGCCAGCCTTCAATCCGCACAGGCGCAAGGTGATATCGCCTTCACACCCTACGTATTTGATCCCCTCCCGGCATTTAACAATGCGTGGTTTTACGCCCCGCCAGTGCAAGCGCCCTCCATCGACGGTTACCTCACTCGCCAGGCCACCACGCATAACGGCCTGCAGGTCGCCAAGGTCCTGGAGCCCGCGCTGAGTCGCCTACTGGAATCCGGTGAGTTGACCAGAAGACAGATCAACGCACTGGAACGGTTCGGTGACGATCTTGCTGCCCAACCCGGAGGAGTCGGTGCAGTTCTCGAACAATTGGCGGGCAGCCAAAATGCCAATCTGGCTGGCGCAACCCAGGCCATCACCGGAAAAATCAGCAACCAATTGCTCTCAACCCTGCGCACGCTGCCCACCAATGACGATGGCCACTTTTGGGTGCAAGGCCTGGGCGACGACGGCAAGCTCGACAAACAGAACGGCAGCGACGGGCTCAAACATGACACCAAAGGCCTGATGCTGGGCGCCGATTGGGCGGTGGCTGACGCCTGGCGAGTCGGTGTGATGGGCGCAAAATCCTCCAGTGAGCTTCAAGCTCAACGCTTTCGGGCCGAACTCGACAGCTTGCACCTGGGCGGTTACGCCGTGCGCCAGGACGGCCCTTTGGCCCTGCGCCTGGGGGCGATCTACAGTGCCCATACCGGGGAGAACAAACGCAGCGTCAACCTGCTTGATTACAAAGAGCAGCTCAAAGGCCGTTACAACGCCCAAAGCCAAAGCGTATTTTCCGAACTGGGCTATCAACTGGGCAGTGCAGACTTACGCGTGGAGCCCTTCGCAGGCCTCGGCTATCAGCGCTATCACCGCGGCAGTTTCAAAGAAAGCGGTGGCCTGACCGCGCTGAACACAGGCTCACAAACCCAGCAGAACCTGAGCAGTAACTTTGGCCTTCGTCTGGCAACGGTGTATCGGTTCGACAACCGGATGAGCCTCACACCCCACGTGAGTACGAGCTGGAAACACCTCTACGGCGAAGTCGATAGCCAGGTGCGCCAATCGTATCGCTACACGCCCGGACTCATTGATGGTTTCACCCTCAACGGCACCTCGCTGGACCGTAATAGCCTGGATATGCAGGCGGGCCTGGACCTCGCCTTATCCAGCCAACACACCGTCGGCCTGACCTATAACGCACAAACCGGCAGCCAAAGCCAAAGCCAGGGCCTGATGGGGCAATGGAAGATGAATTTTTAACGGCGCCCAGCGATAAATTCGAGGCAAAAAAAAGGGGAGCACCTGCCCCCCCGAGGATTAAGCGATAGTGTCGAAGGCTGAATCAGCCTTCGATTTCAATCAGGATTTCGCCAGGATTGACCCGGTCGCCCTTGGCCACATGAACGGCGGTCACCTTGCCGGCGATCGCGGCCTGCACTTCGGTTTCCATCTTCATGGCTTCGGTAATCAGCACGGCCTGGCCGGCCTTGACCACGTCGCCTTCCTTGACCAGCACGTCGACGATATTGCCCGGCATCGCGGTGCTGACATGGCCCGGCTCAGTGGCGTGCTTGCGCTTGCTACCGCCGCTGCTGACAAACTCGTTGAGCGGTTCGAACACCACTTCTTCCGGCATGCCGTCGATGGACAGGTAGAAGTGACGCTTGCCTTCGGCCTTCACGCCAACACCCGTAATGTCGACACGGTAGCTTTCGCCGTGCACGTCGATAACGAATTCGGTCGGTACGCCTTCGCCACCGGCACGGGCCACACCGCCGGCCTCAGGGATCGGCAACAGCACTTCCGGCGCCAGGGTGCCGGCGTCGCGTTCTTCGAGGAACTTGCGACCGATGTCGGGGAACATGGCGTAGGTCAGCACGTCTTCTTCGGACTTGGCCAACGCACCGATTTCGCCACGCAGCTTGGTCATTTCCGGCTTGAGCAAATCAGCCGGGCGATGGTCGATCACTTCTTCGCTGCCGATGGCCTGGCGACGCAGTTTTTCGTTCACGGTGCCCGGCGCTTTGCCGTAGCCGCCTTGCAGGTAGAGCTTCACTTCGTTGGTGATGGTCTTGTAGCGCTCGCCGGCCAGTACGTTGAAGAACGCCTGGGTACCGACGATCTGCGAAGTCGGCGTCACCAATGGCGGGAAGCCGAGGTCTTCACGCACCCGTGGGATTTCGGCCAGCACTTCGCTCATGCGGTTGAGTGCGCCCTGCTCTTTCAACTGGTTGGCCAGGTTGGAAATCATCCCGCCCGGCACCTGGTTGACTTGCACACGGGTGTCGACAGCGGTGAACTCGCTTTCAAACTGGTGGTACTTCTTACGCACCGCGTAGAAGTACAGGCCGATTTCCTGCAGCAGTTCCAGGTCGAGACCGGTGTCGAACTCGCTGCCTTTGAGGGCGGCGACCATCGACTCGGTGCCAGGGTGGCTGGTGCCCCAGGCGAAGCTGGAAATGGCGGTGTCGATGTGGTCGGCGCCGTTTTCGATGGCCTTGAGTTGGCACATCGCAGCCAGACCCGCCGTGTCATGCGAGTGAATAAAGATCGGCAGGCTTTGCTCGGCCTTCAACGCTTTGACCAGTTCGCCAGTGGCGTACGGGGTCAACAGCCCGGCCATGTCCTTGATCGCCACCGAGTCGCAACCCATGGCTTCCATTTGCTTGGCCTGGGCCACAAACGCGCCGATGGTGTGCACCGGGCTGGTGGTGTAGGCGATGGTGCCCTGTGCATGTTTGCCGGCGGCTTTGACCGCTTCGATGGCTACGCGCAGGTTACGCACGTCGTTCATCGCGTCGAAGATGCGGAACACGTCGATGCCATTCACGGCGGCCTTGGCGACGAAGGCTCTGACCACGTCGTCGCTGTAGTGGCGGTAGCCCAGCAGGTTCTGGCCGCGCAGCAGCATTTGCAGACGCGTGTTAGGCAATGCGGCGCGCAGTTTGCGCAGGCGCTCCCACGGGTCTTCTTTCAAAAAGCGTACGCAGGCGTCGAAGGTCGCGCCGCCCCAGACTTCCAGCGACCAGTAGCCGACTTTGTCGAGCTTGTCGCAGATCGGCAGCATGTCGTCGGTGCGCATGCGGGTGGCCAGCAACGATTGGTGGGCGTCGCGCAGGATGGTGTCGGTTACGAAGATCTTTTTAGTCATTGGTATCTCCTCATAGCGGCAAGTCTCAAGCTACAAGCTGCAAGAAAAAGCCAATCTGCTTTTACTTGCCGCTTGTAGCTAAAGGCTCGCAGCTGTTTCATTCATAGGCCTGCGTGGGCGGCGATGGCGGCGGCGATGGCCAGGGCCAGCTCTTCGGGTTTGCGCTTGATCGAGTAGTTGGTCAGCTCAGGATGGCTTTCCACAAAGCTGGTGTTGAACTGGCCGCTGCGGAATTCCGGATTGCGCAGGATTTCCTGGTAGTAGGCGGCCGTGGTCTTCACGCCTTGCAGGCGCATGTCGTCCAGGGCACGCAGGCCGCGGTCCATGGCTTCTTCCCAGGTCAACGCCCATACCACCAGTTTCAGGCACATGGAGTCGTAGAACGGCGGGATGGTGTAGCCGGTATAAATCGCCGTGTCGGTGCGCACGCCGGGGCCGCCGGGCGCGTAGTAACGGGTGATCTTGCCGAAGCTTGGGAGGAAGTTGTTCTTCGGGTCTTCGGCGTTGATGCGGAACTGCAACGCGAAGCCACGGTGCTGAATGTCTTCCTGCTTCACCGACAACGGCAGGCCCGACGCGATGCGGATCTGCTCACGCACGATGTCGATGCCGGTGATTTCTTCGGTGATGGTGTGTTCCACCTGCACCCGGGTGTTCATCTCCATGAAGTACACCTCGCCCTCGGCGAGCAGGAACTCCACGGTGCCGGCGTTCTCGTAGCCCACGGCCTTCGCGGCGCGCACCGACAGGTCGCCGATGTAGGCGCGCTGTTCAGGGGTCAGCTGCGGGCTGGGCGCGATTTCGATGAGCTTCTGGTTACGGCGCTGGATCGAGCAATCACGCTCGAACAGGTGCACCACGTTGCCAAAGCTGTCACCGAGGATCTGCGCCTCAATATGCTTGGGATTGACGATGCATTTTTCCAGGAACACTTCCGCCGAGCCGAACGCCTTGGTGGCTTCGGATATAACGCGGGGGAACGCTTGTTCAAGTTCTTCGCGGCTGTTGCAACGACGGATACCGCGACCGCCACCACCGGAGGTGGCCTTGAGCATTACCGGGTAACCAATGCGGTCGCCTTCGGTCAGGGCTTCGGCGATGTCCGCAACGTTGCCTTCGGTGCCCGGCGTGACCGGCACACCGGCCTTGATCATGCTGCGGCGCGCTTCGGTCTTGTCGCCCATGCGGCGAATGACTTCTGCCGACGGGCCAATGAATTTGATGCCGCGTTCGGCGCAGATGTCCGCCAGCTCGGCGTTTTCCGACAGGAAACCATAGCCGGGGTGCAACGCATCACAACCGGTTTCCACCGCCAGGTTCACCAGCTTGCGCGGGTTGAGGTAACCGGCCAGGGGCTCGGCACCAATGCTGTGGGCTTCGTCGGCACGTTTGACGTGCAACGCATGGCGGTCGGCGTCGGAATAGACCGCGACCGAGCGAATGCCCATCTCGGCGCAAGCACGCACGATTCGTACGGCAATTTCACCACGGTTGGCGATCAGGATCTTTTTTATCACTTGGAAATTCCCTTGAGCCGATTGCTGCGTTCTTCAACCCTTTGGATCCGGGTCGGCGCGTGACCAAATGTTTCATGACAGTCGCGAGACACACACTATGCGCACCGGAGGATTAACAAAAATCAATAATTATTGGGTCGTGCATAAGTAAAGACTTATAGTTGGCCGAACGGCCCCAGGCGAGAGCACTTAGATAATGCGTAAGTCATTGATGCGTATGACATTACGCCAATTGCAGATTTTTAATGAAGTCTGTGATTTGCGTTCCTACAGCCGCGCAGCCGAAGAAATGTCCCTCACACAACCGGCCGTTAGCCTACAAATTCGCCAGCTGGAAGAACTGATCGGCCAGCCGCTGTTCGATTATGTCGGCAAAAAGCTCTACATGACCGAGGCTGCCGAAGCCTTGCAACGGGCCAGCCGCGATATTTTCGGGCGCCTGGAAAACCTCGATATGCAGCTGTCGGACATGCAGGGCTCGCTGCAGGGGCAGTTGAAACTGGCCGTGGAATCCAGCGCCAAGTACTTCGTGCCGCACCTGTTTGCCGCCTTCAAGCGCCAGCATCCGGAGGTGCAGCTGCACCTGACGGTGGTCAACCGGGCCCAAGTGATTCGCCGGCTTTCAGATAACCGGGATGACCTGGTGATCATGTCCATGGTGCCCCAGGACATGGGCCTGGAATTCCTGCCGTTTCTCAACAATCCGATCGTTGCCGTGGCGCCGCCCGATCATCCGTTGAGCCTGCAAGGACCGCTGCGCCTGCAGGACCTGGAGCCTTACACGCTGCTGATACGTGAACCGGGTTCCGGCACGCGACTGGCCTGCGAGGAGTACTTCAAGGAAAAACGCGTGCACTTCACCCAAACGGTGGAGGTGGCTTCGGCCGAGGCGCAGCGTGAGTGTGTGAGCGCAGGGTTGGGCGTGGCGCTGCTGACGCGCCACGCGGTCAACCTGGAACTGGCCACCGGCGGGCTCAAGGAGCTGCCGGTGGAGGAACTGCCGCTGTACCGCAGTTGGTGCCTGGTGCAAGCCAAAGCCAAGCGCCTGTCACCGGTGGCCCATGCGTTCCTGGGCTTTATCCGCAGCGAACGGGTGCAGATCAGCGCGTTGGCTGAACGCTTCGCTGGGCAGCCGCGGGTGCCTGCCAGTGGAGTTCCGGGTAGTCACTGATGCTCTGGAGCAATTGACGCTCCTCGCAACGGTCTTCGATTGCGCGACGGAACGCCATGCGGCGCTGGTCTTCCTGCTGACGACGGGTTTTGACGGTGCTGCTGTCTTCGTATTGCCGGGCCATTTTGAGTCTCCCAATGCGAGTACGGGGAGGTCAGGATGGGCGCGCGGGATGACGGTTTGGCGGCGCGGGGGTTACAGGACGATGAATCTTCGGAAACTGGCGCAAAGCCAATGTGGGCTGGCTTGCGATAGCAGTGCATCAGCCACCCACTATGGCAACTGGCAGACCGTAATCGCAGGCAAGCCAGCTCCCACATGTTTGACCGCGTTCAGCCGCTGATCAGTCGTCGAGGGCTTTGACGGATTTAGGCGAGAGACGAAGGCTGCGCAAGCTGCGCTTCACGCTCTTGAGGTGGTTGACCAGGCTCGGCCCGCGCGCCATGGCCACGCCCATCGCCAGCACGTCGATCACCACCAAGTGGGCGATGCGCGAGGTCAACGGCGTGTAGATTTCGGTGTCTTCGTGCACATCGATCGCCAGGTTGACCGTGGACAGCTCCGCCAACGGCGTCTGGCTTGGGCACAGGGTGATCAGCGTCGCGCCGCTTTCACGCACCAGGTTGGCGGTAATCAGCAAGTCTTTGGAGCGACCGGACTGGGAAATGCAGATGGCCACGTCAGTCGGTTTCAGCGTGACCGCCGACATCGCCTGCATGTGCGGGTCGCTATAGGCCGCTGCGGTGAGCAGCAGGCGGAAGAATTTGTGCTGGGCATCCGCAGCAACGGCACCCGACGCACCGAAGCCATAAAACTCCACGCGCTGCGCCTGGGACATCGCCGTCACGGCCTTCTGCAGCTCCACAGGGTCGAGCTTCTCGCGCACTTCCATGAGGGTGTGCAAGGTGGTGTCGAAGATTTTCAGGCTGTAGTCGGCGACGGAATCGTCTTCGTGAATCGCAAACTGCCCGAAGCTCGCACCGGCCGCCAGGCTCTGGGCCAGTTTGAGTTTCAAGTCCTGGAACCCGGAGCAACCGATGGCGCGGCAGAAGCGCACGATGGTCGGCTCACTGATGCCCACGCTGTGGGCCAGGTCGGCCATGGAACTGTGCATCACAGCCGCAGGATCAAGCAGCACGTGATCGGCAACCTTGAGTTCCGATTTGCGTAACAGGTGGCGCGACTGGGCGATATGTTGCAACAGGTTCAAAGGACAGGACTCTTGTTATTGGCGGGTGCCAGGGATGTAGCAAGCTTGTAGTTATACTACAAGAATTGCCGTTTTGCCCGTCCGATGCATCACTAAATCGCCCTGCTGCCCTCTGATTCAAAGGGCAGAGGCTTTGTAGCCACACGGGCGGCCTTGGCGTCATTAAGAAAAATCTGCATTTTTCCGTAACAAATCTGCCAACCCCTCGGCCTGCATCGGCCGGCTGATCAGGTAGCCCTGCACCTCATCGCATCGCTCCCCTCGCAGGAAATCCAGCTGCTGCTGATCTTCCACTCCTTCGGCCACCACCTTGAGTGCCAGGCCATGGGCCATCGCGATGATCGCCCGGGTGATGGCCGCGTCTTCACGGCCTTGGCCAAGCCCGCGAATAAACGTCTGGTCGATCTTCACGTAGTCCACGGGGATACGCTTGAGGTAACTGAGGGACGAATAGCCCGTGCCGAAGTCATCAATGGCCAGCTTCACGCCCAAATCGCGCAGTTGCTGGAAGGTGGCGATAATGTGTTCAACATTGTCGAGCAGCTGGCTTTCGGTCAGCTCCAGCTCCAGGTAGTGCGGGGCCAGGCCGGTTTCTTCAAGTACCTGGCGCACCAGGCTGACCAACTTGCCCTGGCGCAACTGATGCACTGACAGGTTCACCGACACCCGGATCGGTGCAAGCCCCTGGCGCTGCCATTCGCACGCCTGCCAACACGCCTGGCGCAGCACGAACTCGCCCAGCGGTACGATCAAGCCGGTCTCTTCGGCCAGGCCGATAAAGTCCCCCGGCGGCACCATGCCCCATTGCGGATGCTCCCAGCGAACCAGTGCTTCGGCAGCGTTCAATTTGCCCGTGGCCAGGCACAGTTTCGGCTGGTAGAACACCGTGAGCTGGCGCTCGTCGATGGCCTTGCGCAAGTGGTTCTCCAGCTGCAAACGCTCCAGGGTGCTGGCTTGCAGGCTATCGGTGTAGAACTGGAAATTATTGCCGCCCAAGTGCTTGGCGTGCTGCATGGCCATGTTCGATTGGCTGACCAGCGCGGAAATCTCCCGCGCATTATCCGGCAGCAGGCTTACGCCCATTGAGGCGCTGACCACCAGCTCATGCCCTTCTACCGTCACCGGCACGCGCAGTTTGGCCAGGAGCCGCGTGGCCACACGCGCCAGGCTCGACAAGTTGCCGTAGCCGTCGAACAGTACGGCGAATTCATCACCGGACAGCCGCGCAATGGTGTCGGCTTCGGGCAAGGCATTGATCAATCGCCGCGCCATTTTCTGCAACAGCTGATCCGCGACTTCATGGCCGAGGCTGTCATTAAGCAGCTTGAAGCGGTCCAGGTTGATATGCAGCAGTGCCAGGCTGCGCCCGCCCTGACGCACGCGTTGGTGAGCTTCGCGCAGCCGTTCGCGAAACAGCGAGCGGTTGGCCAGGCCCGTCAACTCGTCATAGTGAGTGAGGTAGCGCATGCGCTCTTCGGATTCACGCCGCGCGGAAAGATCGGCGAAGAAGCCGACAATATGACTGACTTTTCCGCGAGCATCGCGCACTACATTCAGTTGCAGCCATTGCGGGTACAGCTCGCCGTTTTTGCGCGTTTCCACCAGCTCGCCCTGCCAGGTGCCATGGCTGAGCAGTGCCTGGCGGATCACCGGAAAATGCCGGCGGGCGTCACGACTGCTGGGCAGTTCCACGACATTGCGGCCAATCATGTCGTCCATTTCAAAACCGGTGACACGGCTGAAGGCCTGGTTGACCGCAATCAGCACGTACTCCGGGTTGAGGATCACAATGCCTTCGCTGGCGGCTTCGAAGACGGTCGACGCGAGGCGCTGCTGCTCTTCCAGGACCTTGCCGGCGCTGATGTCGCGGCGGGTGCCGAGCATGCGCGTGACGCGTCCGCTGGGCGTGCGCTCCACGGCGCGACCACGGTCTTCGATCCATACCCAATGGCCAGCGCCATGGCGCACACGGTATTCGACCTGATAATCCTCGCTGCGGCCCTTGAGGTGCTCCACCAGGGCGCGCTTGAGCAGCGGCAGGTCGTCGGGGTGCAGGCGTGGCTTGAGATGGCTGAGCATTGCAGTAACGTACTCAGGCTCCAGGCCGAACAGTTCCTTGAGTTGGGTATGGTGCACTTCATCGGTTTGCAGGTTCCAGTCCCACAAGCCCAGTTCGCTGGCTTGCAGGGCCATGGCCAGGCGCGCTTCGCTTTTATTCAGGGCGAGGCTGGCGGCGTCCAGTTCCTGGCTGCGTTGCGCCACACGGTCTTGCAGACCGGTTTGCGCCTCGCGCAATTCCTGTTCGACCTGCCGACGCTGGCCAACTTCACGCACCAGTTCCTGATTCAATTGCTCGCTGCGCTGCTGCGCCTGCTGGAGATGCTCGATCAACGCCTGGTTCTGGAAGCGCCGCAACAACCCGCGCTGAATCAGGCGGTTGACCTGCCACGCCACCAGGCTCAAAGAGGCCAGCAGAATCAGGCCGAGTACTCCCCAACCTTGCTGCTGCGGGGCACCATTCCAGAACAGATAGACAATGGCAGGCACCAGGCACGGCACGGCAAATGACAGGAAGGCGGGCAGGCTCACGGCATAGGCCACGCTGGCCGACAGCGTCGCTGCGCCGATCAGGCCGAACACCCAGGCTTGCTGCATAAAACTGTCGACAGGCACCAGGGCGATGGCGGCAGTCGCCAGTGTCAGGCCGCTGACCGCCGAGCCCAGCATGAACATGCCCCGCCAGATCGGCCGGGCCTGGCGACTGGGCATCGCCGAATCAAAAGCCGCCACCTGGATCACACGCAGGGCCACCAGAGCGAGCAGCCAGACCAGCCAGATGCTGTCCAACACATATTGCTTGGGGTTCCACAGCAACCAGGCACACACCAGGCCGTTGACCAACATCAATAACGTCGGCAGCAAAGACCCCTGATACAAGAGGCGCGTGCGTTCGACCGCCATCTCGGTTGCGTAATGTTTACGGATGACCTGCGCGGGCGCCGCCGAGGGGCCGAACAGATCGGGACTGAGGGTCATAGGCAGTATTCTTATAATGGTGAGCCCGAAACGTCGACGGAGCATACACAAGCAAGCGCTTGGGCCAAACTGCTCCACGTCATAAAAACCGCACTGGAATCGGCCGCAAACCTTCGAGCCAGACTGCTTGAGCGAGAGCCCGTGCGGGCTGTGGCCCATGACCAACCAGTCATCACCCCCGGCAGAATGTTTGCCCGGCCACTGTCACGCTGGATGTTTTCCATCGACCACCCGGCATTGGGATTTGCCCCACTCCCGTTAGGCCCATAGAATGCGCCGATGCGCGATGATCTCTCTCTTTTGCTGAACTCCCTCAACGATGCCCAACGCCAGGCCGTAGCAGCCCCCGTTGGCCGTCAGTTGGTCCTGGCCGGTGCTGGCTCCGGTAAAACCCGAGTGCTGGTGCACCGTATCGCCTGGTTGATCCAGGTCGAAAACGCGTCCCCGCATTCGATCCTGTCGGTAACCTTCACCAACAAGGCCGCTGCCGAAATGCGTCACCGCATCGAGCAGTTGATGGGCATCAGCCCCGCTGGCATGTGGGTGGGCACGTTCCACGGCCTGGCACACCGCCTGTTGCGAGCGCACTGGCAGGAAGCGGGCTTGAGCCAGACGTTCCAGATCCTCGACAGCGACGACCAGCAACGCTTGGTCAAGCGCGTGATCCGCGAACTGGGCCTCGACGAACAACGCTGGCCTGCGCGTCAGGCGCAGTGGTTTATCAACGGCCAGAAAGACGAAGGCTTGCGCCCGCAACATATCCAGGCCAGCGGCGATTTGTTCCTCGCCACCATGCGCAGCATCTATGAAGCGTACGAGGCGGCCTGCGTACGCGCCGGCGTGATCGACTTCTCCGAGCTGCTGCTGCGCGCCCTCGACCTGTGGCGCGACAACCCCGGCTTGCTGGCGCATTACCAGAAGCGCTTCCGGCACATTCTGGTGGACGAGTTCCAGGACACCAACGCCGTGCAGTACGCCTGGTTGCGCTTGCTGGCCAAGGGCGGTGACAGCCTGATGGTGGTGGGCGACGACGACCAGTCGATCTACGGCTGGCGCGGCGCGAAAATCGAGAACATCTACCAGTATTCCGACGACTTCCCGGACGCAATCACCATCCGCCTGGAGCAGAACTACCGCTCCACCGCCGGCATCCTCAAGGCTGCCAACGCGCTGATCGCCAATAACACCGGGCGCATGGGCAAAGAGCTGTGGACCGACGGCGGCGAAGGCGAAGCGATCAACCTGTACGCCGCGTTCAACGAACACGATGAAGCGCGCTATGTGGTGGAAACCATCGAAAGCGCGCTGAAAACCGGTTTGGCGCGCAGCGATATCGCCATCCTGTATCGCTCCAACGCCCAATCGCGGGTGTTGGAGGAAGCCTTGCTGCGCGAACGCATCCCGTACCGCATCTATGGCGGCCAGCGCTTCTTCGAGCGGGCGGAAATCAAGAACGCCATGGCCTACCTGCGTTTGCTGGAAGGTCGTGGCAACGATGCGGCGCTGGAGCGGGTGATCAATATCCCGGCGCGTGGCATCGGCGAAAAAACCGTCGAAGCTATTCGCGACCACGCGCGCCACGCCGATGTGTCGATGTGGGAAGCCATGCGCTTGCTAATCGCCAATAAAGGCCTGACCGGCCGCGCCGCCGGTGCTTTGGGTGTGTTTGTCGAACTGATCGAGAACCTGGCGGCCAAGTGCGCAGAAATGCCGCTGCACTTGATGACCCAGACCGTGATCGAGCAGTCCGGGCTGATCGCCTATCACGAAGCGGAAAAAGGCGAGAAAGGCCAGGCCCGGGTAGAAAACCTTGAGGAACTGGTCAGCGCCGCCCGCGCGTTCGAAAACACTGAAGAAGATGAAGAGCTGACCCCGCTCGCCGCGTTTCTGGGTCATGCCTCGCTGGAAGCCGGCGATACCCAGGCCGATGAGCATGAAGACAGCATCCAGCTGATGACCTTGCACAGCGCCAAGGGCCTGGAATTTCCGTATGTGTTCCTGGTGGGCATGGAAGAAGGCCTGTTCCCGCACAAGATGAGCCTGGAAGAGCCCGGCCGCCTTGAGGAAGAACGCCGCCTGGCCTACGTGGGCATCACGCGTGCCATGCAGAACCTGGTGATGACCTATGCCGAGACCCGACGCCTGTACGGCAGCGAAACCTACAACAAGGTGTCGCGCTTCGTACGTGAAGTGCCGAAGGGGCTGATTCAGGAAGTGCGCCTGTCCAACAGCGTCAGCCGCCCGTTCGGCGGCGGCCAGCAGCAGAACTCCAGCAACCTGTTTGCTGGTTCCGAGATTCCGGAAACACCGTTCAGCCTTGGCCAGCAGGTCAAGCATGCGATCTTTGGCGAAGGCGTGATTCTCAACTTCGAAGGCGCTGGCGCCCAGGCACGGGTGCAGGTGAATTTCGCCGAAGGCAGCAAGTGGCTGATGATGGGCTACGCGAAGCTCGAAGCAATCTGATACATCTTCTCTACATGAAGGTTGTTGGCCCGCCCTTGTTTTTAACAAGCGCGGGCCAATATCAGTAATAAGTCCTACAGGCCATTCTGATTCGGGCCTACGCAAAAGCCCGAAACATTATGTCGCTAGCCACTGCCACAACACCTGTGCAACATGGCGCGCGTGCAATCCACAAATGGGAATTCCCTTTATGAAACGTTTTCTTAGCATCGCCATGGCGTTGTGCATCGGCTTGACGATGAGCCTCGACGCCAACGCCAAGCGCTTCGGTGGCGGCAAAAGCATGGGCTCGGCGCCGACTCACCAGACCAGCCAAATGGCTCCATCCGCCGGTGCCGGCGGTGCAGCGGCTACCGCTGGCGCAGCCGGTGCGGCTGGCGCGGCTGCCAAGGCCGGCGGTGCTTCGCGCTGGTTGGGCCCTCTGGCCGGTATCGCAGCCGGTGGCCTGCTCGCGTCCATGTTCATGGGCGGCGGCTTCCAGGGCATGCAGATCTTCGACATCCTGATCATGGCCGTCATCGCCTTCCTGATCTTCCGCTTTATCGCCGCCCGTCGCCGCAAGCAGCAGGAGCACATGGCTCCAGCCGGCGCGCCGATGCAGCGTGAAGTGTTCGAACAAAAACCAGCCGTGGGCTCGATCTTCGGTGGTTCGGCTGCTCCTGCTGCCGCCCGTCCGGTAATCAATGCACCGGCCTGGTTCAACGAAGAGCGTTTCGTCGAAGCGGCCCGCAGCCACTTCCAGTCCCTGCAGCAGCACTGGGACGCCAACGAGATGGACAAGATCTCCGAGTTCGTGACCCCGCAACTGCTGGAGTTCCTCAAGCGCGAACGCGCCGACCTGGGCGACGGCTTCCAGTCTACCTACATCGACGACCTGCGCGTCCAGTTGGAAGGTGTGGATGATCGCGCCGACAAGACCATCGCCACCCTGACCTTCAGCGGCGTGTCGAAGACCTCGCGTTTCGACCAGGGCGAAGTGTTCAGCGAAAGCTGGAACATGGAACGCGCCCAAGGCGACAACCAGCCTTGGCTGGTCGCCGGTATCCGTCAGAACGGCTGATAGCTGCGCGTTTGAGCACTTGGTCATAAAAACCCCGGACATGTTCCGGGGTTTTCTATTTCACGGTTGCACTTATAGCGAGCTACTGTATAAAACGCCCCTATAAACCGCGCCATCTAGCAAGAGGATCCCGGCCGTGGAAGAAATCATCGAACAATTGCGTGAAGCCAACGAACCGGTCCCGGTTCCTCTGGAGCTGCCTGACGAAGACCAACTGGTGGAAATCGAAGAACAACTGTTCATCGACATCCCCTTTGTCTTCCGCGAATTCCTGCTGACCGTCAGCGACGTGGTGTATGGCAGCCTGGAGCCGGTGACCGTCACCGACCCGCAATCCCACACCTACCTGCCGGACGTTGCCGCCAACGCCTGGGATGCCGGTGTTGACCGCAGCATGATCCCGATCTGCCAGGACGGCGACGACTACTACTGCGTCGAAGAAGACGGCACCGTGGTGCTGTGGTCCGGCGAAGAAGAACTCGTCACCGAAGAAACCTGGGAATCGGTATGGCACTGGGCGCGGGACGTCTGGCTGGAAAGCTGAGTCGCACCACCGGGGCTCTAGTGCTCCGGCGTATCCTTGTGGTTATCCAGCGTCTCCAGCAAGGCGACCTGCATCCGCGTATGTACGCGGATGAACCACCGCCAGAGCACAGCCGCGACTGCTGCCGTGACTATGGCAATCAGCACCAGCAACTTGTTGGTCGGCAGAATACTGGCCGACAAGGCTGCCAGTAGCAGGAAGATCACCAGCAGCGAGAGGATGGGGATCAGTTCGGCGATCACCCGCCGCACACGCTGGGTATGCCGCCCGGCCATTTCCGGCTTCACGCTCATCTCCGCCAGCAACATCGACAGAGCCTTGAGTTTGCGATACGCCGCAATCAGGAACGGCAGCGACAACAGCAACGCCGCGCCCCAGATCAATGCCTTCTGCCAACTCGGATCACTGATCCAGCCTTCCAGATACCCACCGATGCGCGCCGCGAAAAAGCTGCCGGTGAAGAATATCGCCACCACCAGCGCCAGGTTGACCCCCACTTGCAGGATGATTTTGCGGATCATCGACGCCAGCATTGCCCCTTCACCCTGAGGCTGGATGCTGCGTAGCCATTCGCCATACATCCCAAATACCCGGCTCATGCGCTTAGGTATCACCGAGGCAATCTTTAACGACAACGGGTCGGCACCGCGGATCAGGTAAGGCGTCAGCAAGGTGGTAATTGCCGAAACCGCCACCGCCACCGGATAGAGGAAGTCACTGGTAACCTGCAAGGTCATGCCCAGCGCGGCGATGATGAATGAAAACTCGCCAATCTGTGACAGCCCCATGCCAACCCGCAGTGAGGTGCGGCCGTCGTTGCCGGCAATAAAAGCCCCCAGGCCGCAGGACAACATCTTGCCCAGCACCACCGCAACGGTAATCACCGCGATCGGCCACGCGTACTGCAGCAGGATTTGCGGGTCGATCATCAAACCGATGGCGACAAAGAAGATCGCGCTGAACATGTCTCGCACTGGCTCGATCAAGCGCTCGATCTTAATCAACTGGCGGGACTCGGCCATGATCGCGCCGATCAGGAACGCGCCCAGCACCATGCTGTATTCCAGCTTGACCACCAGCAGGCAGAAGCCGAAACACAGACCCAATACGGTGATCAGCAGCATCTCGTTGCTTTCGAACTTGGCCACGTAGGCCAGCAGGCGTGGCACCAGCAAAATGCCGATGACCAGCGCGACGATCATGAACAGCGAGAGCTTGCCGACCGTGGAGAACACCTCGCCGGAGCTGACCGTACCACTGACGGCGATACTCGACAGCAAGGCGATAATGCCGATGCCGAGGATGTCCTCAACGATCAACACGCCAAAAATCAGCTGGGCGAAACGCTGGTTTTTCATCTTCAGGTCATTCAGTGCCTTGACGATGATGGTGGTCGAGGAGATCGCCAGGATCGCGCCGAGGAACAGCGAGTCCATGGTGTTCCAGGCGAACCATCGGCCGATCTCGTAGCCGATCCAGATCATCAGGATGATTTCGAGGAACGCCGCTATAAACGCGGTGGCGCCGACCTTGAACAACTTGCGCAGGCTGAACTCAAGGCCCAGACAGAACATCAGGAAGATCACCCCCAGCTCGGCGAGGGTCTTGATGGTGTCTTCGTCATGGATCAGGCCGAATGGCGGGGTGTGAGGGCCGATGATGAACCCGGCGACGATATACCCCAGCACCACCGGCTGCTTGAGGCGATGAAACAGGACAGTGACAACCCCTGCCACCAGCATGATCACGGCCAAGTCCTGGATAAAGCTGATGGCGTGCATGGCGAGGGGCTCCTTGAGGGTACTGGCGCTTTTCCCACTTCCACTCACGCCTTTGAAAAGTCGCAAAGAGCGGAAGGAAAAGTCTGCCTTGATCGTAAGAAATTCCCTGAGATGGGCGTTTGAAGGTTAACACCGCGACTTCCGGCAGAAAGCCGGTGCAATATATGGAAACAGATCGGTGCACGCGTGACGGCAAGCCGCCCACCGGCGTCCCGTTAGGGAGAGCGCTGCAAAGAGTTCAGCACCCGTAGAGGTGCCGCCCCCCAACCAATGCCTACAACCCGTGAGTGTGCTATGGAACCCGGAAACGCCCAGCTGTCGATGACGGTATTGATGACCCCTGACATGGCCAACTTCTCAGGCAATGTCCACGGCGGCACCCTGCTCAAGTACCTCGACGAAGTGGCCTACGCCTGCGCGAGCCGTTACGCGGGCCGCTATGTCGTCACGTTGTCGGTCGACCAGGTGATCTTTCGCGAGCCGATCCATGTCGGCGAGTTGGTGACCTTCCTTGCCTCGGTCAACTACACCGGCAACACCTCAATGGAAGTGGGCATTAAGGTGGTGACCGAGAACATCCGTGAGCGCTCGGTGCGCCATACCAACAGCTGCTTTTTCACCATGGTGGCCGTGGACGACCAGCGCAAACCCGCCGCCGTACCGCCGCTGCAGCCGCAGAACAGCGAAGACAAGCGCCGGTTTGTGCAGGCCCAGCAGCGTCGGCAGATTCGCCAGGAGCTGGAAAAGCGCTATCAGGAAATCAAAGCCGACGCGCCGTAAGCCTCAGGCTGTAAATCCAATCAAAATGTGGGAGCGGGCTTGCTCGCGAATACGGTGGGTCAGTCATTGGTAAGTCGACTGACACTCCGCTTTCGCGAGCAAGCCCGCTCCCACATTGGGTTCCGGGTACTTACAGACTGATCGGCGTGGCCTCGAAGCGTACCCGGGGGTGGGCGATACGGTCCTGGGCGCGTACCAGTTCCAACTCGTAACTGGCGCAGGCCTGGGTTTCCAGCAGCACTTCATGCACCGCAGCCGCCGTAAACTCGAAGGCCGCCAGCAAGCTGTCACCCAACAGCACCCGCGCCAGGAACAGCCCTGACGTCAGGTCGCCCACGCCCACCGGCTGGCGCGGGAACGCCAGCAACGGCCGACGCAAGTGCCAGCTGCCGTCGGCAGTCACCAGCAGCATCTCGAAACCCTCCGGCAATTTGCCCGGGTAATCCAGGTGCTTGACCAGGACCGCCTTCGGCCCGCGTGCCAGCAATGCCTTGGCCATGCCCAGGCAGTCGAACAGCGATTGCGGCTTGCGCCCGGCAAAGCTGTCGAGCTCCAGCTGGTTGGGGCACAGGAAATCCGCCAGGGCGGCCGCCTCGTCCAGCAGGAAATCGCTGACTTCCTGGGGCACGATACAACCCTTTTCCGGGTGACCCATCACCGGGTCGCACAGGTACAGGGCCTTGGGGTTGATGGCTTTGATCCGCGCCACACCCGTCAGAATCGCACGGCCCTGGTCCGCACTGCCGAGGTAGCCGGACAGCACCGCATCGCAGTTGCCGAGCTCGCCAATCGCGGCAATGCCTTCCACCAGTGCCGGAATTTGCTGCGGCGCCAACACTTCGCCCGCCCACTGGCCATACTGAGTGTGATTGGAGAATTGCACGGTGTTGAGCGGCCAGACGTTCACCCCGACCCGCTGCATGGGGAACACGGCGGCGCTGTTTCCGGCGTGGCCAAAGACCACATGAGACTGGATCGCAAGCAGATGAGGTGTGCGTTTCATGCGGGGGATTTCCGTAAAGCCGTTGAAATTCTAGCCGCGCAGTATGCGACTAAACACAGCCTATACGACAGACCAGAGACACAGTTAAGCTGCTCTCACTTTGTTGGAGTTCATCGCATGCTGACCCTGGGAAACATCTTTGTGTTGATGCTGCTGGCGACTGGCGCCGCTTGGGTGTGGCACAACCACGGCCTGCGCGAGCGGGCGCTGGAGCGGGTCAAGCAACATTGCGCCAAGCTCGATATCGAACTGCTCGACGGCGCGGTGGCGTTGAAACGCATCGGTTTTGTGAAGGATGCCAAGGGTCGGCGGCGCTTGGCACGTATCTATAACTTTGAATTCACCGTGACCGGCGAAACCCGCCATCCCGGGACTATCACCCAGTTCGGCGCCCACAGCGCGCAGATTGAACTGGCGCCCTACCCGTTCGAGATCAAGACGCCGCTGCCCAGCGCGGAAGTGATCGAGCTAAGCCAGTGGCGCCAGGACCACGCCACCAAGACGCGTCACTGACGACAGGCGGCCAGCGCGCTCTGCAATGCGACTACGTCCTGTGGCTCGCTGAAAATCAATTCAATGCGCGAATCGCGGCGCCACTCGCTGGGTTGCCAGACGAGTGGGCTTTTATCCACAGCGTTGGCGCTGACCCACCCATGGCGGCTGTGGATAACCAGTTTGGCGCGGCGCCATGCAAGACTTGTCAGCCAATGGGACAGGCGCCCGGTTTCGAATTGCTGGCTCGGGTGCCAACGCCAACCGATGCTCCAGCCACCCTCTTGAGCCTGGCTCAGGCAGATGGGCAGTGTGGGATCGCTCCAGATGGCTGGCATCTGCGCCAAGCCTTTGGGCACATCGAAGTTATCCACAGGGGCGCCAGCTTTGGTCTGGAGGCCCGGCAACTGCGCGAGCGGCAAGTGCGCCTGGCGGGTCCAGTAAAGCGGGCAGTCGGGTAATTGTCTTTCGACGGCTTGGCGCTGCGCGGTATCCAGTGTTTCGTCCTTGTTCAATACCAGCAGCCCGGCGCTGGCCAAGGTCTCGCGCTGCGCTTGTGGCAAGGGTTTGCCCGCCGCCAATGCCTGGGCATCCAGCACCAGTACACAAGGCTGGACCGCCAGCACGTTTTGCCAGGGTGCTTCGCGCAATTGCTTGAGCAATTGTGCGGGATGACCCAAACCCGAGGGCTCGATAAACAACCGATCCGGTTTAGCCTTGCGCAATAAGCGGCCCAGGCCTACCTGGAACGGTGCACCATTCACACAGCACAAACAGCCACCGGCGACTTCGCCCAGGGCAATGCCATCGTCGTCCTGGGTGAGTAACGCCGCATCCAGGCCAATCTGCCCGAACTCATTGATCAGTACCGCCCAGCGCTCGTTGGCCGGGCGTTGGGCCAGCAGGTGCTTGATCAGGCTGGTCTTGCCGGCGCCCAAAGGCCCGGCAATCACGTGAGTAGGAATGTTCTGCAGCATGATAGGCATCATTCAGACCGTGTAGAGAGCTTGATCCTACCCGGTTATGCCAGCCAATCCAGCGTCAGGATCAACCGTCGCTCATCGGCCTTGAGCGCCGGCGAGCGGTGAATCAGGCCATGGGCTTCGTTGCCGTGCCACTTGGTGCCCTTGAGCAAGGCCACCTCGCCACAGTCGATTTGCTCAATGCGCTCGGTGGGTTCGGCATCCGGTTGGCTCAGTTTTCGGCGGTCCATCACCCCTTCGCGCAACCACTGGCTACCGATTCCGGCGTAGGTGGTAATCAACCGAACGGGTACATGGTCAACGTGAAAACGTGGGCACATGGCCTTGTCCAACAGGCGCAAACGCACGCCAATACGCTTGGCACCGAGCAGGCAGGCGAACGCGCTGACCAGCCACGACACATCGGCGATAAACCCTTCGTAGCCTTCAAGATCACGGCAACTTGACGCCAAACCCTGCAAATTCGGCTCGGCGTCTTCGTTGTTGAGTTCGATCACCAGGGATTCGGCCAAAGGCTCATTCAGCGCCACCAGCAAGGCGCCGAATTCGGCAATATGATGGGGCAATTGGCGCCGCCATGTCGCCAGGTTTACGCCTTCTTCCAGAATATCGGACAGTGCCAGCGGGGTTTCCCCGCGGGTCTGACGTATCACGGGACGCAGGGGGATAACCGGTGCCAACATCACGCGACCTCTTCATACCAAGGGCCAAAGGGGTCGGCCAGCAAGCGCCAACTTTCGACACCCAGAGCCATTTCGTCATCCGTGAGCAAACAGGCGTCCAGCTCGGCGCGCATCTGGCTGAAGTCGATGTTTTGCCCGATAAACACCAGCTCCTGGCGGCAATCGCCGGTGCTCAGCTGCCAGTTGCCCATGATCGCCGCCACGCTTTCTTCGTCCTGAGGCCATTGGCTTTTCGGCACAAAACGCCACCAGCGCCCAGCAAAGCCATGGCGCATCAATCCTCCGGCCTGAGACCAACTGCCCGCATCCTGATGCTTGCTGGCCAGCCAGAAAAAGCCTTTGGAGCGCAGCAGTTTGCCGTTTACCCACGGACGGTCGATGAAGTTGAAAAAGCGCTGCGGATGAAATGGGCGGCGCGCACGATAAGCCGTGGAAGCGATGCCGTATTCTTGCGTTTCCGGCACATGTTCACCGCGCAATTCCTGCAACCAGCCAGGGGCCTGGGCAGCGCGTTCGAAGTCAAAGCGGCCGGTGTTCAGGATCTTGTTAAGCGGCACCTCACCCATGACCATCGGAATGATTTCTGCTTGGGCGTTGAGGCGCTCGAGGATGGCCATCAGTTCTTCGCGTTCGCGGCTGCTGATCAGGTCGATCTTGCTGATCAAGATCACGTCGGCGAACTCGATTTGCTCGATCAGCAGGTCGGTGATCGAGCGTTCATCTTCTTCGCCGAGGGTTTCGCCGCGTGAGGCCAGGCTTTCAGCGGCCTGGTAGTCGAGCAGGAAGTTCATGCCATCCACCACGGTGACCATGGTGTCCAGGCGCGCAATATCGGCCAGGCTCTGCTCGTTTTCATCACGAAAGGTGAACGTTTCTGCCACGGGCAACGGCTCGGAAATACCAGTGGATTCGATCAACAGGTAATCGAACCGACCTTCCTTGGCGAGTTTTCCGACTTCTTCCAGCAAGTCTTCACGCAAAGTGCAGCAGATGCAGCCGTTGCTCATTTCTACCAGTTTTTCTTCGGAGCGGTTCAGGGTGACATCACGCTGAACCTCGCTGCCGTCAATGTTGATTTCGCTCATGTCGTTGACGATCACCGCCACCCGCAGGTTTTCGCGGTTGCGCAGGACGTAGTTGAGCAGCGTGCTTTTACCGGCGCCTAGAAAACCGGACAACACGGTAACGGGGAGACGATCTGGCATCAGGTATTCCTCATCAGGGTTGGCCGGTCAAATCGCCCGTTTATGGCGTTCGCGCAGCTCTTCACGTTCTTTGGCTTCGATACTCAAGGTGGCGGTGGGGCGCAGTAGCAAGCGTTGCAGGCCAATGGATTCGCCAGTGTCACGGCACCAGCCGTATTCGCCGCGGGCCAGCAGTTCGAGGGCGTCGTCGATCTTGTCCAACAGCTTCTTTTCCCGCTCAAGCAGGCGTAGTTGCCATTGGCGCTGTTCTTCGGCGCTGCCCATATCGGCGGGGTCGCTATTGGTTTCCTGCTCACGCAGCACCAGGAACTGGCCCTCAATGCGCGCTTGCAGCTCAGTACGCTGGGCAAGCAGCAATTCACGGAAGAACCTTTGCTGGGCTTCATTCATGTAGTTGGCGGGCGGTTGGGCCAGCAGGTCTTGTTCAGTCATAGGAAGCGGGTCACGGGTCAGGCTGTGGTTTTATGTTATAGTATAACAACACAAATAAGCTAATCCCGACTTGCTCACCACGACGAAGGGCGCAATGCTTGAGCACTTCCCTTGCCCCGAGAAACGCTATGAAACGCCTGTTGTACGCCCTGTTATTGGCAGCGGCAGGACCTGCCTGCGCCCAAATGCCAAGCCTGTTGGCGAACTGCACGCGCAGCGCCAACCTGCTGGCCTGCGTGGATCCGTTGGGGAATGCCTACAGCGTGGCGACTGTCGGCAGCACCACGTACTTGCGCGGTTTCGAGGTGATCGGCAAACGCTACTGGGCACAAACCAACAGCCGCTATGGGCAGCTGACGTTCTTTACTGGGTTAGCGTCCGACGGAGAGGCGTGGGTCGGCTACACGCGACGCGTGGGCTGGACCACCCTCAACCGGTTTTCCAGCTCAGGTGGCGCCAGTGCCAAGTTCACGTGCAGCCGTATGACCGGCTGTTAGACCTGGCCGTTCTTCTGCTCTTGAACCCAGGCCATGTAGCTGTTCATCGGTGGGTTCTTCTCGAAGTATTTTTTCAATCCCTCAAACAGGCCATCCGCCACCGCCTGTTGATGACGCGCAGTCACCAACCGCTGGGCGTCCTGGGTATTAGAGATAAACCCGGTCTCGACCAGAATAGAGGGGACGTCCGGTGATTTAAGTACCGCAAAACCAGCCTGCTCCACGCGCTTCTGGTGCAGCGTGGTGATGCTCTGCAGGCTGCCCAACACCGAGCTGCCCAGTTGCAGGCTGGAGGCGATGGTGGCGTTCATCGACATATCGAGAATCACCCCGGCCAACATCGGGTCCTTGTCCTTGAGATTGAGCAAGGTCGTGGCGCCCAACAGGTCCGCGCCGTTTTCGCGCTGCGCCATAAAGCGCGCCGTAGCGGAAGTTGCGCCCCCTTCAGACAACGCATACACCGAGGCACCGGATGCCGTGAGACGTGGCGCGGCGTCGGCATGCACCGAGATAAACATATCGGCCTTGTGCTGGCGCGCAATGTCCACACGCTTGCGCAGCGGCACGAAGAAGTCATCGTTGCGCACCAGTTTCACGTCAAAGCCCTTCTCACGCTTCAAGCGTTTGGCCAGCAATTGGGCGATCGATAGCACCACGTCTTTTTCGCGCTGGCCCCTGGAGCCGATGGCGCCAGGGTCTTTACCGCCGTGGCCGGGGTCAACCACCACGATGATGTCGCGCTTGGGATGCGCTTTGTCTACCGGCGCGACCAGAGGAGGCGGTTCAGCGGCTATTTGGCGCGGGGCATGAGTGGCGTTGGTCAGGTCGAGCACCAGGCGATGACCTTGGCCATCCTGGGGCGGCAATAAAAAGCTGTTGAGCTGCATCGGCGCGGCCAGGTCCAGCACGATGCGTGTGTCGCCTTTGCCGAAATGCCCGGAGCGGATCGAAGTAATCCCGCTGTTCTTCAATGCCAGCTGAGAAAAATCCCCCGACAGCCCGGCGCCGCTCAGGTCGATGATCAAACGTTCCGGTGAGGTCAGGGAAAAGGTCTTGTATTGCACCGGGCCGCTAAGGTCGAACACCAGCCGCAGTTTATCGTCCGAGCGCCACAGGCGCGCATTGCGGATCTGCGTGGCGTAGGCCCCCAAAGGCAAGGTGAACAGGGGACTGACCAGCAGCAGGTTGAGGAGCTGACGTCTGTGCATGACATATACCGCAAATAGAGGAGCGTCCCTGCTCGACATGACTGAAGAAAGGCTGGAGCAGAAAAATCATCGTCGATTCAATAGTTATAATATAACATGTCTTTTTATTTCCAACGATGGACCTGCCCATGAATGCGCTGACTCTGCCGGATATTGCCGCGCAGGCTTCACGCCAAGCTGTGCCGCTCGACTGGGTAGGCATGTGCGGCATTGCCCTGCCGATCCTCATCGACGGCCAACGCTTGACCGCCACTGCCGATGCGGGCGTCAGCCTGGACGATGGCGAGGCCCGTGGCATTCATATGTCACGCCTGTACCTGGCCCTGGAAATGCTCGACCAACAGCCTCTTACGCCTGCGCTTCTGCGTACTCTACTTGAGCGCTTTCTTGAGAGTCATGAAGGTTTATCTAAGAACGCCTACCTGCGTATCCACGCGGATTTGCTACTCAAACGGCCTGCGCTGGTCAGCCCTTTAACCGGCTGGAAAGGCTACCCGGTGAGCATCGAAGCGCGCCTGGAAAACCAGATGTTCCACGTGGAACTAAAAATTGACGTTACTTACTCTTCCACCTGCCCTTGCTCGGCCGCGCTCGCCAGGCAGTTGATTCAGCAGCAATTTCTCGAAGATTTCGCCAACACACCACTGCAGCACGAGGATGTTCTGACGTGGCTTGGCAGCGCCAACGGCATCGTCGCCACGCCCCACAGCCAACGAAGCAGCGCAGAACTGTCCATCCAGCTGGAAGCCAACCAGTCCACCTTGCCCCTAACCGACCTGATCAACGACGTTGAAACCGCCCTCGGCACTGCCGTGCAAACCGCTGTGAAACGTGCGGACGAACAAGCCTTCGCCCTGGCCAACGGGCAGAACCTGATGTTCTGCGAAGACGCCGCCCGCCGCCTGAACCTCGCCTTGAAACGCTCGGATGCCGTCAAAGCCTTCCACTTGAAAGTGATCCACGCCGAAAGCCTGCACGCGCACGATGCCGTGGCTGAAAGCCGCTGGACGAGAGACTCTGCATGATCACCTGTAACGCTTTGCGCTGGGGCGCCCCCGGGCAACCGCTCACACCGGCGCTGGATTTGAAGCTGGAAAAAGGCAGCCTCACCGGCATCATCGGCGCGAATGGCACAGGCAAAAGCAGCCTGCTCAAGGTCATTGCCGGCCTGCAAAAGCCGCTGACGGGCAACGTCAGCGTGGAGGTTCCACGCCGCGGCGGCCTGTCATTCCTGCCCCAGCAACAACATTTGGATCGCCAGTTCCCGATCAGCCTGCAAGAGTTGGTCGCCGCCGGTTTCTGGGGCACCCAGCTCACTCCGCAACACCGTAGCCAACGGCTGCAAGCGGTGCTGGAAGACTGGTGCCTCAGTGGTCTGGAACACCGTCCGTTGATGGCGCTGTCCGGCGGCGAACTGCAACGCGCCCTGCTCGCTCGCATGAGCCTGGCCGAAGCGCCAGTCCTGCTTCTCGACGAACCTCACGCCGCCCTCGACGAAGAAGGCCAGGCGCTCTGCTGGAAACACATTCACGCCTGGCACGATGAAGGCCGCACACTGATCGTCGTCTGTCATGACTTGGCGTCGGTGCGTCACCACACCCAGCAAGTGGTGCAGATCAAAAGCACCGGCTGCCTATTCGGCCCCAGTAAAGAGCTGATCCGCCCGCAACCGCACATGCAGGTGGCCTGATGCACTTCGCCGCCCATCTGTGGATGCCATTCCTCGACTTTGTCTTTATGCGCCGCGCGCTCATCGGCGGGCTGGTCCTCGCTTGCAGCACCGCGCCGCTGGGCGTGTTTCTGATCCTGCGCCGCATGAGCCTCATCGGTGACGCCGTTGCCCATGGCATCCTGCCCGGCGCCGCGCTGGGCTTCTGGTTTGCCGGCCTCAGCCTGCCCGCCCTGACCATTGGTGGCCTCGGCGCAGGCCTGAGCATGGCCGGCGTGTCAGCCTGGATAACCCGCCGCACCGGCCTGCGCGAAGACGCCAGCCTCGCCGCCATCTACCCCATCTCTCTCGCCGCAGGTGTATTGATTCTCGGCATTGCCGGCAAACGCCTGGACCTTTTGCACCTGCTGTTCGGCTCAGCACTGGCTGTCGATGAAACCACCCTGACCGGCATGCTCTGGGTGTCCGGCTTCAGCCTGATCGCCATGGCGCTGATCTACAAACCGCTGCTGCTGGACACCCTTGACCCACTGTTCCTGCAAACCGTCAGCCGCCTCGGCCCACTCGCCCACGGGTTATTCCTGACCCTGGTGGTGCTGAACCTGGTGATTGGTTTCCAGGCCATCGGCGCGTTAATGGTAGTGGGTTTGATGATGTTGCCAGCCATTGCTTCACGCTTCTGGAGCCGGCGCCTGCCGGTGTTGATCGCGGTATCGGCGGTGCTGGGATGCCTGTCGGTGTGGTTGGGTTTGTTGCTGTCGTTCTACTACTCGCTGCCCAGCGGCCCGGCCATCGTGCTGGTGGCTGGCGGTGGGTATCTGCTGTCCGTGGTCTTCGGTCCGGTGCACGGCTTGCTGCGCCGCCCGCCCTTGCTTACATCCCAATGAGGTGTTTCCCGATGCGCGCTCTACTCGTGCTGTTCAGCATTCTGCTGCCATTGTCGATGGCTCAGGCCGCCGACAAACTTCAAGTGGTTACCAGCTTCAGTATTCTCGATGACATCACCCACCAGATCGGTGGCGATCACATCCAGATCAGCAACATGGTGGGCCCGGACGCCGACGCCCACACCTACGAACCGACACCGGATGACGCCAAGGCGCTGCTCAAGGCCAAGGTCATCATCAAGAACGGCCTCGGCTTCGAGCCCTGGCTGGACCGCCTGGTCACCAGCACCGAAACCAAAGCCACCGTGGTCACCGCCAGCAAAGGCGTGATCTCCCACACCATGGAAGAAGACGGCGAAACCATTCCCGATCCGCACGCCTGGCATAACCTGGCCAACGCCGAAATCTATGTGAACAACATCACCAAGGCACTGGTGGCCGCTGACCCGGCGAACAAGGCCGACTACCTGCGCAACAGCCAGGCGTACCTGAAAGAGATCTACCGCCTGCTGGCCGAAGCCAAAACCAAGTTCGGTGCATTGCCACCTGGCAACCGCCGCATCGTCACCTCCCATGACGCGTTCGGTTACCTGGGCCAGGCCTACGGCATTCAGTTCCTGGCTCCTCAAGGGTTGTCGACTGAGCGTGAACCATCGGCCGCCGAAGTCGCTGCGCTGATCACCCAGATCCGCAAGGACAAGGTCAAAGCCGTGTTCATGGAAAACATCAAGGACTCGCGCCTGCTCAAGCAAATCGCGGATGAAAGCGGCGCGCAGATCGGCGGCACGCTGTACTCCGACGCCCTCGCCGCTGAAGGCCCGGCCAGCACCTTTACCGGTCTGTTCGAGTACAACCTCAACACCCTGTGCGCCGCCCTGAGCAAGCCATGACCTTGAGCATGCTCGACCTGGAAGGGGCTGCCATTGGCAGCCGCTTTCCACTCGAACAGGTACTGAACGCCCTGCCGTGGAACAGCGATGGCTTGATTGCCGCCATCGTCCAGCAACACGGCAGCGGCCAGGTGTTGATGCTGGCCTGGATGAACCGCAAGGCCCTCGATGAAACCCTGGCCACAAGGCGGGCCTGCTACTGGTCGCGCTCGCGCCAGCAACTATGGCGCAAAGGCGAAAGCTCCGGCCACTGGCAGCAGTTGGTCGAAGCGCGTCTGGATTGCGACGGCGACGCAGTGCTCATGATTGTCGACCAGCACGGCCCGGCCTGCCACACCGGCCGACCCACCTGCTTCTACAACGCCATCGACGGCGCCTACGTTCACATCATTACGGAGCCCGCTGCATGATCCGCAAGAACCCCTCCGGCGATCTGCCGGTGATTGCCGAATCAGCCTACGTCGACAAAACCGCCATCATTTGCGGCAAGGTCATCATCGGCGAGAACGTGTTCGTCGGTCCCTACGCCGTCATCCGCGCCGACGAAGTCGACGCCAGCGGTGCCATGGACCCCATCACCATCGGTGCGAACTCCAATATTCAGGATGGCGTGGTCATCCACTCCAAATCCGGGGCGGCGGTGACCATCGGCGAGTTCACCTCCATCGCCCACCGCTCCATTGTCCATGGCCCCTGTTCCGTCGGCGACCGCGTCTTCATTGGATTCAACAGCGTGCTGTTCAACTGTGCCGTCGGTGATGGCTGCGTGGTGCGTCATAACTCGGTGGTCGACGGCCGTGACTTGCCCGCCGCCTTCTACGTGCCCTCCACCACCCGCATCGGCCCGAACACCGACCTGTCGCAATTCCCGCCGGTGAGTGTCAGCGCCTCGGAGTTTTCCGAAGACGTGGCGCGCACCAACGTCGACCTGGTGCGCGGTTACAAAGCCCTGCAAAACGAGTTCTGAACCATGAGCCGCCTGCTGATTCGCAATGCCCGCCTGGTGAATGAAGGCCAGTTATTCGACGCTGATGTACTGGTCACCAATGGCCGTATCGAGAAGATCGCCACCAGCATTGAAGGCTATAACGAACCCGTAGAAATCGACGCCCAAGGCCAATGGCTGCTGCCGGGAATGATCGACGACCAGGTGCACTTTCGCGAACCCGGCGCGCCCGAAAAAGGCAGCTTCTACAGTGAATCCCGCGCTGCAGTGGCGGGTGGCATCACCAGCTTCATGGACATGCCCAACACCCACCCCGCCACGCTTAACCTGGAGGCCCTGGCCGATAAGAAGCGCCGGGCCGCGTTGCACTCGGTGGCCAACTACGGCTTTCACTTTGGAGTCAGCAACGACAACCTCGACACGGTTGCCGCCCTGGACCCGCGCGAAGTGGCCGGGGTGAAAGTGTTCATGGGCGCCTCCACCGGCAACATGCTGGTGGACGACCCACGGATTCTGGAGCGACTGTTTGCCGAAGTACCCACCATCCTGCTCGCTCACTGCGAACACACGCCGAGCATCCTGGCCAACGAGCAACGCCTGCGCGAGCGCTTCGGCGAGCATATTCCCGCCGTCGCCCACCCGCTGATTCGGGATGCCGAAGCCTGCTATCGCTCATCATCGTTTGCAGTGGAACTGGCCAAGCGTCATGGCACGCGCCTGCATGTGCTGCACCTGACCAGCGCCATCGAGTTGGCGCTGTTCGAAGATAAACCCCTGGCCGAAAAGCGCATCACCGCCGAAGTCTGCCTGCACCATCTGCTGTTCGATGACCACGACTATCACCGCCTCGGCCACCAGATCAAATGCAACCCGGCGATCAAGACGCGCGCCGACCGCGACGCCCTGCGCCAGGCCTTGCTGACTGACCGACTGGATGTGATTGGCAGTGACCATGCGCCGCATACCTGGGCGCAAAAACAATTGAGCTATCGCGAAGCGCCGTCCGGGCTGCCGTTGGTGCAGCACGCGTTGCCGGCGTTGTTGGAGTTGGTCGCGGACGGGCTCTTGCCCCTGCCGACCCTGGTGGCCAAAACCAGTCACCGGGTGGCCGACCTGTTCGCCATTCCCGATCGTGGCTACTTGCGCGAAGGCTATTGGGCCGACCTGGTGCTGATCAAACCCGAGCCCGAAGGCAAACCCGTCAGCAGCCAGCCGATTCTCGCTCGCTGCGGCTGGACGCCCTTCGCCGAGCGCAGCTTTCGCCACAGCGTCAGCACCACGCTGGTGTCAGGCCACCTGGCGTGGCACAACAGCCAGGTGGTCGACAGTTGCCAGGGCTTGCCCCTGCACTTTCTGCGTTAAGCGCGGGGTTTGACCGTACCGCAATCGTTGCCCAGCCACTGTGCGTGGGTGTCCAGGCTGCCCTTCTGCTGAACGCCGGTCGCATTGAAAGTGCCATTAACCGTCGTGGTGAATTCCTGCTGGCTCTGGAATGTCGCTACACCGGTGCCCTGGGCTTTCGGGCAGCTGAAACGAAACTTCCACTGGTTGCCGGTCTTGTCGGTCACTTGCTGTTTACAGCCCGATTGCGGGTCAGTCAGCGGGATTGAATCAGAGGCGACCTGGGCCGGGGTGAGGCACACCTGCACGCCTTTGCCGGCCATGGTGATGCCCTGCTTTTCGAGCATCGCGCGCTGTTCAGGGGTCATCTGTTGTTTGAGCTGACCGAGGATCAGCGACAGGTCCGGCAAGTCCTGGTTATCAACTTTCATATTACTGGTGGTCAATTCCCACAAGCCCGGCGCCAGCATCTGCGCCTGAGCCGCCACGGGCAGCGACAATCCAACAACCATGGCCAAACCAAGCAGACGAGCATTCATCGGGTAACTCCTGGATAATTGTGGGCGTTAGACGCCGCAAAGCTGCCAGTGTTGCACGGCAAATAAAATAGCGACATTCACCGTCGAACATGGTCTGTTAGGCACTTGGTTGCCTGGAGTTACGTCGTTCATGGATTTTTTTGGCCCGCACCTGCTCGCCTACTTCATTGCCACGCTGCACTTTCTCGGGACTCTGGCCGCGATTCACGCGGTGCTGACCGTCAGGACCGCCCAAGGCTCAATCGCCTGGGCCTTGTCGCTGATGTTCATGCCTTACCTGACGCTGATTCCGTACCTGATCTTTGGTCGCAGCACTTTCGACGCCTATATCCAGGCGCGTCGCCAGGCCAACCAGGAAATGCACACCGCCATCACCGCGCTGAACTGGCGCCCATGGGTCGATGAGGCGCTGGCCGCACGCAACTCCAATGCCTACGCATCCCTGCGCGCCATGCCCAAATTGGGCCGCATGCCGTGCCTGGCCAACAACGAAGTACGCTTGCTGATCAATGGCGACGCTACTTTCAGCGCAATCTTCGACGCTATCCGCACGGCCAAAACGGCGGTGCTGTTCCAGTTTTTTATCATTCATGACGACGAACTCGGCCGCCAACTGCACACCTTGCTCAAGGAAAAGGCCGCCGAAGGCGTAGACATCCACGTGCTCTATGACCGCATCGGCAGCCACGCCCTGCCCTATCGTTACGTGCAATCCCTGCGCGACGCCGGAGTAAAGGTCAAAGCATTTGCCACCCGCAGCGGCTGGCTCAACCGCTTCCAGGTCAACTTCCGCAACCATCGCAAGATCGTCGTAGTGGACGGCATCACCGGGTTTGTCGGCGGGCATAACGTCGGCGATGAGTACCTGGGCAAAAAGCCGCCATTGGCGCCATGGCGCGATACCCATGTGCAGGTCACTGGCCCGGTCGTGGCATGCCTGCAGGAGTCGTTTGCCGAAGACTGGTTCTGGGCCGCACGCGAGCTGCCGCCGCTGATCCTGCCGGACACTTACCCCGAAGACGGCGTGCTCTGCCAACTGCTCGCCAGCGGCCCGGCTGACCCGTATGAAACCTGCTCGCTGTTTTTCGTCGAAGCGATCCATGCCGCGACTGAGCGAGTGTGGATCACCAGCCCCTATTTCGTGCCCGACGAAGCCGTGTTCGCCGCCCTGCGCCTGGCAGTTTTACGCGGGGTGGATGTGCGCCTGCTGCTGCCGTCGCGGCCCGACCACCGCATTGTGTATGCCGCCTCCAGCCTCTACGCCATCGAAGCGGTGCGCGCCGGCGTGCGGGTGTTCCGCTATAAGCCAGGCTTCCTGCATCAAAAAGTGGTGTTGGTGGACAGCGAAATCAGCGCCATCGGCAGTGCAAACATGGACAACCGTTCGTTCCGGCTTAATTTCGAAGTGATGCTGCTGACCGTGGACGAGGCGTTTGCCAGCGAAGTGGAACAGATGCTGCTGGACGACTTCGCCCTCGCCCATGAAGTCAGCCAGGAAGAAAGCCGCGAAACCCGCCGCCTGCAACAACTGGGCATGCGGGTCGCGCGTTTGATATCACCGATTCTTTAACAGCCAACACAGAATGAATGTGGGAGCGGGCTTGCTCGCGAAGGCGGTATGCCAATGCCAAATAAGCTGGCTGATCTACCGCTTTCGCGAGCAAGCCCGCTCCCACATTTACATCTTCAGCGTCTTCGTAACACTGCTTCAGCGGTAGATATCTTCCCGCGTCCACGGCAGTTCATGGCTGCCATCGGCATGAGGTTTCACGGCCAGGATCTGATGCAGGTTGATCCAGCCCCGTGCGAACGCATAGGCACAACCGGCCAGGTACAGCCGCCAAATACGCAACGCTTGCTCCGGCACCATCTTCGCCGCCGCTTCAAGGTTGTCCTCAAGCCGCTCGCTCCAATGGTCCAGCGTGCGCGCGTAATGCAGGCGCAGGCTTTCGACGTCGACCACTTCCAGCCCGACTTCACTGATCTCGGCAGTCATCATCGCCAGATGGGGCAACTCACCATTGGGGAACACGTAACGCTCGATAAAATCCCCGGCGCCACGGCCGACAGGACGACCATCCGTGTGCTTGGCGGTAATGCCGTGGTTCATCACCAGGCCGCCTTCACGCACCGCGCCAAACAGGGTTTTGCAGTATTGCGCCAGGTTGGCATGGCCAACGTGTTCGAACATGCCCACGCTGACCACTTTGTCGAAGCGACCGTCTTGGGGCAGGTCGCGATAGTCGAGCAGTTGCAGGTCCACTTGGTCTTCCAGGCCATCCGCTTTTACGCGCTCCCGGGCCAGTGCCAACTGCTCCTTGCTCAGGGTGATACCAAACACTTTGACCCCGAATTCCCGCGCCGCAAAACGCGCCAATCCGCCCCAGCCACAGCCCACATCAAGCAAATATTCACCCGGTTGCAAACGCAGTTTGCGGCACAGGTGGCGAAATTTGTCTTGTTGAGCCTGGTCGATGGATTCGCTACCGGTTTCAAAGTAGCCGCAGGAGTACGCCATGTCCTGGTCCAGCCAAAGCTGGTAGAACTCGTTGGACAGATCGTAATGATAAGAAATGGCGGCGGCATCAGTGGCCTTGTCGTGGATCGAGCGCACCGGATGACTTTCCTCGTCATCTTCGATCAGGGCGTGACTCAACTCGTCACATACCCGAATGACCTCGGCGATGGAACCTTCCAGCTCCAATTTGCCCTCGACGAACGCTTCGCCCAATGAGTCGAGCGTTGGATGGGTCAGCATGGAGACCGCCGTGGGGTCCTTCACCACGATGGTCACACTGGGCTCAGGGCCCAAGTTGAATTCATGGCCGTCCCAGAGTCGAAGACGAAGCGGTAGCTTGAGATTCTGTAAGGCCGGTGGAAGTGGCGCGAGCATGAGTAGTCCCCCCTTGTTTCAGACGTCTGGAATGAGGGTAGACCATCCGAAGACAAAGTAGGTGGCTATCGAATTGATAGCGCTTTTCTACGAGGCCCGAAACTCGAGCAAACCGTCTTGGATCCACTGTTTCAGCCACGTCACCGCTTGCAGCGGTGCCCCCTCCTTATAAGTGACTGCTAACTCTGCGCACAGTTCTGAAAAGCTCCAGCCGGTGGCGACCATTCCTGCCAGTGCACAGGCTTCAGAGGGTTCCAGGCTGCGGTAGTGGCACACGTTCTGGTGGCGCCACACCAGGCAAACCTGCGCTAATTCCAGCGAGTGGCTGTCGGGGAAGTCAGACTCATCCTTGCTGGCCCGCCAAATCGCCACGGTATTGAAATGGCAGAGCATCTGCTGCACAGAAGGCGCCAGGGCTACCTGCAAACCCGGCCAGGCTTCGGGTGGCAGTTGCGCCATATCATTCAGGGTCAGCGGCTCACCCTGCGGCGCATCAAATGCCAGGGTAAAGGCCCACTCCAACCGTGCCAGTTCGGCCAGCGGCGCGCTCTGCTCAGCCACCAGGTGCTCAACGATAAATGCCGGGAACCGCTCACCCAGCCAACGCAGGCTGTAATGGGCAGACGGATAACGCCGCACATAGGCCTGCGTCAATAACGCGAACTCATCATCCCCCAGCCAATACCAGATGGCGCCGAAATCATGGCGCAACACTTCCTGCAACCGCGACACGTAGGCGTTGTGATAAATCGCCAAGCCCGTGTCTACGTCCAGGGTCGGACCGCCGAGCAAGGTGGCGGCGAAACCACTGTTGGCCACCGCCGTTTCGGATAATAGATGCTGTTCAAAGGCCAACTGCCAATCGGTCAGGCGCATAACGACCTCCGGGCCAACGCGGTAGCTCCCAGTTCACGGGCCTTGCTCAACTCGGTCAGCAGCTCTTCGAACGGCGGGAAATGGTCATCGCGCTCCAACAGCGTCGACACCGGCCCCAAATGCTCAAGTGTCTGTTGATAGAGCGCCCACACCGGGTCGCATACCGGATGGTCATGGGTATCGACGACATAATCACCGTAGTCCATATGCCCGGCCAAATGCAGTTGGCGGATACTCTCGGGCGGCAGGCTGCGGATAAACGTCCACGCATCAAACCCGTGATTGCGCGAGCTGACATACACATTGTTGACGTCCAGCAGCAACTGGCACCCCGTGAGGTGAGCCAAGGCATTGAGGAATTCCCACTCAGTGAATTCGTCCGCCCTGGAGCGTACGTAGCTGGAGACATTTTCCAGCACCAACGGACGCTGCAACACGTCCTGCACTTGGCGCACACGGCCGGCCACGTGGTAGAGGCTTTCTTCGGTGTACGGCAATGGCAGCAAATCGTGCAACTGATGCGCGCTGCCGCGGCTCCAGCACAGGTGATCGGAAACCCACGCAGGTTGAATACGCTCGGCGAGCTGTTTGATTTGTTTAAGGTAATCGTTATCGAGGGCATGAGGCCCACCGATGGACAGGGACACACCGTGCATCACCAGGGGATAGCGCTCGGCTATCGCGTCCAGGTAGTACAAGGCTTTACCGCCCTGGACCAGATAATTCTCGGAGATCACTTCGAACCAATCCACGGCTGGCGATTGTTCAAGGATCTGCTGGTAATACTCACTGCGTAAACCCAGGCCGTAACCCAGACTGTTAAGGGAAGTGGACATCAGACACTCCTGGGCAAAGTGTCCGCAGCGGCGGGGGGCGTCCGCTGCGGTTGCACTGGTTTGCCGGTTATTCGCCGACTTTGCCGCCTTTTTCGTCGCACATTGCCTTGCTCATAGAGAGGAAGCCCTGGCCTTTGCAGGAACCTTGACCTTTGCAGGCGTGGTCTTTGGTTTTGCAGTCGTTCTGGCCTTTGCAGGCGTTGACGCCATAGCAATGCACAGCGGTATCAGCGGCTTGAGCCTGAGTGACTACACCAGCAAACATAGTAGCGGCGGCCATTGCGAGGGCGGCACCGGCAGCAGCGGATTTAATGTTCATTCTCGTATTCCTCATGAGCAGTAGTGGAGTCGGTCTGAACGGATTGTTCAGTCTCGACATACCACTAGAGTGAGGTCCCGCATTGGCGTTACAGCCGTGTGCAAATATTTCTGAAAATTATTCGTCGAGCTTCAAAAGCGGCTCCTGAAAGCGCAGCAAACGCCCGGCGTTGCCCAGTACCAGCAAGGTGCTGAGGTTATGCAACACTGCCGCAATCATTGCGCCTGCTGCGCCCAGCCAGCCAAACGCCGCGAACACCACGATGGCCAAGGTCCAGCCCAGGCCGATAACCACATTGACCTGCAACGTATGTCGGCACTGACGGCTCAAGCGCACACAGGTGCCCAGGCGGCGTAGGTCGCTGCCGATCAACACCACGTCCGCCGACGCGAGGGCGATGTCCGCCCCACCCGCACCCATCGCCACGCCAACCACACCCGCCTTCAGCGCCAAAGAGTCGTTGATGCCGTCGCCCACCACCATCGGCCGGAAACCACTGCTGATTTCTCCCAACACGCGGTTGAGCTTGTCTTCCGGCAAGGCCTGCGCTTCGACGTCGCTGATGCCTACGTCCAGCGCGAGGCTGTCGGCCACGCTTTGACGGTCGCCGGTCAGCAGCAATTGGCGGCCAAGGCCTAAATCCCGCAGCTCTTGCAGTGCCTGACGTGCCTCCGGCTTGACGCTGTCCGCCAACAGCAGCCACGCGAGGAACTGCCCGTTCAGCGCCAACCCAGCAATCGGGCCATCGTGATTGGGGACAGGGGTGCTGACGATGCCCAATTGCTCAAACAACTCCGGTCGCCCAAGGGCCGCCTCGCCCTGCTCGGTCTGCGCCACTACGCCAAGGCCCTGGCGTTCGCGAATGTCCGTAAGCGCCAGCATTTGTTCCTGAGTCGCCAAACCTGCCAATGCACGGCTGACCGGGTGGCTGCTGGCCGAACCGAGGCTGGCCGCCAGGTTCAACACCACCTGCCGATCCGGCGCCGTGGTTTCGATGGACTGCAAGCGCAAGGTGCCAAAGGTCAGCGTGCCGGTCTTGTCGACCACCAACGAGGTCAGGTCCGCCAGTTCCTCCAGAAACGCGGAGCTGCGAATCAAAATCCCTTGGCGCGCCGCCACCGCAATCCCGGCAATCGCCGTGGCCGGTGCCGACAGCACCAAGGCACACGGGCACGCCGCCACCAGCACGGCGAGCATCGCCTGGGCGTCATTGGTAACAAACCAGGTCACCGCCGCCAGCAGCAACACCAGCACCATATAGCTGCCGGCATAGCGCTCCAGCAGCCGCGTGATCGGCGGTTTGGAGCGCTCGGCGTTCTGCATCAGCGCAATGACTTTGCCCAAGGTCGACTCATCACCGGTGCGCGTCACTTGCAGGCGCAACACGCCATCAAGGTTGATCGCCCCACCAAACACCTGCACGCCGACGCCGGCTTCCAACGGCACCGACTCCCCGGTGATAGGCGCCGTGTCCAGGCTGGCCTGGCCGGACAGCACCACGCCATCGGCGGGTACCCGGTCGCCGGCGCGCACTTCGACGATATCCCCGGTGTTCAGCGTGCCGTTATCCACTTCAACAATGCTGCCGTCTGCCTGCACCAACCGCGCGTGGCTGCGGGTGAGTTTGCCCAGTGCGTGAATCGCTTCCTGGGAGCCGATCACGCTGCGCTCTTCCAGCACATGGCCGAAGATCATGATGATCGGCAGCAAGGCGGCGGTCAGCAGGTCGCCCGTGGCCCACGCCCCCATCATCGCCAGCGCGATCAATTGGTCGGTGATGCCATGCAGGCTCGGGTAGCGCAGGCTGTACCAGGCCGAACGCATCACCGGCACGGCCACCAGCAACGAAGCAACACCGAGCAGTAATTGGCTGACACCGTTCTGATCCGGCGCCAGCCAGCGCCACACCAGGCCCAATACCAACAACCCCAAGGCCAGCATGGCCAGGGTCAATTGCCGGGCAGCACTGCGCTGCTCGGCGGACGTCAACATGGGCGCGCTCATTGCTCGGCTCCCTGGATGATCAAACGGGAGTCGTCTTTAGGATCGACCGTCGTCACTGAACCGGCCTGGCCAAGAATTTTCGGCACGCGCTCGCGGTAAAGGCGCAGCAGCAAGCCTGGGTCTTTGACCTGCGCCAGGCTGGCAACAGTGGCGGTTTGCGCCTGGGCATTGGCCAGGCGCTCACTGGCCTGGGCGTGGGCAACTTGCACCAGGCGGTCAGCCTCCTGGTTCGCGCTCTGGGTGAGTTTTTCCGCTTCGGTGCGCGCGTTGGCCACGGCTTTATCGGCTTGCTGGCTGGCCGTCAGCACCGCGTTGAAGGCATTCACCGCCGGGCCCGGCAGGCTCGATTGCACGTCGACACGGGTGACTTCAATGCCCAGCCCCAAACCCGTCGCGGCCAGCTCCGCCAGGCGCTTATTAATAGCTTGCACCAGATCTGCGCGCAGCCGCTCACGGCGCTCGGCCGCGCCGTTGTCAGTGCCGATCAGTTCCGGGCGCGCCACCAGAATCGTGTCCAGATCGCGCGCAGCCGTCAGCGCCACGGCGCTGCGCGTCACCAGTCGATCCAACGCCGGCAGCACATGCTCGCCCTGCAGCACAAACGCGTAGGGTTCGGTGACCTTGTAAAACACCCGCACATCCAGCTGCACCACACCGGCATCGCCGGTCAGCAGGTAACCGGAACCCGCCAGCGCATCACTCAATGGCGTGGCGAAACTGGCGACGCGGTCGGCCTGGGTTGCCGCATCGGAGCGCAGCAGGTTCTCCACCCGACGTTCGATCACGCGGTCCGCTGCGGGTAACAGCACGACTTGCTCGAACGGCTGTGGCCACGCCAGCAGGAGCCCGGCGTTTTGAATCCGGTCCAGTGCGCCGAAGTGCAACACCACGGCGCGGTTTTGCGGGTCGATCTGCCGCACATTGGAAAACGCCCAAGCCAACGCCGCCAGCACCGTCACCGCGTACAACGCCAGGAACGTCAGGCGCCCGGCCTGGATCCACGGGCTGTCCGGGCCGTCACGCTCAGTCATGGTTGAACGTCCTTCGGCCCGTCCACCAGTGCACGGAACGGCGCGGCGTCGGTGCGCAAGATGATCCGGGTGCTCGGCGTGACCACCGTGCCCAAGGTGTCGAGCGAACGCAGCAGGTTGTACAGCTGCGGATTGCCCGCGTAGGCCCGACCATAAATCTGCGCGGCTTCAACCCGCGACTGGGCTTCGATATCGGCGGCTTTCACCGTGGCATCGGCCTGCACAATTCGCGCATCACGCTCGGCGGCAGAGCGGATCTGCGCCGCTTCACGCTTACCGACAGCGGTGCGTTCAGTGGCAATGGTTTCACGCTCGGCACGCATGCGGTCGACGGTGGCCGTGAGGGTGACCGACGGCAGAGTCAGGCGCTCGATACCGACTTGTGCCACGCGCACGCCATAGGTGGTGAGCAATTGTTGATCAATCTGCTGGCGCAATTGCGCCTCGAAATCGGCAATGCGCACCTGGCTGGCGTCGGTGTTAATCAAGCTGGACAGGTCGAAGCTGGCCGCCGTGGTTTCCAGCGCCGAGCCGACGAACGTGCGAATCTGCCGCGCTGCTTCGTCCGGCTGGTTCTGCACCGCGCGCATAAAGCGCTGCACATTGTCGGCATCGCCCTGCACCTGCCACGCCACATAGGCCTGCACGATGATCCGCAGACCGTCGCGGGTACCCACATCCTGCAAACCGCTGGAGGTAGTGCGCAGGCGCAGGTCCACCGGGATCGCGGCTTCGAACGGTGCCGGCCAGCGCCAGCCCAGGCCCGGCTCCAGCAGCACCCGCGACGGGTTGCCGAACCGCGTAATCACCGTGGCCTCGCCGGAACGCACTTGCACCAGGCTGGCAGCCGCCACCGCAAACAGCACCAGCAACACCGCCCAGGCCATGCGCCGCCACGGGAATGGCCCGGCCGCCTGCTCATCGCCGTGATGGTGGTGATGATGGCCGTGGTGGTGATGACCGTGATCGTGAGAATGAGCGCTCAACAGACAGACTCCTTATTGAACGGCTTTACGCGGCACCGAAGGATCGGCCGGCAAAGTAAAAGAACGCAGATCGATCGTTGGCGCACCATCGGCGCCCAGGCGGTGATCCAGAATAAGCAGCTTGGCGTGCGCCAGCCCTTGGCTCAGTTGAGCGAGATACTGCTCCAGCACGAAGGCACGGCCTGCGGTGGCGTAAGCCTTTTGTTCGGCGCTAAAGCGCAGGTCTGCCGCTTGGGCGCCCGCGTTCACTTCACGGGCGGTGGCCATCGCCTGGTCGCGCGCGGTGCTGGCCTGCAGCAAAGCCTGGTTAGTTTGTTCGCTGGCGGCGCCGCGCTCACGGGAAATCAGTGCCTGGGCACCGATTTGTGCCGCCTGCACGCCGTGGTAGGCGTTGGCGGCGCCGGCCGGTGGGTGAATGGCTTCCACCACCGTGGCCAGAATTTCCACGCCGCTGTCGAGTTTTTGCAGGTCCGCCTGTACCGCGCGCCCGACCTCGTCGGCGAGGCTGGTGCGCTGTTCGCCAAGAAGTTCGTCGAGGGTGCGCGAGGCAAAGTCATGCACGAGGATGCGGCTGGCGGTACTGCGAATCAGCGTCGGCACATCGGCGCTGTTATAGGTGGCGGCCAGTGCGGCCTGATCGGTGAGGCCGATGCGGTAGACGAAACGTACGTCCATATTGACGATCTGGAAGCTCTGCTTGTCGCCGCTGCTGCTGGCGATCACCTGGGACTTGTCATTCACATGGCTGGCATCCCACAACCGGTTGGCGATCAGCGGCGCCGGGCCTTCGGCAGGGGCCAACGGCGGTGCTGCGGCGTCGCTGGCGCTGGTGGCCAGCTCATGCACAACGCCGTTTTCCACACTCAGGACGCGACCCAGTGGCCACGGCAACCCGGCATGCAGGCCCGGGCCGAAGACTTCCACCGGTTTGCCGAACCGCTCATAAATCCCACGGCCTTGCAGGGGCACTTCGTGCACGCCGGTCAGTGACCAGCCTACCGCCAGCACCACCAGCAGCACCGGCAAGAACGCCCGGCGCATGTAGGTAAACGCCCAGATCTGGCGCAGGTCGATGCCGAAGCGGTTGTGCAGTTCGTGCTGCAAAGCGAGCAAGGGTTGTGGCGGCCAGCGCAGCAGACCGGCGATAAAGCTTTGCGCCATCAAGCGTGGTTCGAGCCGTGGCTGGCGCGGGCTGAACAGCGACAGCGTGCCCCTTAACAGGAACTCCAGCGCCACCAGCGCTGGCAACAGGCCAACAATCGTCGCCAAGCGCAGCGGCCAGACGGATTGCGCGCCGGCAAACAACAAACAGATCGCACTGACCACCAGGACAAGAATCGCCACCCGGATCAATTGCGCCAGCTGCGAAGCTTCAGGCCATTGCGCAGCGGTTTCCTGAGCCAGACGGCGCTCGAACACCAACAAGCCAAAGGCCAGCGCCAGCGCCAACGCAGCGCCGATGCTCGCGGATTGCCCCACGGGCGATGCGGGCAGGGCCAGGTTCCAGAATTCGATGATACTGACCAACGCCAACAACGACCAACCACAGAGCCACAACACGGGCGCGCCGATCTGGGCCAGCAAGCCGCTGCCGAAACGCTCCAGCAGACGCGCGTACCCACCGCGCTCTTCGAGGGGCCGTTCGGTCAGTTCAGCCGCGGGCTCTTCCAGCGCCTGGGCGCGCCAATCGGCGACCCACCACGCCGATTGCAACCCGGCCACCAGCACCAGCAGAGCGCTCGCGCAATTGATCAGCACCACCGGCCAGATCGACAGCGGCGCAAACAAGGCGACGAACAACGCCAGCACCCAACCGGCGACAGCCAGGGCGGTCAGGCTGATGCCGGCCTGCCTCAATCGACGGGCATGGAACAACCCTTGTTGAAAACGCGCGAGGCCTTCAACCGAAGCGCCGTCAGCTTCTAAATCCACTTGCATCCACTCAACGCCCGCTTACACACAGTTCGTTACGATATAACACGCGGCGTGAAATTTTTGTTCGCTAAACACCGTTTTTGAGCCCTGCGCTGCGCCCCTGTGGACGGGGCTTACTCGCGATGGCGATGGGTCAGTGAATGCCTGTACTGGCTGGCCCATAGCTATCAGGCGCAAGCCCCCTGCCACAAATACCCTCCGGCACCTGCGAGACCGTGACTAAACCCCCATAAACACGCGCCATCACTGGTGCAGGCACGGATTAATCGGCACACTCCAAAACAGTTTTCGCGGGTTCACGGACAAGGAAGCGCCACTCCCCATGATTTCGATCTATCAGCTCAAGCCGCGTTTTCAAAACGTGCTGCGCCCCCTCGTGCAGCGTCTCTATGACAACGGCACCACCGCCAACCAGATCACCGTGTTGGCTGGCGTGGTTTCCCTGCTGGTCGGCCTGTTGATCGCCAGCTTCGCCCAACACCTCTGGCTGTTTGCGCTGATCCCGCTGTGGATGATCCTGCGCATGGCACTCAATGCCATCGACGGCATGCTCGCCCGGGACTTTGGCCAGCAATCGCGCCTCGGTGCCTACCTCAATGAACTGTGCGACGTCATCGCCGACAGCGCGCTGATCCTGCCCTTTGCCCTGATCCCCGATGCCAGCCTGGTGCCGGTGCTGCTGGTGGCGCTGCTCGCCGTGTTCAGCGAATACGCCGGTGTGCTCGGGCCGATGGTGGGCGCTTCGCGCCGCTACGACGGCCCAATGGGCAAGAGTGATCGCGCGTTTGTACTCGGGGTGCTCGCCACCGGCGTGGCACTGGGTTGGCTCAACGCAGGCTGGGTCGATACGGTGATGTGGCTGGTCGCCGCCCTGCTCGCCTATACCTTGGTCAATCGCGTGCGCCAAGGCCTCAAAGAAACGATTTCCCCTTCTGCATAAGGAATTTGCGATGCGCGAACAGCAAGAGCACACCTTCAGTACCCATGATGGCGTCGAGCTTTTCTATCGGCACTGGCCGGCCACGGCGCCTGCGGGCGATGAGCCGCGCAAGGCGATCCTGCTGTTTCATCGCGGCCACGAGCATTCGGGGCGCATTGCTCACCTGGTCGACGAACTCGACCTGCCGCAATTCGATTTCTTCGCCTGGGACGCACGCGGCCACGGCCAATCCCCCGGCGCCCGCGGTGACAGCCCCAGCTTCGCCACCAGCGCCCGCGACGTGCAGACCTTCTGCGACCATATCGGCGCCACTTACGGCATCGAAGAAGAGAACTTCGCCGTCATCGCCCAAAGCGTGGGCGCCGTGATCGCCGCCACCTGGGTGCACGATTACGCACCCAAAATCCGCGCCCTGGTGCTGGCCTCCCCGGCGTTCAAGGTCAAGCTCTACGTACCTTTTGCGCGACCGGGCCTGGCGCTGATGCGCACGTTGCGCGGCAACTTTTTCGTCAACAGTTACGTCAAGGCCAAGTTCCTCAGCCACGACCCGGAGCGGGTCGCGTCCTACGACAGCGACCCATTGATCACCAAAGCCATTTCAGTGAATGTGCTGCTCGGGCTGTACGAAGCTGCCGATCGCGTTGTAGCCGATGCCCAGGCGATTCAAGTGCCCACACAACTGCTGATCTCCGGCTCCGACTTTGTGGTGCACCGTAAACCCCAGCAGCAATTTTTCGACCGCCTCGGCAGCCTGAAAAAAGAGCTGCATATTCTTCCCGGTTTTTTCCACGACACCCTCGGCGAACGCGACCGAGCGATAGCCGTGAGCAGCGCCAAGCGCTTTATCCTGCAGAACTTCAACCACCCGCTGGACCGCGCCTCTTTGCTCGACGCCGACAAATTGGGCGCCACCTGCGCCGAGTCAGAATCCCTCGCCGCGCCGCTGCCACGTCATTCATTGCGCGACCTGTACTGGCGCATGACCCGCGCCAGCATGGGCTTGGGCAAGAACTTGTCGGCCGGCGTGAAATTGGGCTTCGACACCGGCTTCGACTCCGGTAGCACGCTGGACTACGTGTACCGCAACACGCCCACCGGTCAGGGCGGGCTGGGGCGGATGATCGACACCAACTACCTCAACTCCATCGGCTGGCGCGGCATTCGCCAGCGCAAGCTGAATGTCGAAGAACTGCTGCGCCTGGCCATGGCCAAGTTGCGTGCAGATGATCGTGAGGTACGAATTGTCGATATCGCCGCCGGCCACGGCCGCTATATTCTCGAAGCCTTGCAGGGCGTTTCGCCGCTGCCGGAATCAATCCTGCTGCGCGACTACAGTGACATCAACGTGCGCGACGGTGGCGCGCTGATCCGCGAAAAAGGCCTTGGGGATATCGCCCAGTTCGTCAAAGGTGATGCGTTTGACCGGGCTGATCTGGCGGCACTGGACCCCAAGCCGACTTTGGCGGTGGTGTCCGGGCTGTATGAATTGTTTGCCGATAACCGCATGGTAGGCGGTTCGTTGGCAGGGCTGACCGAAGCGGTGGAGCCTGGCGGTTATCTGGTTTACACCGGTCAACCGTGGCATCCGCAGCTGGAACTGATCGCCCGCGCGCTCACCAGCCATCGCCAGGGCCAGGCCTGGGTGATGCGCCGGCGCAGCCAGGCAGAGATGGATCAGTTGGTCGAGGCCGCAGGCTTTCGCAAGATCACCCAGCGTGTCGACGAATGGGGCATTTTCACCGTGTCCCTGGCACAGAAGATCTGAGCATGCGCGAACCCGGCTTATTGAAACCGGCAGTCCTGTGGCTGCTGTTGCTGGCGCCGTTGTTTTTCAGTACCTACGGCTTTGCCACCTGGGTCACCAGCCAGCGCAGCGACGTCGGCACACTGGTGTTCGGCTGGGAAACCCATATGCCGTTCTGGGCCTGGACCATCGTGCCCTATTGGTCCATTGACCTGCTCTACGGGTTCTCGTTGCTGCTGCCCAACACTCGCCATGAGTTGAAACAACACGCATTGCGCCTGCTCAGTGCGCAAGTCATTGCCGTGAGCTGCTTCCTCATCTGGCCACTGCGTTTCACCTTTGAACGGCCGGAACTGGACGGTGTGTTTGGCTGGCTGTTTGCGGTACTGGCCGGCTTCGACAAACCGTTCAACCAGGCGCCCTCACTGCACATCGCGCTGCTGGTGATCCTGTGGGTCATGTACCAGCGCCACACGCAAGGGTTCTGGCGTTGGGTGGTGCATGGCTGGTTCGCGTTAATCGGTATTTCGGTGCTGTCCACTTATCAACATCACTTTATTGACTTACCCACAGGCGCCCTCGCCGGCTGGTTATGCGTGTGGTTGTGGCCAGTGGAGCACCCGAGCCCGCTGTTGAATGCACGGCTTACGCGGGATTCGCAGCAGTGGCGGCTCGGCTTGCGTTACGGCGCGGGGTCGGTGGTGCTATTGATTGTGGCGCTGAGCTTGGGGGGCGGGTGGCTCTGGCTGATCTGGCCGGCGGTTTCCCTTGGCCTGATAAAGGCAAACTACCTGGCACTGGGCGCTGCGGGCTTTCAGAAACGCACCGATGGCCGTCTGACGCCCGCCGCACGCTGGTTGTATGCGCCCTACCTGGCGGCGGCCTGGATTAACTCGCGGTTGTGGACGCGTAAACATCCACAACCCGACCAGGTTGTGGATAACGTCTGGCTTGGTCGAATTCCTACCGCTAGCGAACAGGGGTCATTCAAGGCCATCGTCGATCTCTGCGCCGAATTGCCGATTAATCCACAGAGCTGCGCTTATCAATGCATTCCTGTGCTCGACTTGATCGCCCCGACCCCCGCCGAATGCCTGCAAGCCGCGCAAGCCATCGAACGCCTGCGCCTGGGCGGGCCCGTGTTGGTGTGCTGCGCCCTGGGTTATTCGCGCAGCGCCACGGCGGTCGCCGCATGGTTGCTGCACAGTGGCCGCGCGGCCAGTGTCGAGGAGGCGCTGGCTATTATTCGTACAGCCAGGCCCCGCGTGGTCCTGCATCCCGCTCACCGTGAAGCACTGGAGGGTTTGCCCCATGCCTGCTGATATGGAACTCCAAGTGGTCGCCAGCCTTCTGCGCCGGGGCCGATCGCTCGATCAGTTATCCACAGGCCTGACCGTGGTCGGTGTGCTGTTCGGCCTGGCTCAATTGCTGATGGCGAGTATTTCGACAATCTGCCTGCTGCTCAGCCTGTGGATGATTATTCTCGGCCTGCTGCAAAAGTACTGGGCGCTACGCGTGGCTTTCGATGCCGACCTGTTCGCTCTGCTGGCCCGCGACACCCAGCGCACACCCGATCTCGACCAGGCCTTGCAAACCCTCGGCCTGCAATCGCCCAAACGCGCTGGCCGGCCCTGGACCGAACGCCGTCGCGGCGCCCTTAAATTGTTGCGCAAGCAGGCTTGGCTGCTGGGCGCGCAAGTGCTGCTGACCTTGCTGGTGATACTCGCCAGCCCTTGGCTACCTTTTGCCGGATAAGGAATTCCCATGTTCGAACCTGTGGTCGCCACACTGATTACCTCGATGGCCCGCACCGTCACCGGCGCCCGTAGCCTGTGGCTGGGTTGCGCGCCGGTTCCGGTGCAACGCATTTACTTCGCCAACCACAGCAGCCACGGCGACTTTGTGCTGCTGTGGGCATCACTGCCGCAGAACCTGCGCAAATTCACGCGCCCGGTGGCCGGTAGCGATTATTGGAACAAAAGTGCCTTGCGCCGCTACATCATCAACCGCGTATTCAATGGCGTGCTGATCGACCGCGAGCGTAAAGACCCTGTGGATAACCCCTTGCAGCCCATGCTGGCCGCGCTTGAAGGCGGCGACTCGCTGATCATCTTCCCCGAAGGCACGCGCAACCTGGAAGACGGCCTGCTGCCGTTCAAAAGCGGCCTGTATCACCTGGCAAAAAGTTACCCACAGGCTGAATTGGTCCCCGTGTGGATAGCCAACCTCAACCGGGTCATGCCCAAGGGCCGCGTACTGCCGCTGCCGTTGTTGTGTACCACCAGCTTCGGCGCGCCGTTGCAATTGGAAGAAGGTGAAGACAAAGCCGCATTCCTTGCCCGTACCCGCGACGCCCTGCTTGCCCTCGCCCCGGAGCATGTCTGACATGGATAGCCAAACCTTGATGTTGTTCGGCGGGATCGGCGCGATCCTGGTGCTCGCCTCACTGATCGGACTGATCCTCAAACTGCGCACCCGTGGTACACCGAATGCGGTGATCGACAACCTCAACGCCCGCATCAACGCCTGGTGGGTGATGGTGGTGGTGATCGGCATTGCTTTCTGGCTCGGTACCGGCGCGGTGATCCTGCTGTTCTACGCGGTGTCGTTCTATGCCCTGCGCGAATTCCTCACCCTCACCCCCACGCGCCGCAGCGACTACCCGGCGCTGGTGGCCGCGTTTTACGTGGCCCTGCCCTTGCAATACGTGCTGATCTACTCGGACTGGTACGGGCTGTTCTCGATCTTTATCCCGGTGTATGTGTTCCTGCTGCTGCCGATCCTCGCGTCCCTCGGTGGCGACAGCACGCACTTCCTGGAGCGGGCCTCGAAAGTGCAATGGGGCCTGATGATCGCGGTCTTCTGCGTGTCATTCGTGCCGGCCTTGTTGACCCTCGACATCCCCGGTTATGAAGGCCGTAACCTCTTGCTGATCGCCTACCTGGTGATTGTGGTGCAACTGTCGGACGTTCTGCAGTACGTGTGCGGCAAGCTGTTCGGCAAGCACAAGATCGCGCCCAACCTGTCGCCCTCCAAAACCGTCGAAGGCTTTATTGGCGGGATTCTGCTGTCGTCCCTGATCGGAGCGGCGCTGTGGTGGACTACGCCGTTTAATCCGTGGCAGTCGTTTTTGATCGCCTTGTTGATCAACCTGTTGGGTTTTGCCGGCGGCATTGTGATGTCGGCGATCAAGCGCGACCGGGGCGTTAAGGATTGGGGGCATATGATCGAAGGACATGGCGGGATGCTGGATCGGCTGGATTCGGTGTGTTTTGCCGCGCCGATTTTCTTTCACCTCGTTCGCTACTGGTGGACCTGAGCCATACAGGCTCAAGCCCAATGCGGATCAAATGTGGGAGCTGGCTTGCCTGCTCCCACACTGGTTTTGCAGTGTTTTCCAGTCCTCAGCCCGGCAAATGTCCCAGGGGCAAGGCGCCTGGGGTTTTCACGGTCTGGATCGCGAAGTTACTGCGAATATCCCTCACCCCCGGCAGCTTCAACAGGCTGCCCGTGACGAACCGCTCATACCCACGTAAGTCCGGCACCACCACCTGCAACAAAAAGTCCGACTCCCCCGACACCAGAAACGCCGAGATCACTTCGGGCAATGCCGTCACCGCCTCGCGAAAGGCATTCGCTTCGGTGTCGTTGTGCCGCTCCACCTTCACGCCGACAAACACCATCATGCCCAGCCCCACTTCGTCGCGGTCCAGCGTGGCCTGATAACCGCGAATCACCCCGGCTTCTTCCAACAGACGCACGCGGCGCAAACAGGGGGAGGCGGACAGACCGATCGCATCAGCCAGTTGCACATTGCTCAGGCGGCCGTCCCGTTGCAGCGCTTCGAGAATCTTGCGGTCAAAAGCGTCAAGCTTGATATTTGGCATAAGTGGATGGCCGTTGGCTGTATTGGTGGCAGATAGTGCCAAGACTAGACGCTTATCCGGCTGACTTCGCAAGCACCTGCCCCGCCTTTCAACCCTAGAATTGGCCGACAAATGGTGGGAGATGAAACATGGCGCAGCTCTGGTTATTTCTGTTGGCCCTATCGGTGGCTTTCCTGTTGCCGGGGCCGGACATGATCCTGCTGCTGCAAACCGGCGCGCGCCAGGGCAAAGCCTTGGCGCTGACTACGACAATCGGCTTGGGGCTGGCCCGGGCATGCCATGTGGCGTTGGCCGGTATGGGTTTGGCGACGTTGTTCAAAGTGGCGCCGTGGACGTTTGACGTGGTGCGCCTCGGTGGCGCCGCCTACCTGTTATGGCTGGGCGTGCAATGCCTGCGTGCCAATGGGCTGACATCGTTCAACGAGAGCCAGGGCGCACCGTCGGTCCACGCCTGGCGCACGGCCTTTCAGCGCGGCCTGCTCACCAATCTGCTCAACCCCAAGGCCCTGCTGTTCTGCTCCGTGTTGCTGCCGCAATTCATCAACCCACAAGCAGGCCCGGTGGCGGCGCAGTTTGCGTTGCTCGGTGTAATCCTGGTGAGCGTCGGTTTCGCATTCGACTGCTGCTATGCCCTGGCCGGCGCGCGCATCGGCCACTGGCTGGCGCGCAATCGCTCGGCGCAGCGTGTTCAGCAGTGGTTATTTGGCAGTCTTTTGATTGGTTTTGCGGTGCGTCTTACGTTTGTGCAGCAGGCCTGAGCACGTCGGCAATTTCACGTCATCTTTTGTATCAAAGACGCGTGTAATATAGGCCGCACTTAGCCAGGGATGCTCACCATGCTCGATTCGTTGAAAGCGACCAGCCGCCGGATTCTCGGCGCTTTACTGACTGTGGTGAGTGCTCTCTTCGGCCAATGGCAACCGCCGCCCTGGCTGCGCACCCTCGGGCATGGCCTGGCAAATGTGGGCCATAAAGCACGCGCCTACCCGCGTCAGGCCGGTGCCGGGGTGTTGGGTCTGGTGTTACTGGCCGCCGCCGGCTTCTATGGCTGGCAGTGGTACTCGCACCTGCCGCAACCGCACACCGTTGGCTATTCGCTGCACAAACCGAACCTGACTGATTACACCCAGCAACCACCGGTTGTGGATAACTTGCAGGTGCGTTTCGCCGAGTCCGTGGCTCCACTGGCAGCCATTGGCAAGCCAGTCACCGAAGGCATCACCCTAAAACCTGAAGTGGCCGGCGCCTGGCGTTGGTCCGACGACCACACCTTGTTGTTCGTGCCGGAAAAAGACTGGCCCGTCGACGCCCATTACACCCTCGACCTGGCCAAGAAAAAGCTGCTGGCCGACGGTGTACTGCTCAACCAGTACAGCAGTCAGTTTTCCACTCAACCCTTCCGCGCCACCCTGGCGCAAAACGAGCTGTATCAAGACCCGTCCAACCCGACGTTGAAACAGCTGGTGGCGACTTTTCATTTTTCCCACCCGGTCGATGAAGACAGCCTGCGCAAGCGTGTATCGATAACCCTCGGCAAAGGCCTGGCCTACCGCGATGCCCAGTTACCCAACCGCCCGGAAATCACCTTCGACGACACCAGGCTCAACGCCTACGTACGCTCCGCCGCCCTGGCCACGCCACTGGAAAGCACGCCCGTCAGCGCCAAACTCGAAGAAGGGATCAAGGCCCGCGACGGCGGCAACGCCAGCACCGCTCCGCTGGTCTCTGAGGTCACCGTGCCCGGTCGCTATCGCCTGACCTTTACCGGCGCCGAAGTGAGCTTTGTCGACAACGCGCGCGCTGAACCGGAACCCGTGCTGATGTTCAGCAGTTCCAGCGCCGTGGCCGATGACACCATCGCAGGTAAGGTCCAGGCCTGGCTGCTGCCGGAAAAAGCCCAGGACGATACCCGCCCCTATTACAGCAACGAGATCGACGATGCTCTGCTGGCCCGTAGTTCAAAGGTCACCCTGACCCACGTGCCCAGCGTCGAACCACTGAATACGCTTCACGCCTTCAAGTTCAAGGCTCCCGCAGGCCGCGCGCTGTATGTGCGCGTTCCCGCGAACCTGGAAGCCATCGGCGGCTACCTGGCGAAAGACCCTACGGCGTCGCTGATCAGCATGCCGGCGTACCCACGCACTTTGCAGTTCCTGTCTGACGGCGCCTTGCTCAGCCTCAACGGCGAAAAACGCCTGGGCTTCATGGCCCGCGGCGTGCCCGGCGCCCATGTGGAAATCGCCCGGCTGCTGCCCAATCAGTTGCAGCACCTGGTGGACCAGAGCAGCGGCAGCTTCGCCCGTCCGAATTTTGGCAATGATTACTTCGACCGTATGGTGGAGCGTCAGTCGCTGGATATTCCGCTGTCGTCCAATGACCCGGCGAAAACCGTCTACGACAACGTCGACCTGAGCCACTACCTCACCGCCAACGGCGGTCGTCGCGGCATCTTTGTGCTCAAGCTCAGCCCTCAGGATGACCCCGCCGAGCGCACGTTCGATTACTCACGCAGCAGCACCAGCGACTTGCGCTTCATCGTGGTCACCGACCTTGGCATCATCGCCAAACGCTCCAGCGACGGCAGCCATGATGTCTACGTGCAGTCCATTGGCAACGGCTCGCCGGTGGCCGACGCACAAGTCGACATCATTGGTCGTAACGGTTTGCCGGTCAGCAGCGGCCGCACCGATGCCGAAGGCCATGCGCATTTCGCCAAGCTGGATGAACTGCGCCGTGAGAAAACGCCGCTGATGTATGTCGTCACTCGCGGCAATGACCAGTCGTTCCTGCCGATTGCCCGTCAGTCGCAACAGCTGGATTTGTCGCGCTTTGATGTAGGCGGTTTGGAAGAAGACGGCGCGATTGATCGCCTCAGCGCCTACCTGTTCACCGACCGCGGCCTGTATCGGCCCGGCGAAACGGCGCACCTGGGCATGATCGTGCGCAGCGGCAATTGGAAAGGCGCATTACAAGGCCTGCCGGTGGAGCTGCAAATCACCGACCCACGTGGCCTGGAAGTCATTCGCCAGCCGCTGAAACTGTCCACCAGCGGTTTTGAAACCTTTGATTTCCCCAGCAGCGAAGTCGCCCCCGCCGGGGATTACACCGCGACCTTGCAGTTGATTGGCCAGAAAAACACGCGCACCGACCTGGGCAGTGTCAGCTTCAAGGTCCGCGATTTCGAGCCAGACCGCATGAAGGTCAGCCTGAGCCTGCACGACACTCCGGTGTTGGGCTGGATTCCACCGGACCAGGTGGTGGCCAAAGTCACCGCGATGCACCTGTTCGGCGCCCCGGCGTCCGGCCGTCGCGTCACCGCCAAAATGTCCCTGAGCCCCACGCTGGCGGCCTTCGACCGTTACCCCGATTACCGCTTCCGCCTCAACGATTCGCTGGAAGAAGCCAGCACCGAAGACCTGGCGGAAACCACTGTCGACGACAACGGCCAGGCGGTGCTCGACCTCAACTTGCAACGCTTCGCCAACAGCACCTATCGCCTGCAAGTGATGACCCAAGTGTTCGAAGCTGAAGGTGGCCGTAACGTTGCAGCGCAAAATGCGCTGCTGGTGTCATCCGCACCTTATCTGGTCGGTGTGAAAAGTCAGGATTCGCTGTCGTACGTCGCCAAAGACGCCCCACGCCAAGTGCAATGGCTGGCCGTGGCGCCGGACCTTACACCCGTGGCGGTGGACGGCCTGACCAGCGAAGTCATCGAGCACCGCTATGTGTCGGTGCTGGTAAAACAGTCCAACGGCACCTACAAGTACGAGTCGCGCATCAAGAACATCAGCCAACCGGCCTCGCCGCTGGTGATGACCAAGGAAGGCGCCAAGCAGACCTTGAACACCGGCACGCCGGGCGATTTCACCCTGCAACTCAAGGACGCCAACGGCAACCTGCTCAACCAGATCGACTACAGCGTGGCCGGGCGCGGCAACACCTCGCGCTCCCTGGAGCGTAACGCCGAGTTGCAATTGCGCCTGGATAAACGCAGCTACGCCACGGGTGACGAGATCGCAATCAGCATTCGCGCGCCATACACCGGCGCCGGCTTGATCACCATCGAGCGTGACAAGGTTTACACACAGCAGTGGTTCAAGGCCGACAGCACCAACAGCGTGCAACATATCCGCGTGCCTGCAGGGCTCGAGGGCAATGCCTACGTCAACGTGCAGTTCGTGCGGGACATCGGCTCGTCCGAGGTCTACATGAGCCCGTTGTCCTATGGCGTGGTGCCGTTCAGCATCAACCTGGATGCACGGCGCATGGCGCTGAAAGTCGAAGGCCCGGCGAAGATTGAGCCGGGGCAGACCCTGGATATCAAGGTCACTGCCGACCGCCCAGGCCGCGCGGTGGTCTACGCGGTGGACGAAGGTATCCTGCAAGTGGCGCGCTATCAGACGCCAGACCCATTGGGCTTCTTCTTCCAGAAGCGTGCGCTTGAAGTCGGCACCAGTCAGATTCTTGACCTGATCTTGCCGGAATTCAGCCGCCTGCTCAGTGGGGCGGCGCCCGGCGGCGATACAGAAGGCGGCCTGGCCAATCATCTGAACCCGTTCAAGCGTAAACATCAGCCGCCGGTGGCATGGTGGTCTGGGCTGGTGGACTTGCCCGCCGGTGAAACCGTGCTGCATTACCAGGTGCCGGACAGCTTCAACGGCAAGCTGCACCTGTTTGCGGTGGCGGTGGATGCCGACAGCGTCGGTGTCAGCGAGGCCAATACCGAGGTGCGCGGGCCGATTGTGATTACGCCGAACGTACCGGCTTTTGTGGCGCCGGGAGATGTGTTCAATGTAAGCGCCGGGGTGTTCAGCAACCTGGATGCTGCGGCGGATGTGAAGTTTGAAGTGCAGACTAGCGACGGCCTCAACGTGCAGGGCGACAAGGGCAGCACCTTGTCCCTGCAACCGCGCAAGGAAGGCACGGCAGAGTTCAAGATCAAGGTCGGCGAAACCCTCGGCTCGGCGGACCTGCGTTTTATCGCGGTATTGCCGGACGGCAAACGCATTCAGGTCGCGGAAACCACGTCGATCCGCCCACTGAGCGAGCATCGCGTGGCCCTGAGCCTGGGTCGCTTCGACAGCGCCAGCAAAGAACTCAAGCCAACGCGTGAACTGTTCAGCCAATTACGTGATGTGCAACTGGGTGTGGCGGCCTCGCCGCTGGTGTGGGCCAACGGCCTCAAGCATTACCTGGATGACTACGGGTATGCCTGCACCGAGCAACTGGTGTCCAAGGCCATGCCGGCGTTGATCTGGGGTGGCACTGCGCCAGAAGCCGAGCAAGCGTTCAGCGGCGCGGTACGCATGCTGCGCCAACGCCAGAACTCGGCCGGCGGCTTTGGCTTGTGGGCGGCCAACCCGGACGTGGCGCCGTACGCCAGTCTGTACGCCACTGACTTCCTGATCGAAGCCAGGGAGCGCGGGCTACCGGTGCCGGAAGACCTGCTGGTACGCGCCAACACGTATCTGACAGACCTGGCCAATGGTCCGAGCGAAGGCCTGTCGGAATTGCGCAACCGTGCCTACGCCAGCTACTTGCTGAGCCGTCAGGGGATTCTGGTGAGCGGCGCCCTGAGCGATATCCGCGAGCGCTACGAGAACTACTTCAAGGACACTTGGCAGAACGACCTGGGCGCCGCCTACCTGGCTGCCAGCTACAAGCTGCTTAAGCAAGATCGCCAGGCGGATGCATTGTTCCGCAAAATCCCGTGGCGTTCCCTTGTGGATAAGTGGGACAGCGATGGCCTGTATTACGACCCGCTGGTGCATGATGCTGAACACTTGCACCTGCTGGCGCGTCATTTCCCCGAGTTGCTGGGCGATGTGCCGACGGCGTTGCTGGACAAACTCGGCAAGCGCCTCAACGAACAGCGTTACAACTCGCTGTCGGCCGCCCTGTTGCTGCGCGCTCTGGATAACTATGGCCAGCGTGCGCAAAGCGACATGACCCTCAAGGCCACCGCCTGGTTGGGTGACAAGCAACAGCAACTGCTGGAAATGGCCGGCCAGCCACCGCGCGCCGCCGTGCCGGGCAGCACGCAGAAACTGGTGATGGAAAAAACCGACGGCCCGGCCGCGTTCTACATGCTCAGCGAAGCCGGCTTCGACAAAGGTACCCAGCTCAAGCCAATCAACAACGGCCTGGAAATCATCCACGAGTACCTCGACCTTAAAGGCGAGCCGGTGAGCAAAGTCGCAGTAGGCGATGAGTTCCTGGTGCGTCTGCGTCTGCGCGCCACCGACCGTGATCAAGTGCAGCAAGTGGCCGTGGTCGACCTGCTGCCGGGTGGCGTCGAGCCTGTGTATAACTTGCCGCCGGAGCCGGAAGCCGCCAGTACCGATGAAAGCGAGGGTGAAGACTCCGAATACGCCGAAACCGCAGACGGCGAAGAAGCGGACGCCTGGCAGGCGCCCATCGGCGAGACCGAGTTGAGCAATTGGCAGCCGGACTATGTGGATGTGCGTGACGATCGCGTAGTGTTGTACGGCACCGCGCTGCGCGATGTAGGCACGTTCGTCTACCGCGTACGCGCCACCAACGCAGGTACGTTCAATACGCCACCGGCCTATGCCGAAGGTATGTACGAAACCACCCTGCAAGGGCGCGGCAAAGTAGGCCAGCTTGAAATTACCAAGCCTTAAGCGCCTGACGCCGCTGCTGGCAGCGGCGGTGGTACTGGCGGGGCTGCGGCTGTGGCCCCATGCCCCGCTGGAACACGCCGTGACCTCGTCACGGGTAGTGCTGGCCGACGACGGCTCGCTGCTGCGCATGACGTTGGCGGACGACGGACAGTACCGCCTGTGGCTGCCCCTCGAGCGTATGTCGCCGTCACTGGTCGAGGCGTTGCTGCTCAAGGAAGACCGCAATTTCTACTGGCACCCGGGTATTAATCCCCCCGCGTTGCTGCGCGCGGCCGCGACCACCTACAGCGGCGGCCAGCGCCAGGGCGGCTCGACACTGACCATGCAACTGGCGCGGCGCCTGTGGGACCTCAACACTCGCCAAGTACCGGGCAAGTTGCAGCAGATGGCGTTGGCGCTGTGGCTGGAAGCGCGCTACAGCAAGCACGACATCCTTGAGGCGTACCTGAACCTGGCGCCCATGGGCGGCAATATCGACGGTGCCGAAGCGGCCAGTCGCATTTATTTCGGCAAGTCGGCGGCGCAGTTGTCGTTGTCCGAAGCCTTGGCGCTGGCGGTGATTCCGCAACAGCCGGGTCGGCGCGCGCGCTTCGGGCCATCGCTGCAAAACGCACGGCTGCGGTTGATGACCGAATGGCGCGGAACTTATCCACAGGACCCGCGCAACGACAGTTTGCTCGACTTGCCCCTGGAGGCGCGCAACCGCCAGCAGATTCCTTTTCTGGCGCCACATGTGAGTGAACAACTGTTGGCGTCCCAGGCCGGCAACGAACTCAACACCACCCTTAACCTGCCCTTACAGCAATTGCTCGAACGCCTGATCACAGGCTTTATTGCCGAACGGCGCAGCACAGGTGTGGAAAACGCCACAGCAATTCTGATCGACAGTCGCGACCAGAGCGTCAAGGCCTTGGTGGGTTCGGCGGATTACTTATCCACAAGCATCCACGGCCAGGTCAACGGAGTGTTGTCCCGCCGCTCACCTGGGTCGACGCTCAAGCCATTTCTGTATGGGCTGGCGCTGGATCAGGGGGTGATCCACCCCATGAGTATCCTCAAGGACTTGCCGAGTAACTTCGGCTACTTCCAGCCGGAAAATTTCGACGGTAGCTTTGTCGGGCCGCTGACAGCGCGGGATGCTTTGATCCGTAGTCGCAACATCCCGGCGGTATGGCTCGCCAGCCAAGTGCAGTCGCCTTCGCTGTATGGGTTGCTGCAACGTGCCGGCATCAAAGGGTTGCGCAACGAAAGCCATTACGGCCTGGCGCTGGCCTTGGGCGGCGGCGAGATGACGCCGGAAGAGCTGGCGCGCCTGTATGTGATGCTGGCCGGTGACGGGCATTTGCGGCCGTTGCGGTATTTGCAGGAGCAACCGCAATCCACGGGCGCGCAGCTGCTCACGCCCCAAGCCGCGTTTATGGTGCGCGACATGCTTCGGCGCAACCCACGCCCGGACGGTTTGCCCGGCCGCCACTGGCGCACCGCCTGGAAAACCGGCACGTCCTGGGGCTTTCACGATGCCTGGAGCGCAGGCTTGGTCGGCCCGTACGTGCTGGTGGTGTGGGTGGGTAACTTTGATGGCCGACCGAACCCGGCGTTTATCGGTGCCAAGACCGCTGCGCCGTTGTTCTTTCGGATCGCCGACGCCTTGCCTCTGGCGCTGCCCAATGTCGTGATTAAAGCCGAAAAACCGCCCGCCGGGCTGGTGCGCATCGATGTGTGCGCCGCCTCCGGCGAGTTACCCAACCACTGGTGCCCGCAAACTCGCAAGACTTGGTACATTCCCGGCGTGTCACCGATTCGCGTGTCTAACCTGCACCGCCCGGTACTGATCGACACGCGTACGGGCAAGGCCGCGTGCCCACCGTTCGATGCGCAATACACCCGCGAAGAAGTCTTCGAGTTCTGGCCCAGTGACGTGCAGCGCCTGTACCGTGCGGCTGGCCTGCCTCGACGTACGCCGCCCAACGTAATGAAGAACTGCCAACCCAACCGCATCAGCGATCAAAGCGAAGCGCCGCAGATACGCTCGCCGCTGACGCAAGTGAGTTATCAGTTGCGCCTGTCCCAGCCCCAGGAAAGTATCCCGCTCACTGCCAACGCGGCCAGCGATGCGGCGACGCTGTATTGGTTTGCCAACCAGACCCTGATCGGCCAGGGCCCGCCACAAACCACACTGAACTGGCGGCCGGGCAAGTCGGGGGAATACCGGTTGCGGGTCAGTGATGATCAGGGGCGCAGTGCGAGCCGGGGCTTAAAGGTGGAATTTGTGCCGTGATCAGGCGTCTTCGTCGCCGAAACCGGCTTTACCGACGCGCTTTGCAAAATGGTTGTACGCCGCACCCAGCTTCCGTTGCTCGAAGATTGAAAACACCAAGGTACCCAGCAGGATCAGCATCCACACCAGAAACAGCTTCAAGGTATCCACCTGAGCAACGAACAGCAGTAAGGTCACTACGCCGCCGATGATCATGCCCAGCCCCATCCACGCCCCCAGGACACGGCCGACGGCCAGGCGCATGCCTTGGGGCAGGACAAGGCGGGTTGCCATCATCACCACGATGAGCGTCAGGAAGAAGCCAAACGCGGCCATGAAGGGAATCGGGAAACCGCCCTCGCGGTACAACCAGGCCAGCAGTCGATACACCGGGCCCAATGGCTCCATCTGTTGATAGGTATCGGGGCCCGGCAAATGCAATTGGGCAAAATGCGCAGGCGTCATGGCCATGATGCCAACCCCGATCATCCCTATGATTGCGGCATAGAAACCGCCGGCGCGCCACAATGGCGCCAGCACCCGGGTATTTTCCACATCCTGGGTTTGCGAAAGGCCGAACACCGCGTTGCGCTGTTTGCCCTGGGCGATCACCGGCTTGCCCTCGTGCTCGCAGGCGTCGCCGATCAGCATCACATCCAGGTCCAGGACCAGCAGGATTTCACCTTGGCGTCGTGAGCTGCCGACGAGTTCATAGTCGTCAGGCGATTTGTTGCCGAACAGGTCAATACCCTCGGCCATCACGCGGATCTCACCTGTGGCGTCCTGTAGCCGAAAGTCATTGCAGCGCGCCTCTCCGGACACCCGGCTCCAACTCCAGAGGCCGTCGTCGTCTTTCTTGCCGTCTTCGACAATCCAGACATACCCCACGCATGGCGTGCCATTGACCGGCGACAGCAGGGTCTTGTCAGCAATCACTGTGCCGCGTACCTCCACCAGACCCATCGCCAGCGACCGAATCTGGCTGGTGGCCAGCCGCTGTTCGGTTTTGTAAAAGTTGGGACCAAAGCTCGCCAGCAAGCCGACCAGAATGCCGACTGGAAAAAACAGCGCGATGAAGAGGTTCGGGGCATACACAATCAAACTGATAAAACCCGCGACCAACGCCAGTGCCAGCAGGGTTTTCCACAGCGGTTTTTTCACAACCTCACCGACCTGAGTGGTTTTCATGCCCCGGGCACCTCAAGCTTCACACCCTCGTAGCGGGTTTCTTCAGCACTGATGGCCAACAAGGGAATGCGCTGATAGCTGAGCATTCGCGCAAAGAACAGGTCGGGGAACACCGCGATGGCGATGTTGTAGAGGTTGACCGACTCGTTGAAGAACTCACGTCGGTCGGCAATTCGCTCCTCCACGGCCGAGATGGCCTGCTGCAACTCAACCATGTTCGGTCCTGAGATCAGCGCGGGGTAACTCTCCGCCACCGCAATCACCGACTTGAGGGCCGCATTGAGCTGGTTGGACGCGTCGACCTTGTCGTTAAGGCTGCTGGCGTTGAGGTATTGAGTCCGCGCGTCGCTGAGGCGGGTGAACAGCGCGTTCTCATGGTTCATGGCGGTCTGCACCACGCGCATCAAGTCGGGAATCTGGTCGGCCCGTTGCTTGAGCAGTACGTCGATGTTGGCGAACGCCTTATCCACATCGTTACGCCGCATCACCAGGCCGTTATAGACCCCGACCATCCAGCCGACCAGGCCCACGACAATGATCAGCACGACGATGCCGGCGATTAGCAGTTCTATGTTCATGGTGACGGCGTCCCTGGCTGAGTTATCCACAGGGAAGCATTCTAGGGGTTAGCCTGACTGCGCGCCCGGTAGTAGCCCACAGATTCGACAAGAGGTCGTTGATTCAACGAGACGCTCGCCGTTACTCAGTAAACTCGATGTAGCTGGACTCCCCACCGCCTGTCGCACCCGACAACCATCCCCATACAAACGTCAGCGTGGTGCGCCCGGCATGATCAACGCTTACCGTGCCGCGAGACCAACCGGCGAGGAGTTCACCTTCGGTGGTCAAGCATTGGTAAAGAAGTTCGAGGGTGTTGGGTCCTGTTACGCGCCCGACCTGCTGACCCATGCGTATCCGGCCGCCTTGGTAAGTGCCCGAAATGGCATCTCCTTCCACCTGGTAATGAAATGCCGTCCCTGAGCCGGAAAGCCCTTGAGTGTTGTTCGCGACCGTAAATCGGCGATTGTTCAAGCGCTCGTGGACGCGGGAGGAGGTTTGCATGAAATCGCATCCTATCGTTGGAGCCTGAAGCCCTTGCGGGCCTCCAGGCGCGTGGCGTGTTACTCCACCGTCACCGACTTCGCCAGGTTACGCGGCTGGTCCACGTCGGTGCCCTTGAGCACCGCTACGTAGTACGACAGCAACTGCAGCGGGATGGTGTAGAGGATCGGCGACAGGGTGTCGTGGATGTGCGGCATGTTGATGACGTGGGTGCCTTCACCATTGGTCATACCGGCTTTCTCGTCGGCGAACACGATCAGTTGGCCGCCACGGGCACGCACTTCCTGCAGGTTGGATTTGAGCTTTTCCAGCAGTTCGTTGTTCGGCGCGACGGTGACCACCGGCATGTCGTCATCCACCAGGGCCAGCGGGCCATGTTTCAGCTCACCGGCCGGGTAGGCTTCGGCGTGGATGTAGGAGATTTCCTTGAGTTTCAGCGAGCCTTCCATGGCCACCGGGTACTGCGCGCCACGGCCGAGGAACAGGGTGTGGTTTTTGTCGGCGAACAGTTCGGCGACTTTTTCCACGGTGCTGTCCATGGCCAGGGCTTCACCCAGGCGGGTCGGCAGGCGGCGCAGTTCTTCCACCAGGGTGGCTTCGACGCCTTCGGCGAGGGTGCCGCGAACCTGGCCCAGGGACAGGGTCAGCAGCAACAGGCCTACCAGTTGGGTGGTGAAGGCTTTGGTGGACGCCACGCCGATTTCGCGACCGGCCTGGGTCAACAGGGTCAGGTCGGACTCGCGCACCAGGGAGCTGATGCTGACGTTGCAGATCGCCAGGCTGGCGAGGAAGCCCAGCTCTTTGGCGTTGCGCAGTGCGGCCAGGGTGTCGGCGGTTTCGCCGGACTGGGAGATGGTCACAAACAGGGTGTCTGGCTGCACCACGACCTTGCGGTAGCGGAATTCGCTGGCGACTTCGACCTGGCAAGGGATGCCGGCCAGTTCTTCCAGCCAGTAACGCGCAACCATACCCGCGTGGTAGCTGGTGCCGCAGGCGACGATCTGCACGTTGCGCACTTTGGCGAACAGCTCGGCCGCTTGCGGGCCGAATGCATTGACCAGCACTTGGTTCTGGCTCAAGCGACCTTCCAGCGTGCGTTGCACCACGGAAGGTTGCTCGTGGATTTCCTTGAGCATGAAGTGGCGGAACGCGCCTTTGTCGGCGGCTTCGGCGCCGTCGCGGTATTGCACGGCTTCGCGTTCGACGGAATTGCCGTTGACGTCCCAGATCGCCACGCTTTCACGGCGGATGTCGGCGATATCGCCTTCTTCCAGGTACACGAAGCGGTCGGTGACCTGGCGCAGGGCCAGTTGGTCGGAGGCGAGGAAGTTTTCCCCCAGGCCCAGGCCGATCACCAACGGGCTGCCACTGCGGGCGGCAACCACGCGGTCGGGTTGGCTGGCGCTGACCACGGCCAGGCCGTAGGCGCCGTGCAGTTCCTTGACGGTGGCCTTGAGGGCAACGGTCAGGTCGCCGAGGTCCTTGAGCTTGTGGTTCAGCAGGTGAGCGATGACTTCGGTGTCGGTGTCCGAGGTGAACACGTAGCCCAGGCCCTTGAGCTGTTCGCGCAGCACTTCGTGGTTTTCGATGATGCCGTTGTGCACCACCGCCAGGTCGCCGGAAAAGTGCGGGTGGGCATTACGCTCGCACGGCGCCCCGTGGGTGGCCCAGCGGGTGTGAGCAATGCCCAGACGGCCGACCAGCGGCTCGCCGAGCAGCGCTTGCTCCAGCTCAGCGACCTTGCCCGGGCGACGCATGCGCTCAAGCTTGCCGGCGTTGGTGAAAACGGCCACACCGGCGCTGTCGTAGCCGCGGTATTCCAGGCGCTTGAGGCCTTCGAGCAAGATGGCGGTGACGTTGCGTTCAGCGACTGCGCCTACAATTCCACACATGGTATGTCTCCTAGATGATTGCCGCGCATATCAGCGTAATGCCGCGGGCTTGAATCTGGTCGCGGGCCTCAAGCGGCAGGCGATCATCGGTGATAAGGGTATGGACGCTGCTCCAGGGCAGTTCCAGGTTGGGAATCTTGCGGCCAATCTTGTCGGATTCGACCATCACCACCACTTCACGCGCGACCTCGGCCATCACACGGCTCAGGCCCAACAATTCGTTGAAGGTGGTAGTACCGCGCTCCAAATCGATGCCGTCAGCGCCGATGAATAATTGATCAAAGTCGTAGGAACGCAGCACTTGCTCGGCGACCTGGCCCTGGAACGAATCCGAATGCGGGTCCCAGGTGCCGCCCGTCATCAACAGCACCGGCTCGTGTTCCAGTTCGCTCAAGGCGCTGGCCACGTGCAGGGAGTTGGTCATTACGACCAGACCCGGCTGGTGGCCCAGCTCAGGGATCATGGCGGCGGTGGTGCTGCCGCTGTCGATGATGATGCGCGCGTGTTCACGTAGACGCATGACGGCTGCACGGGCGATGGCGCGCTTGTAGGCCGAAATGGGCTGGGCGGCATCGCCCACCAGTTCCTGGGGCATGGTGATCGCGCCACCGTAACGGCGCAGCAACAGGCCGTTGCTCTCCAGAGCGGCCAGGTCCTTGCGGATGGTCACTTCTGAGGTTTCGAAACGTTTGGCCAATTCGTCCACGCTGACTTCGCCCTGTTCATTGAGCATCGTCAGAATGTTGTGGCGTCGTTGGGGTGTATTTCGTTTCGACATGATGATCTTAAGTTTCGTTTCGAAAGATAACGAAGGCAATCAAAACCTATTGGCAGGAAATCGTCAAGCAGATCGAAAAGTCTTTTTGATACAACACTGAGCAAAATGTGGGAGCGGGCTTGCTCGCGAATGCGGTGTGTCAGTCAACTTTTCAGTGCCTGACCCGACGCTTTCGCGAGCAAGCCCGCTCCCACATTTGAACTGTGCTGATTTCGACTCTGTGGATAACTCAGGTCTTTTTGATTTTGACCGGGCGTTTCCAACCGTCGATGTTGCGCTGGCGGGCTCGGGCTACTGCCAGTTGAGACTTATCCACATCCTGATTGATGGTGGAGCCCGCAGCAGTGTTGGATCCATCGCCGATGGTGACGGGTGCAATCAGCGAGTTATTCGAGCCAATGAATACATCCTCACCAATCGTCGTCTGATACTTGTTGGCGCCATCGTAGTTGCAGGTGATTGCACCTGCGCCGATGTTGCTGCGAGCACCGATGACCGCATCACCCAGATAGGCCAGGTGGCCGGCCTTGGCATCGTCGCCCATACGCGCATTTTTCAGTTCGACGAAATTACCTACATGTGCCCTGGCGCCGAGCACGCTGCCCGGACGCAACCGCGCAAATGGACCGGCATCGCTGCCCTCGCCCATCACAGCACCTTCAATATGGCTGTTGGCTTTGACCACCACGCCCTTGCGCAAGGTGCTGTCCTTGATCACGCAGTTCGGGCCAATCACCACGTCGTCTTCAATGATCACGCGGCCTTCGAGGATCACGTTGATATCAATCAGCACGTCGCGGCCGACAGTAACCTCACCGCGAACATCAAAACGCGCCGGGTCGCGCAAGGTCACACCTTGCGCCATCAAGCGGCGGCCTTCGCGCAATTGGTAGTGGCGCTCCAGTTCTGCAAGCTGCTTGCGGTCGTTGGCGCCCTGCACTTCCATAGGGTCGTGGGGCTGCTCGGTGGCAACCAGCAGGCCATCGCTCACGGCCATTTCGATGACGTCGGTGAGGTAATACTCGCCCTGGACGTTGTTGTTGGACAGACGGCTCATCCAGTCAGCAAGCTTGTTGGCAGGGACGGCGAGAATGCCGGTATTGCCTTCGGTAATAGCACGCTGGGCTTCAGTGGCATCTTTGTGTTCAACGATGGCCGCAACCTTGCCGTCGGCATCGCGCACGATGCGGCCATAGCCGGTAGGGTCCTCCAGCTCGACGGTGAGCAGGCCCATCTGGCCAGGGACTACGTGCTTGAGCAGGCGTTGCAGGGTTTCCACTTCGATCAGCGGCACGTCGCCATAAAGAATCAGCACAGTATCGGCACTGATGAACGGCACGGCTTGCGCGGTGGCGTGGCCGGTACCGAGTTGTTTGTCCTGCAATACGAAATTCAGGTCATCCGCAGCCAGGCGTTCACGCACCACATCGGCACCGTGGCCAATCACCACGTGAATCCGCTGCGGGTCCAGTTGCCGGGCGCTGTGGATAACATGGCCAAGCATGGAGTTGCCCGCTACGGGGTGCAGCACCTTGGGCAGGGCTGAACGCATGCGGGTGCCCTGGCCTGCGGCGAGGATGACAATTTCAAGAGACATGAATGGCTACCAATCCTGGGCGGTCCGGCTTCAGACCAGAGAAGTGTTTTGCTAAAAAAGAAAAAGGGTAGCCGAGGCTACCCTTTTTAATCAATCGCGCTTGAAGCATGGCGGCTGGGCCGCTTACTTCTTGCGGATCTGCTGGAGCGTGCGCAGCTGAGCTGCAGCTTCGGCCAGACGTACAGCAGCAGCGCTGTAGTCGAAGTCCGCGCCCTTTTCGTTCAGGGCCTTCTCGGCAGCCTTGACGGCTTCCTGAGCGGAGGCTTCATCCAGGTCGCCAGCACGTTGCACGGTGTCGGCAAGTACCTTGACCATGTTCGGCTGAACCTCGAGGAAACCACCGGAGATGTAAAACACCTCCTTTTCCCCGCCTTGCTTGGTCAGAGTGATCGGACCTGGCTTCAAGCTGGTGATCAATGGCGCGTGGCCCATGGCAATACCCAGGTCACCGAGTTCGCCGTGTGCAATCACCATTTCTACCAGACCGGAGAAGATTTCCCCTTCCGCGCTGACGATATCGCAATGGACTGTCATAGCCATCTGATTGCCTCAACCTGATGAGCGCCCGTTTCCGGGCGCCGGGATTACAGTTTCTTGGCTTTCTCGATCGCTTCTTCGATGCCGCCGACCATGTAGAACGCTTGTTCTGGCAGGTGGTCGTAGTCACCGTTGAGGATGCCTTTGAAGCCAGCAATGGTGTCTTTCAGGGAAACGTATTTACCCGATGCACCGGTGAAGACTTCAGCCACGAAGAACGGCTGCGACAAGAAACGCTGGATCTTACGAGCACGGTTTACCAACTGCTTGTCGGCTTCCGACAGCTCGTCCATACCCAGGATCGCGATGATGTCCTTCAGTTCTTTGTAACGCTGCAGCACGTACTGAACGCCGCGAGCGGTGTCGTAGTGCTCCTGGCCGATCACGTTCGGATCCAGCTGGCGCGAAGTCGAGTCAAGTGGATCGACCGCTGGGTAGATACCCAGGGAAGCGATGTCACGGGACAGAACGACGGTGGCGTCCAAGTGGGCGAAGGTGGTCGCTGGCGACGGGTCGGTCAAGTCATCCGCAGGTACGTATACCGCTTGGATCGAGGTGATCGAACCTTCTTTGGTCGAAGTGATACGTTCTTGCAGAACGCCCATCTCTTCAGCCAGGGTCGGCTGGTAACCTACTGCCGAAGGCATACGGCCCAGCAGTGCGGATACTTCAGTACCGGCCAGGGTGTAACGGTAGATGTTGTCGACGAACAGCAGAACGTCGTTACCTTCGTCACGGAACTTCTCGGCCATGGTCAGGCCAGTCAGTGCTACGCGCAGACGGTTACCCGGCGGCTCGTTCATCTGACCGTAAACCAGTGCCACTTTGTCCAGAACGTTGGAGTCCTTCATCTCGTGGTAGAAGTCGTTACCCTCACGAGTACGCTCACCCACACCGGCGAACACGGAATAACCGCTGTGCTCGATGGCGATGTTACGGATCAGTTCCATCATGTTTACGGTCTTGCCTACACCGGCACCACCGAACAGACCGACTTTACCGCCTTTGGCGAACGGGCAAACCAGGTCGATAACCTTGATGCCGGTTTCCAGCAGATCGTTGCCGCCCGCTTGCTCGGCGAACGAAGGTGCCGGACGGTGAATGCCCCAGCGCTCTTCGGTGTCGATCGGGCCAGCTTCGTCAATCGGGTTGCCCAGTACGTCCATGATCCGGCCCAGGGTCGCTTTACCGACCGGTACGGAGATGGCAGCGCCAGTGTCCAGAACATCCAGACCGCGCTTCAAGCCTTCGGTGGAACCCATTGCAATGGTACGAACCACGCCGTCGCCCAGCTGCTGCTGAACTTCCAGAGTGGTGCCTGCATCGCTTTGTACTTTCAAAGCGTTGTAGATGCTCGGTACGCTGTCGCGTGGAAATTCCACGTCGATAACGGCGCCGATGATTTGAACGATACGTCCGCTACTCATAGCTGGATCCTCTGAATATTTGAACCGTTAAACCGCGGCAGCGCCGCCGACGATTTCCGAGATCTCTTGGGTGATCGCAGCCTGACGCGCCTTGTTGTAGATCAGCTGCAAATCGCTGATCAGATCACCGGCGTTATCGGTAGCGTTTTTCATCGCGATCATCCGCGCCGCTTGTTCAGCTGCGTTGTTCTCGACCACCGCCTGGTACACCTGCGACTCCACGTAGCGCACCATCAAGCCGTCAAGCAGCTCTTTGGCGTCTGGTTCGTAGAGGTAGTCCCAGTGGTGCTTGAGTTCCTGATCCGGAGTCGCCACCAGTGGAATCAATTGCTCCACGGTTGGCTGCTGGGTCATGGTGTTGATGAACTTGTTGGATACCACGGACAGGCGGTCAATCCGGCCTTCCAGGTACGCATCCAGCATCACCTTCACACTGCCGATCAAATCATTGATCGACGGCTCTTCACCCAGGTGGCTGATAGCTGCAACGACGTTACCGCCGAAGTTGCGGAAAAAGGCCGCACCCTTGCTACCAACAACACACAGATCGATCTCGACGCCCTTTTCGCGGTTTACCGCCATGTCCTTGACCAGGGCCTTGAACAGGTTGGTATTCAAACCACCGCACAAACCACGGTCACTGCTCACTACCACATAACCCACACGCTTAACTTCGCGGTCGATCATGAACGGGTGGCGGTATTCCGGGTTGGCGTTGGCCAGATGCCCAATTACCTGGCGGATACGCTCCGCATAAGGACGGCTAGCAGCCATGCGCATTTGTGCCTTGCGCATTTTGCTGACCGCCACTTTTTCCATGGCGCTGGTAATTTTTTGCGTGCTTTTGATGCTCGCAATCTTACTGCGAATCTCTTTTGCGCCTGCCATGTAACACCTATCAGGTTAGCAAGCGGGAGCCTTGCGGCTCCCGCTGCGGCTTACCAGGTTTGGGTGGCCTTGAACTTCTCGATACCGGCTTTCATGCCAGCGTCGATATCGTCATTGAAGTCACCCTTCACGTTGATCTTCGCCATCAATTCGGCGTGATCGCGGTTGAAGTAAGCAATCAGCGCTTGTTCGAAGCTGCCGATCTTGGTGATTTCAACGTCGGTCAGGAACCCACGCTCAGCGGCATACAGCGACAACGCCATGTCAGCGATCGACATTGGGGCGTATTGCTTCTGCTTCATCAGCTCGGTAACGCGCTGACCATGCTCAAGTTGCTTACGGGTCGCTTCGTCCAGGTCAGAAGCGAACTGGGCGAATGCCGCCAGTTCACGGTACTGAGCCAGAGCGGTACGGATACCACCGGAGAGCTTCTTGATGATCTTGGTCTGAGCGGCACCACCCACACGGGATACCGAAACACCGGCGTTCACAGCAGGACGGATCCCGGAGTTGAACATGGCCGATTCCAGGAAGATCTGACCGTCGGTGATGGAAATCACGTTGGTCGGAACGAACGCGGAAACGTCGCCAGCCTGGGTTTCGATGATCGGCAGTGCGGTCAGGGAACCGGTTTTGCCGGTCACTGCGCCGTTGGTGAACTTCTCTACGTATTCTTCCGAAACGCGGGATGCACGCTCCAGCAGACGGGAGTGGAGATAGAACACGTCGCCTGGGTAAGCTTCACGGCCTGGTGGACGGCGCAGCAGCAGGGAAATCTGGCGGTAAGCCACTGCTTGCTTGGACAGATCGTCATAAACGATCAGCGCGTCTTCACCGCGGTCGCGGAAGAATTCACCCATGGTGCAACCGGAGTACGGTGCCAGGAATTGCAGCGCAGGAGATTCCGAAGCACTGGCAGCCACGATGATCGTGTTGGCCAGGGCGCCGTTTTCTTCCAGCTTGCGAACCACGTTGGCGATGGTCGATTGCTTCTGACCAATAGCTACGTAGACGCAGAAAATGCCGCTGTTCTTCTGGTTGATGATCGCGTCGATCGCCAGAGCGGTTTTACCGATCTGACGGTCACCGATGATCAGCTCACGCTGGCCACGGCCGACTGGGATCATGGCATCGACAGCCTTGTAGCCAGTCTGTACAGGCTGGTCTACCGACTTACGCCAGATCACGCCTGGAGCAACTTTCTCGACCGCATCGGTCTCGGTGTTGCCCAGTGGACCTTTACCGTCAACAGGGTTACCCAGTGCGTCGACTACGCGACCCAGCAGTTCCTTACCAACCGGAACCTCCAGGATGCGGCCGGTGCACTTGGCGCTCATGCCTTCAGCCAGACTGGTGTACGCGCCCAATACAACGGCACCTACGGAGTCTTGCTCCAGGTTGAGGGCCATACCGTAGACGCCGCCCGGAAACTCGATCATCTCGCCGTACATTACGTCGGCCAGACCGTGAATCCGCACGATGCCGTCAGATACGCTGACGACAGTGCCTTCGTTACGGGCTTGGGAGGTCACATCGAGCTTGTCGATGCGGCCCTTGATAATTTCACTTATTTCGGAAGGATTGAGTTGCTGCATTGCTCTGCTGCCCCTTCAAACTCAAGATTTCAATGCTTCGGCAAGTTTCGCGATTTTGCCGCGAATCGAGCCATCGATAACCAGGTCGCCGGCGCGGATAACGACACCACCAATCAGGGATGCGTCCTCCGTAGCTTGCAGGCGCACTTCCCGATTGAGTCGTGCACTGAGAACCTTGGCGAGTTTGTCTTGCTGTTCTTGGTTCAATGCGAAAGCACTGGTCACTTCAACGTCTACCGATTTCTCTTCTTCGGCCTTGTACAGGTCGAACAGAGCGGCAATCTCCGGCAAAAGCGGGAGACGGTCGTTTTCGGCAACGACGTGGATGAAGTTCTGCACTTTCACATCAAACTTGTCGCCGCACACTTCAATAAAAGTGGCGGCCTTGTCTGCGCTCGTCAGGCGCGGGGCCTTGAGCACGCGCTGCATGGTGTCGTCTTGCGACACTGCTGCAGCCAGGCCGAGCATGGCTGACCAAGAGGCCAGCTGCTGGTGGGCCTGGGCGTGCTCGAAGGCTGCCTTAGCATAAGGTCGGGCCAACGTGGTCAGTTCTGCCATGATCGCCCTCGCTTAAATTTCAGCAGCCAGTTTGTTAACCAGCTCCGCGTGCGCGTTTTGATCGATTGTGGCACCGAGGATCTTCTCAGCACCGCCGACCGCCAGAGCACCCAGTTGGGCACGCAGCGCGTCTTTGACGCCGTTCAGTTCCTGTTCGATCTCGGCATGAGCCGAAGCCTTCACACGGTCAGCTTCGACGCGGGCTTTATCAACAGCCTCTTCGACGATCTGGTTACCGCGTTTCTTGGCTTGCTCAATGATTTCAGCTGCCTGTGCTTTAGCTTCGCGCAGTTGATGACCCGCTTTCTCTTGGGCCAACTCCAGGTCGCGAGCTGCACGGGTGGCAGCGTCCAAACCATCCGCGATCTTCTTCTGACGTTCGTGCAAAGCCGCGATGACCGGAGGCCACACGAACTTCATGCAAAACACTACAAAAATGAAGAACGCAACGGATTGGCCAATCAGGGTTGCATTAATGTTCACGCCAACACCTCGCTCATTCGTTGTCCATCACCCCAATCAACTCGAAAAATTCGAGTGATTAGCCAGCGAGTTGACCAACGAAAGGGTTCGCGAAGGTGAAGAACAGAGCGATACCAACACCGATCATGGTCACGGCGTCGAGCAGGCCGGCGACGATGAACATTTTAACTTGCAGCATTGGGACCATTTCTGGCTGACGCGCTGCGCCTTCCAGGAATTTGCCGCCCAGCAGGCCGAAACCAATGGCAGTACCCAGGGCGCCCAGGCCGATCAACAGTGCAACAGCGATAGCGGTTAGACCAACTACAGTTTCCATCTTTCCTCCCGACTTTTACGTCGTATGGTTTAGGTTTTTTAGATTTTAAAGCGGTAAAACAAATCGTTTCATAGCCCTGGTGGGCCACCTTCCCGTGTTACCGGGAAGGACATCAGACTAGTCGAGACTGGTCTTAATGGTTCTCTTCGTGCGCCATCGACAGGTAGACGATGGTCAGCATCATGAAGATGAAGGCCTGCAGGGTGATGATCAGGATGTGGAACACAGCCCACGCCCACTGCAGAACGATGCCCAGGCCGCTAAGCCAGAGCAGACCACTGCCGAACATCACAGCGATCAGAATGAATACCAGCTCGCCGGCGTACATGTTGCCGAACAGTCGCAGGGCCAGGGAAATCGGCTTGGCGACCAGGGTCACGAACTCCAGCAGGAAGTTCACCGGGATCAGCAGGGCTTGAACGAAGATGTTCTTGCTGCCGAACGGGTGCAGGGTCAGTTCGCCGATGAAGCCGCCGATGCCCTTGACCTTGATGCTGTAGAAAATGATCAACGCAAACACCGACAGGGCCATGCCCAGGGTGGCGTTAGGGTCCGTGGTGGAAACCGCACGGAATGGAATGTGGTGATCGCCGGTGATCAGGATGGCCAGCTGAGGAATCCAGTCGACCGGAATCAGGTCGACGGCGTTCATCAGGAACACCCAGACGAAGATGGTCAGTGCCAGCGGTGCAATCACCGGGCTACGGCCATGGAAGCTGTCTTTCACGCTGCCATCGACGAATTCGACCAATACTTCAACGAAGTTCTGTAAAGCACCTGGCTGACCGGAAGTCGCCTTCTTTGCCGCCATGCGGAAAATCAGGACGAAGATCAGACCCAATGCGACAGACCAACCCAGAGTATCCAGGTGGAATGCCCAGAAGCCCATTTCTTTGGCTTCTGCTGCGGTGTGGGCGAAGCCCCAGCCGCCGTTGGGAAGCTGACCGAAGGTCAGGTTCTGCAAGTGGTGCTGGATATAGCCCGAAGCGGTTGTTTCTGCCATGGTTGCCTCAAACGCCCTAAGGTTTCGAAAGTCTTGTTTTCATTAGCAGGGGAGCGAACCAGCTGACCAGTTGGGTCAACACGAAGACGCCGAATACAGCCAGCGGCGCCAATGGCTTCACACCTGCAAAGGTCAGTGCAAACAGCACTGCCGTCAAAATCAATTTCCCTGCCTCGCCAGCATAAAAAGACCGGACGATGGACTGGGCTGCTCGGGCGCCGGAAAACCGAAAGGCCCTGTGAGCAAAATACATATTGGGCAGCAAGGCTATCAGGCCTCCGCAGAGTCCTGAATACCCGGCTACGACTCCATGCCAATACCAAAGCGCCAATGCGGCGATCAGCAAAACGACAAATTGAGCCAATAAAACCGGGAAAACGGCCAAGCGATGGAACGGCAACGTGTTTGGCGTGCGGGTTTCCATCACTCTTGCTCCTCAATGGTCGGCTGCCGGAAATCAATAACTTGGCATAATTTGTGCCGACAAAATGCGCGCAGAGTATAGGGGCGGTTCTGCCCCTATTCAACTGTCGGGTAGTGTTTTCCGATCGCGCGCTACATAAGCAAATGTTTCAGCGGATGTGGGCAAGGACGCCCTGAAGCTCATCGAGTGAGTTATATCCGATCACCAATTGCCCTTTGCCTTTCTTGCCATGACGAATTTGCACCGCAGAGCCTAGGCGCTCGGCCAGGCGCTGCTCGAGACGCGCGATATCCGGATCAGGTTTGGCCGTTTCGACCGGTGCAGGTTTGCCGCTCAGCCACTGGCGAACCAGGGCCTCGGTCTGACGAACGGTGAGCCCCCGTGCGACAACGTGTCGCGCCCCTTCAACCTGTTGATTTTCCGGCAAACCGAGCAAAGCACGTGCATGACCCATTTCCAGGTCGCCGTGGGACAACATGGTCTTGATAACTTCCGGCAGTGCGATCAAACGCAACAAGTTGGACACAGTCACGCGGGATTTACCCACCGCATCGGCCACTTGTTGTTGGGTCAGCTGAAATTCCTGCTGCAAGCGCTGCAACGCGATCGCTTCTTCGATCGGGTTGAGGTCTTCACGCTGGATGTTTTCGATCAACGCCATGGCAATGGCGGTTTCGTCTGGCACATCGCGCACCATCGCCGGGATGGTTTCCTTACCGGCCTGCTGGCTGGCACGCCAGCGGCGTTCACCGGCAATGATTTCGAAGCGGCCACCACCGATCGGGCGTACCACGATCGGCTGCATCACGCCCTGGGCCTTGATCGAATTGGCCAGTTCTTCCAGCGCCTGGGGGTCCATATCCCGGCGTGGCTGGTATTTACCGCGCTGGATCAGGTCCAGCGGCAGGTGTTGCAGCTCGCGCTCTTCGGCCTGCACCGCTTGTTCTTCAAGCGAAGTGACAGTCGGACCACTCAGCAGTGCATCCAGTCCACGTCCGAGACCTCGTTTCTTGACGGCCATGGGGATTCCTTAAGTTGGCTGGGCAGCAGCGGTGCGTGAGTTGCGGCGTTGACGGCGAACCATCTCGCCGGCCAATGCCAGGTAGGCAATGGCACCACGCGATGATTTGTCGTACGCCAGCGCGGGCATGCCATAGCTCGGCGCTTCGGCCAAACGGATGTTACGTGGGATCACGGTGTCGTAAAGCTGATCGCCAAAGTGTTCCTTGAGCTGCGCCGACACATCGTTCATCAGGCTCAGACGCGGGTCATACATCGTGCGCAGCAGGCCTTCGATTTGCAGGTTCGGGTTGAGCAGTTCAGCGATACGCTTGATGTTATCCACAAGGTCACTCAACCCTTCGAGCGCGAAGTACTCGCACTGCATGGGGATAATCACCCCGTCGGCTGCAACCAATGCGTTCAACGTCAGCATCGACAGCGACGGTGGGCAGTCGATCAAAATGTAATCGTAGTTCTCGCGGATCGGCGCCAAGGCGCTGCGCAGACGGCTTTCTTTCATCTGCATTTCCAGCAGCACCACTTCCGCCGCCGTCAAATCACGGTTGGCCGGCAGCAGTTGATAACCGCCGTGTTCGGAGTAGTGCATGGCCTGGGCCAGGTCGCACTCGCCGATCAGCAAGTCGTAGACCGAGTTTTCCAGGCCGTGTTTATCCACACCGCTACCCATGGTGGCGTTGCCCTGTGGATCGAGATCGATCAACAACACCCGGCGCTTGGTAGCAACCAGGGATGCTGCGAGGTTGATGCAGGTGGTGGTTTTGCCCACGCCACCTTTCTGGTTCGCTATCGCGAATACCTTAGCCATTCTTGCTTGTGTTCCCAATCATGCCGTGCGGCGCAGTATCAGCAGATGGCGTTGGCCTTGGCAACCGGGTACGGCCAAGGCGTGTTCGCTATCGAGGTGGAAGTCTGCCGGCAATGCTAGCAGCTCGTCGCTTGGATGAACGCCCTTCATTGCCAGCCAGCGGGTGTCGCGGTCGCCCAAATGGCGCGTCCAGTTACTGAAGTTCTCCATGCTGCTGAACGCCCGGGAAACAATTCCATTGAAAGGCAATTCAGGCGTGAATTCTTCGACCCGGCTGTGGATAACTTGCAGGTTATCCAACTTGAGCTCGAGCTTGACCTGAGTCAGGAAGCGGGTTTTCTTGCCGTTGCTGTCCAGGCACGTCACTTGCGAGTCCGGAAACAGGATGGCCAGCGGAATGCCTGGCATGCCTCCGCCACTGCCAACATCGAGCCAGCGACCGTTTTCGATAAACGGCATCACGCTCAGGCTGTCGAGCAAATGTCGGGAAACCATTTCGTCAGGATTGCGTACCGCAGTCAGGTTGTAAGCCTTGTTCCATTTGATCAAAAGGGCCAGATAGCCCAGCAGCAACTCGTGCTGGGCTGCAGTCAGGTCAACACCCAACTGGCGTGCACCTGTGGATAACTCTTCGGCGTGTTGCGAGGTGACCAACGAACTCAAGCGCTTTGCTCCAACTGACGGCCCGCGCCGCGTTTTTTCAAATGAATCATCAACAACGAAATCGCTGCCGGGGTGACGCCGGGAATACGTGAAGCCTGACCCAATGTTTCCGGCCGAGTTATCCCCAGCTTGCTTTGAATTTCTTTCGACAACCCGGAAATCCCGGTGTAATCGATATCCACAGGCAGCTTGGTGTTCTCACTGGCGCGCAGTCGAGCGATCTCATCCTGCTGGCGGTCGATGTACCCGGCGTACTTGGTCTTGATTTCAACTTGCTCGGCGACTTGTGGGTCTTCGGCACCGTGGCCTGTCACTTCGACCAGACCAGCGTAGTCGATTTCCGGACGGGACAGCAGGTTCAGCAAGTTGTATTCGTGGGTCAGCGGCGTGCCGAATTTTTCGGCAATCGCGTCGCCCTGCTCGGTGCCCGGGCGAACCCAGGTACTTTTCAGGCGCTGCTCTTCCAGCGTGATGCTTTCGCGTTTTTTGCAGAAAGCGGCCCAGCGTGCGTCATCGACCAAACCCAGCTCGCGACCTTTTTCGGTCAAGCGCAGGTCAGCGTTGTCTTCGCGCAGGATCAGGCGGTATTCCGCCCGGGACGTAAACATCCGGTACGGTTCCTGGGTACCCAGGGTAATCAGGTCGTCGACCAATACGCCGATGTACGCCTCATCGCGACGCGGGCACCAGCTGTCTTTGCCCTGCGCACGCAGCGCTGCGTTGGTCCCGGCCAGCAAACCTTGGGCGCCGGCTTCTTCGTAACCGGTGGTGCCATTGATTTGCCCGGCGAAGAACAAGCCGCCGATGACTTTGGTTTCGAGGCTGTACTTCAGGTCACGCGGGTCGAAGTAGTCGTACTCGATGGCGTAGCCCGGGCGCACGATGTGCGCGTTTTCCATGCCACGAATCGACTGCACGATCTGGATTTGCACGTCGAACGGCAAGGAAGTGGAAATCCCGTTCGGATAAAGCTCGTGGGTGGTCAAGCCTTCGGGTTCGATGAAGACCTGGTGGCTTTCCTTGTCGGCAAAGCGGTGGATCTTGTCTTCGATCGATGGGCAATAACGCGGGCCAATACCTTCAATCACCCCGGAATACATCGGCGAACGATCAAGGTTCGCGGCAATGATTTCGTGGGTCCGGGCGTTGGTGTGGGTAATCCAGCAGCTGACCTGTTTCGGGTGCTGTTCTTTGGAACCCATGAACGACATCACCGGGATCGGCGTATCGCCGGCTTGTTCGGTCATTACCGAGAAATCCACAGAGCGCCCGTCGATACGCGGCGGGGTCCCGGTTTTCAAGCGGCCAACACGCAGTGGTAACTCGCGCAGGCGTTTTGCCAAGGCAATCGACGGTGGATCACCGGCGCGGCCACCGGAATAATTCTGCATGCCGATGTGGATAAGTCCGCCAAGGAACGTACCGGTGGTCAACACCACCGATTCTGCGAGGAAACGCAGGCCCATTTGGGTGACAACACCGCGTACTTGGTCCTGTTCGACGATCAGGTCATCCGCTGCTTGCTGAAATATCCACAGGTTCGGCTGGTTTTCCAGGGTTTCACGTACCGCGGCCTTGTACAGGATGCGGTCTGCCTGTGCCCGAGTAGCCCGTACGGCCGGGCCTTTGCGGCTGTTGAGCACGCGAAATTGAATACCACCTTTGTCGGTAGCCATGGCCATGACACCGCCAAGGGCGTCGATTTCTTTGACCAGATGACTTTTGCCGATCCCACCAATGGCGGGGTTGCAACTCATGGCTCCGAGGGTTTCCACGTTGTGCGTCAGCAACAGGGTTTTGACGCCCATGCGTGCTGAGGCCAGTGCTGCCTCGGTACCGGCATGACCGCCGCCGATGACGATCACTTCAAAACGGGAAGGGAAATCCACCACGCACCTCGTGCCTGCTTATGTAGGTAATCAGGAATTGATTGTTGAAAGAGTTTTAGAGCTTTGGCGGCAAGTATAGGGACTTAGCCCTTCCTAAAGAACCCTTTGCACAAAATTTAACCAGCTGTGGATGAATCACTGACAATAGAAATTAAAAGAGAAGAATCTTATAAGATCTTTGTTTTTATGTTTATTTCTACTGAGCCTACTTTCTGTGGATAGATCTCTAAAGGCCTTTATTTACAATGTGTACAGAGATTCAAAAGTCTGTGGTCATGTGCCAATGAGGCCCTTGGATAAGTGCTTTAAGCCTGTGGATTAAACAGGTGGTTATCCACAAGGGGGTTTTTACTCAGGTTTCAAGCCCCGTTATCAACCGGGCACAAGGGCGGTTATTCACAGGGCTTAATCCACAGAAATTTGCCCACATGGCCAAATAGCGCCCACACAAAAGCCGCCATAGGCACAGTGGTGAATCAAAAGATGGAATGAAATGCCCTGGAGCGGGCGAAACAGACAGGCGCGAATGGCCTGTCTGTGGACAACGAAGGGTTATTTACCGATGCAGAAGCTGGAAAAGATCCTTCCCAGAAGATCATCGGAGCTGAATGCACCGGTAATTTCGCCCAGCAGCTGCTGCGCTTGACGTAAATCCTCAGCCAGCAGCTCTCCTGCGCCCGCCAACGTCAGCTGAGCCCGACCGTACTCCAACGCCACGCTGGCATGACGCAGCGCCTCCAGGTGCCTGCGGCGTGCACTGAAGCTGCTTTCCGAGGTCTGCTCATAGCCCATGCAGGCCTTGAGATGATCGCGCAACAACTCCAGGCCGTCGCCGGCCGACTTGGCACTCAGGCTGATGGTGACGTGGCCATCTTCGCTGGTTTCCATGGCGATGGCTTCGCCAGTCAGATCCGCCTTGTTGCGGATCAAGGTCACTTTGGCCGGGTCAGGTCGCTGCTCAAGGAATTCCGGCCACAAGGCAAAAGGATCCACGGCCTCCGGCGCCGTGGCATCCACCACCAGCAGCACCCGATCCGCTTCGCCGATGGCCTTGAGTGCGCGTTCCACGCCGATCTTTTCCACCTGGTCATCGGTATCGCGTAAGCCGGCGGTATCAACCACGTGCAGCGGCATGCCATCGATGTGGATATGTTCACGCAATATATCCCGGGTGGTGCCGGCGATTTCGGTAACGATGGCGGCTTCACGACCTGCCAGGGCATTCAGCAGGCTGGACTTGCCCGCATTCGGACGACCGGCAATCACTACCGTCATGCCGTCACGCAGTAATGCGCCCTGTCCGGCTTCACGCAGCACTGTGGATAACTCATCACGAACTTTATCGAGCATTGCCAGGACATGGCCATCGGCGAGGAAGTCGATTTCTTCCTCCGGGAAATCAATGGCTGCTTCAACGTAGATGCGCAAGCTGATCAGTTGCTCGGTCAGGTTGTGCACACGCATGGAAAAAGCCCCCTGCAGCGAGCGCAGCGCATTGCGCGCCGCTTGTGCAGAGCTGGCCTCGATAAGGTCAGCAATCGCTTCGGCCTGGGCCAGGTCAAGCTTATCGTTGAGAAATGCCCGCTCGCTGAACTCTCCCGGACGAGCCAGGCGGCAACCTAACTGCAGGCAGCGCTGTAGCAACATATCCAATACAACCGGGCCGCCGTGGCCTTGTAATTCCAGTACATCCTCACCCGTGAAGGAATTTGGCCCAGGAAAATACAGGGCCAGGCCTTCATCCAGTACCGTGTCATCGGCATCCAGAAATGGGCCGTAGTGAGCGTATCGGGGTTTCAACTCGCGGCCGCTGATGGCCTGGGCTGCCACGCTGGCGAGGGGCCCGGAAATTCGAACGATACCCACACCGCCACGACCTTGAGCGGTAGCGACAGCGGCGATGGTTTCACGAGGAGCGCTCATCAGCAGGTTCCAGAACAAAAGTGACGGAAAGCAAAACGCCCCACTAGGGGGCGTCTTGAGTGGTTATCCACACAGTAAATTATGCCGCAGCTTTGGTAGCCGCTTCAATTTTACGTGTGATGTACCACTGTTGAGAGATCGACAGGCAGTTGTTGACCACCCAGTACAGCACCAGACCTGCTGGGAACCACAGGAAGAAGAAGGTGAAGATGATTGGCATCATTTTCATTACCTTGGCTTGCATCGGGTCCGGCGGAGTCGGGTTCAAGCGCTGCTGGATAAACATGGTTGCGCCCATGATGATCGGCAGGATAAAGAACGGGTCTTTGATCGACAGGTCAGTTATCCACAGCATGAACGGAGCCTGGCGCATTTCCACGCTTTCCAGGAGTACCCAGTACAGCGACAGGAACACCGGCATCTGCACCAGAATCGGCAAGCATCCACCCAGCGGGTTGATCTTCTCTTTCTTGTACAGCTCCATCATGGCCTGCGACATTTTCTGCCGATCATCGCCATGTTGCTCTTTCAGAGCGGCCAGTTTCGGAGCCACGGCACGCATACGCGCCATCGACTTGTAGCTGGCTGCAGACAGAGGGAAGAAGATCCCTTTGATCAGCATGGTCAGCAAGATGATCGAGAAGCCCCAGTTACCGACGATGCTGTGGATATGTTGCAGCAACCAGAAGATTGGCTGGGCAATGAACCACAGAATGCCGTAGTCCACAGTCAATTCCAGACCTGGGGACAACTCTTTCAGCACGGCCTGACTTTTCGGGCCGGCATACAGAGTGGCGCTGGTTTCGGCCTTGGCACCTGGAGCGACGGTCAACGCCGGGCCAGTAAAACCAATGATGTAGTTGCCTTGGCTGTCTTTGCGGGTTTGAACCAGGTTGGCTTCACCCTTGTTCGGAATCCATGCGGTCACGAAGTAGTGCTGCAACCAGGCGACCCATCCACCTTGGACTGTTTCTTTCAGCGCGCCCTTGTCGATGTCTTTCATCGACACTTTTTTGTACGGCTCGCTACTTGTCCACAGGGCGGCGCCCAGGTAAGTCGCGGTGCCGGTGGCGGTGCTGGAAGAAGGATCGGCACTGTTGTCACGCTTGAGCTGGGCAAACAGGTTGCCCGTCCACGGTTTGGCGCTTTCGTTGTCGATCAGGTAAGTGACCTTCAAATCGTACAAACCACGGGTGAAACTGAAACGCTTGATGTAGTTGACGCCGTCCTGACTGAATTTCAGGTCGACATTCAGCTGGTTCTGGCCATCAGCCAGTTGATAAGTCTTCTGTTCGGTCGAATAAACCGGACGACCGGTAGCACGAGCATCCGGACCGTCAGTGCCGGTCAGGCCACTTTGTGCCAGATAAGTACGTTCACCACCGTTATCGAACAGTTGGAACGGAACATCTGGATGGTCTTGGCGACGTGGATACAGCGGCAGTTTCAACTGCGCGATATCACCACCTTGTGGGTCGATAGCCAGGTCGAGCACATCCGTTTTCACGTGGATGAGGTCTTTGTTGGTGACCACTGGCGTTTCTAGAGGGGCGCTTGTCTCGCCATTCGCGCTGGGAACATCGGCACTCGCGGACGCATTGTTACCCAACGGGGTGTCCGGAATAGCCGGCGCAGCCTGATTGGTAGCAACATTCTGAGTCGGCAGGGCAGCTTGGCCGTAGTCCTGGTTCCACTTAAGAACCATGACGTAGGACACGATTGCCAGGGCGACGATCAGGATCGTGCGTTTAATATCCATGATTACTCGGCCATCGAAGAAGAACGGGAGGTAGGGATAGGTGGAACCGGGTCGAAACCACCGGGATTCCACGGATGACAGCGGCCTAAACGACGAAAGGCCAGCCAGCCACCGCGCAGAAGACCATGATTTTCTATGGCCTCTAACGCGTAGCAGGAACAACTGGGGTAGAAACGACAGTGGTCGGCCATCAGAGGACTAATGGCATAACGGTAAAACTGGATCGGAACGAGGGCCAGTTTACGCATTGGTGCTGTCTACCCCTACAGTTTCGGTGCTGACTGCTGGTGCTGGCTTGTTAGTACGCGCCAAACGTTTCCAGAGCTTGCCGAAATGCTGAATCAATTCGGGGTTTTCTACATCCCCCAAGCCTTTGCGCGCGACGATAACAATATCCCAACCAACCAGAGTGTCCTGGTGGAGGCGAAACGATTCGCGCATCAGACGCTTGAGGCGATTGCGCTCAACGGAGAGCTTTACGCTCTTCTTGCCAATCACCAACCCGAGACGGGGGTGATCCAGATCGTTGTTACGCGCAAGGAGCAGGAGATTTTTCCCCGGAACCTTGCCGGTGGGGGAGTCAAAGACTGCCTTGAAGTGCCGGGGTGTAAGCAGACGCTTTTCCCGACTGAAGTCCTGACTCACCACCAGTACCGGATTATCAAACTGCCAGACGCGCACGACCTTTGGCGCGGCGACGCGACAGGACAGCACGGCCGTTCTTGGTAGCCATGCGAGCACGGAAGCCGTGAGTACGGGCGCGTTTGATGGTGCTTGGTTGGAAAGTACGTTTCATGGCGTTGTTACCTGGTTCGTCCACAACGGGCC